>NZ_JBHVSK010000012.1:0-158260 GCF_042885235.1 Paenibacillus sp. NPDC058071
CGTACCGTCGACAAAGTAATGATCGAGCTTCACATATTTTTCCTCGGCGAGAAATTGAAGGACACCCGTAAAGACGGTCTCCAGGACGTCTTTCACCCGTTCGGAGCGAAACCGATTCAAGGCTCGGAAGTCTGGGCGTTGCCTGCCAGCGAGCCACATGAACATGATATTCTCACGAACCGCTTTGGCGATTTGACGGGAAGAGTAAATGCGCTGCGAGTAGGCGTATATGATAATTTTGGTGAGCATCTTGGGGTGATAACTGTCTCGTCCGCCTCCGGGATAGGCCACGTCGAAGATGGCGTCGTCGAGACGATTGACAGCAGCATTGATCACGCGAACGAGGTGGTTGGCGGGGATGTCTTCTTCTAAATCCATTGGTAAGTAGAGTTGATCCATGGTATATTGAATGTACAAAGAAACCGTCTCCTTTGGTATTTGGTTGGGTGGTACCTCCATTTTACCAAGAAACGGTTTCTTTTTGTTTGACAATATGAAAAAGGGGCGTCCCTCAGTCTTTTATGACTTTTGGGACAGCCCCTTTGGCTTTCCAATTTCATTACATTCTCTTCGTTAATTAGGCACAAACTTAAAAATCAGTGCTTGACGGAAAAGTTGAGTGGAGCGAAGGGTCAGAGGGATTCTGGAGAAACGATAGTGGTCGCTTTTAAAGCCAGATTCCTACCCCAAACCTCTATCAAACAAAGGAATCAGGCTTTAATGGCGATCGGAAGAACCCTCTGACCCGCAGCGCTTCCCCTCACTTATAGTCATGCACTGATTTCGGTTTTGTGCCGTTAATCCTTCAAAATCTCTGGCAGCTCTCTAAGATGTCCCAATCTTGATATAGGATCAACAAACAGCCAATCCGTCGTCATCACGTATACGCGCCCTGCCTGCACGGCGGGCAAATTACGCCATACCTGTCCTTTGCGCAGCTGATCAAACAGCTTCCTTGCTTTCCTGTCCACCACAACAAACATATGGTCTCCCGCGTAAAGCGGCATTTCCGTTACATCCTTACTTTGCTTAAAAGGAAGCAGCGGCTGTTCTTTTTTCGCTCGCTGAACGGCAGGCGGAGGATTCAGTCCAAGATCGTTGTACATCATTTCCCGCTCGTAATACACATCGAATTTATTCGGAAACTCTCTAATGTACCAAAAAGAAACCGTCCTCTCCTGACCAAGCCGCTCTTTCAACTGACGCTGCACTTGATGAACCTGACTCTCATAGCGCTGGATCCAGTCGTCAGCCTGACGATCCCTTCCCAGCAGCGAGGCGATAAGCTTGAAGCGGTGAAAAGCTGGCTGAGACCATGGAACATTCAAGGTTGGTGCAATTTGGCTGTATTGATCGTAGTGGTGACCGTCAAAAGTAAAGATCGCATCAGGCTCCAGTCCCTTCAATCGATCCATGTCCGGACTCACCACCGTGCTGCCGGTTTCAGCAACTCCCTCCACCAGATGACGAACATATTTTCCAGACAACAATAGCTTAGGAGCGCCTACCGGTTTAACGCCAATCGCCAAAAGCTCGCCCAAATACTGCGAAACGGCAACACGGCTTTGTTCTCTATGAAGATTGACATAAAGCCGGGGAGACAGCCCTACATGGCGCTTAAAGGTGCGGCTGAAATGAAACGGATCGCTAAACCCGCTTTTAATCGCAACCTGCTGTATAGGTTCCGAAGCGGTGCTTAGCAGTCTCTTGGCCTCGATTATTCGGCTTTGAATAATATAATTCACCGGACTCATACCCGTCAGCTTCCGAAAAATTCGCGAATAGTGCCTCGGGGATAGACCGCAATTTCTCGCTAAATCAGCATATTGAATCGGCTCGGCAAACGCATTCTGAATATGGGCAATGCTTTTCTTTACCGCCAGAACCGCTCCGTAATCACTCTCTTCGCTTGCCGCGACAGCCTCCAGCGCCAAATGCATGATCTTCTGAAAAAGCGCGTGCAGCTTATACGCTTCTGTTTCATTCGCAGCATCACGACCTTGATAGAGCTGTTCTGCAAGTCCGATCATGCTGCCTAGTGAAGCCGTATAGAGCTCCATTACCTCATCGGCAGCCAACGTATCGCTGCGTTGTTCCTCATTTGTTACTGCAATGCTTTTAAAAGAAATGAGAAAAGCGCTCCAGGGATTCCCTGAAGCGTTCTCGAAGCTCATTGCGGAATGAGCGGGCAGCACATAGGCGTCTGCCATCATATTTTCTGTTGTCTGTCCGTTTACCCGCCAGCCGGCCTTGCCTCCTATCGGCAAGAGCAACGCTGGCGAGTCGGAACAACGATATTCCCCTTCTGTTAGCAGAGAAATATCTGTCCATACATATACATGATGCAGCACCATACCTAGAAACTCCTTTAGCCCGTTCGCTTGCTACTGTGTCAGTAATTTAACCGCATCATCCAATTGTTGATCGAGAGAAAGCACGTCCAGCGGGAACCAAAGCGCATTTTGCAGCGTATACACCTTGTTGTTTTTCACCGCAGGGAGATCTTTCCAAAGGCTGCTTTCCAAAACCTGTTTCAAAAATTCAGGACCGTTATCGAACTGTACGACGAACAGGCGGTCAGCGGAAGCGAATTGCGGCAGCATTTCCATCGAGATATCCATGCCTAATGGGCGCGCTTCTTTCTCCCATTCCTTCTTAACGGCATCTGTCATTGGAAAATCCAATGCCTTGAACAAGGTATAGCCTACATTCTGGTCCGCGTAGACGCGAAGCTGCTTATCTTTAAAACCGCCGATCACGACAGCGCCAAACGTTTCATCCGGGGAAACGACCGATTTCAGCTTTTCTTTTGTTTGTTCTACTTTTTGATTGTAATCAGCAATCCATTTCTCTGCTTTTTCAGGAATACCCAGCACATCGGCCGTATCCTTCAAATGTTCAAACGCATCTTTTTGATCCCACTTCACAACGACAGTCGGCGCGATCTTGCTCAGCTTGCTGATGAGCTCATCATTGCCTTCCATTGCTATGATAAGATCTGGATTTAATACAAGGGCTTTTTCCACATTAAACTCGTTAACGGAGCCCAAATCTTCGACACCATCGATTTTACCTTCCACAGATGCAAAGTTTGTCAGCAAGTGTTTAGCCGCGCCGATTGGCTTCACATCGAGAGCCAGCATTTCCGGCAAATATTGCGTCGTAATAATACGCTGCGGTTTAACGGGAATCTCCACTTCGCGGCCGATGCCGTCGGTCCACATACGGGTTTCTGCTTTCGTCTCGGCTGGCGCGTTCTCGCCGCCTTGATTGCTGCCCTTATTGCTGCCTTCATTGCTGCCCGAATTTCCACAAGCCGCTAGAACTAACCCTACGGCCATGATAAGAATTGCTAGCCGAAAGGAACGGAACTTCTTCATGCTATTACCCCTTTATTTATAATGATAATCATTCCCAATGAGGTTAGTATAGCAGTTTGTGCCCCGATCGAACATGTGTAATTCGGACATCTATATGAATCATTTGGACAAACGAATGATGCATTTAAGATAAACCGGCATTAATCGGATCGTCAAGAGCCAATCCTACGCTTCAATACCAAAATATCCCTATTTCGTTTTTGTCAACGATTGCTAATTGTTTTTGAAAATCCTCGCTTGGTTCGATATCTTCAATTAGATGCCATTTATCCTTACTATCTCTCCAGTACACCAACCATTTGGAGTCTGCCAATCGGAACTGAGCGACATCAAGCTGTGTCCAACCATCGCCTATGTACGCTGGCCTTTCTTCACAAAGAGTAACGTTGTTTCCTCTGATTTTATAGCTGATCCTTATCTGATTGCTTAAATGTTTAGGGAATTTTGATCCTGCATACTCGTCCATAATTTTCTCAATCCGTTTCTTCGTAAAAGCATCTAATGGCATTGGATTCACTTCCTTTATTATTTTTTTCTGGCAGCGGTTTAACCGATACTTTTGCATTCTCGGTTTCGATTTCAACTATCAAATCCGCATTCAGGAAGACCTGTGCCTCCAGCTTGAGTCGTTAGCAAAATTGGTTTGTATGATTCCATTGTGTCAGATTCGAGAGCCGCTAATCAATACCGTACCTCTAAAAACAAAGTTAGCTCGGCAAGAAGCCTCTAATTTCCTCGGTCGGGCGCATAAATAGCGTCTCCGCTTCTTGTACGAAACCCAGCTGTCTTCATGGAATAGATGCTAAAAGGCAGTTATTCTCCCTACTTCCCGTGAGAAGCGAGGCAATAACTGCAATAAAGCAGTTATTGCCTATGGTGTGAACGCAAACGGCAGGTGAATGCTTGAAATAACTGCAAAAAAGCAGTTATTCTTCCCTGTTCCGGTCAAATCCGAGGAAATAACTGCAATAAAGCAGTTATTATTCTTGATACATTGCATCAGGCAACCTGAAGCTTGAAATAACTGCAAATAAGCAGTTATTCTCCCCTGCTCCGGTCAAATCCGAGGAAATAACTGCAATATGGCAGTTATTTTTCTTGATACATTGCATCAGGCAACTAGAAGCTTGAAATAACTGCAAAAAAGCAGTTATTCTCCTCTGTTCCGCTCAAAGTCGAGGAAATAACTGCAATAAAGCAGTTATTGATAACTGCCTCTGCGGCATGCACACCAAAGTTAGGCGCACGCTAGGAGAATGTACCAAGAATACAGTTACTTTCCCTTATTCCCGCACCACGCGTACCTCTCGATACTACGACGGCGCTCGATCACACTTCGGCGGTCGACCCTCGTCGAATAAATACTGCGACAGCGATCATTATCAGATTAACCGAAGGCATGCGTGCAACCAGTAGAGTTAGGCGGGTCAGCTCAGTCTGATCTTAGAGAACCATCTGTTTATATGCAAAAAAACATCCCGCTCCACATTAAACCGTGAAACGGGATGTTTTTCTCGCTATCAAAAGCCCCTTCGTTCCGTGCTGCTTCTTTAAAACGGCAACCCCTCTTGCCTACTTCACAAAATAAGCCGCGATCTTCGCAATTTCCGCTCGCGTGATCGTCTTCTTCGGATTCAGCTTGCCATCCGAACCGCCTTGAATAATTCCCGCTTGAGCTAGTGCCTCAATGGCTTCGCGCGCCCAACCCGAAATATCTCCATTGTCGGTGAATGGCTGCTTGCTGCCGCCGGAAGGCAGCTGATCCTTCACTGCGCGGTACAGGAGGACGAAAGCTTCCTCGCGCGTAAGCTCTTTATTCGGACGGAAGCTTCCGTCCGAGAAGCCGCCTGCAATGCCTTCCGATGTCAAAGCATTCACATAGACGCTGTACCAAGCGCCTGCCGGTACATCTTTGAAGCCGCTTCCTGGTGCAGTGCTTCCTTGCAGTCCAATCAATCTATACAGAACTGCCATATACTCTGCCCGCGTCATCCGGTTATCCGGCTTAAAGCTGCCGTCCGGCTGTCCTTGGAGAATGCCTGCCGCTGCCAGCTTGCCGATAGCGTCCTTCGCCCAATGGCCGTTAACGTCGGTAAAGCTCGAGCCGCCTTGTCCAGGCGACGCAGTCGGCTTCGGTGTCGATGACGGTACAGGCGATTGCGTTGGCGCTGGTGTTGTCGACGGTGTAGCTGTTGGCTTCGGCGTTGCAGACGGTGCCGGCGTCGATGGTGTAGGCGTCGAGCCTGACCCTGGTGTCGACGATGGCGTCGGTGTCGGTGTCGAGCCTGGCGACGGCGTCGGTGTCGGTGTTGCTGACGGTGTTGGCGTCGGTGTCGGCGTGCCGCCACCGCCCGGAGCAGCAGCAACGGTCACGACTGCTTCCGCGCTGCCGTACCCATCGGAGCTAATCGCTTTGATGACCGTTTTGCCCTCTTTCAGCGGACGAACCGTGCCATCCGCATCAACTGCGGCAACAGATGCGTCCGAACTGGACCAGGTTACTGTCGCTGCTCCGCCTTTAATCGGCTCGACGACAGCATTCAGCTTAGTGGACGTTCCACCTGCCGCGAGAGAAAGCGCAGTGCGATCGAGCGTCACTTTTGTCGTCTCCAATTGATAGACAGCCACTTTGCCGCCTACCTCGAATGCAACCAGCAGCAATGGCAATCCAGTCGGGCTGTCCGCTGCCGAAATGAACTCAAGTCCTTCCGGTCCCGTGTCCGTATCCAAATTCACTTTTCCTTGGCTGTTGAGAAACTCCCGCGTATTCGTGTAGTTTACGAAGGCAGGCGACGCCGGATCAGTCACGTCATAGGTCATAATCCCGCCAACTCTCTCGAGACCGACAAAAGCAAAGACATGGTTGCCCACCTCGCCGGTTTTAATATCCTCCGGCTCCGGACCTTTCTTCGTACTGCGGTCGTCTATGGCCACCTTGCTATGGCTGGCGTTGAAAAACGCCGGCAAACGCTGGCCGGTAATCGTTTCAAAGTCGTTTCCACTGTCGTAGACCTGTTCCATCGTATCTGTATCCCAGATTGAGAACGATCTGCCGCCCAGCATGTAAATGCCGTCATTACCCATGTCCGCCAACACTTCAACGGCATTGTACTGATCCTTGCCGTTCAAGAAAGCATAAGCTTCGGAAGCCGGGTCGAGCTGTCCTTTCAATTTTCCTATCGTGCTAATATTTACACGGTTCGGCCACTCGGTTGCATCCCCTTCATTCGCCGTGAACAAATAGGTTTTGCCGTTAATTTGGTGAGTAGCGATGCCGTCCGGCATATAAACTCCTTTGAACGGCACATTTTCCAGCAGCACAGCCCCGTCTTCCCGTACATCGAGGGCATTTGCGGCGGCATTAAAATCTTTGAATCCGAGTCCATCGACCGACAGCACTTTTTTCGAAGCGATATCGATCGTCGCAATCGCATTGTTTTCTTGCAAGCTGACGTAAGCCTTTTTATAATCCGCAGAGAGCGCAATATATTCCGGCTCCAGATCATAATAAGCATCCGCTTTGGTGCCTTTGCCTTTAATCATCCCGTCCGCCGGATCTACCGCTCCCCGGATATGAACATTGTCGCTGATTACCGATTCGTCGTCGAAATACACCTGGACGCTCGTACCCAATTGCGTGTCAACGATTGTTACGCTGCCCGGCGGGTCGTCGACTCCGTTGTTCGGCTCGGCTTCATCCGCCGTCATCACGTATCTGCCGTCAGGCGTCGATTTAATCATATCCGGCTGAACGCCAGCCGCATATTCGGTCACCAAATTGCCGGAGTAGTCCAGCGCTAAAATTTTACCAGCCTTCTTCCGATCATTCTCTTGCACTGCAACGTAAATTCGTTTTGTCGCCGTGTTTACATCAACACTCGTCAAATCGCCAAACGTAAAGCTGCCGTTCGTTTCCGCCAAATCGCGGACGAACACGCTCTTTTCCTTTTGCAGATCGCCCTTGCCGTTGCCAAGGCTTACAATATCGAGGGTCGGCGGGTTGGCCGAACCATTAACGAGATAAAATTTCCCGTTATCTTTGTTAAACTTCACAATTTCCGCCACGCCTCCATCGGCGTTTGTACTTCCGACCGAGTACCCGCCGATCTTCGTGATCGCCAGCGTATCGTCAATATTTGGGCGGAATGCCTGCACGTTCAACGTCAGGCTCTGGGAAGCGGTCCATGCGGTTGGATACGTGCTGTCCGTTACTGTAACGTTAACTTTAACACCAGTCTCAGCCGTTCTCGGCGTTCCGCTAATGACCCCATCCGTCGTCATGCTGAGTCCTTGAGGGAGTCCGTTCGCCTCGTAGGTATATGGCGCTTTTCCGCCTTTCGCGACAATAGAAGTCTGGTATGCTTGATCGGTATAGGCGTTCGGCAGCGATGCCGTTTGAATCGCCAGCGGATCGGGCTGTACCGCCCATGCGCCATCGGAGCCCGCTTTCGGGCTAAGTACGGCTAGCTCGGCATTCGTGACCGCTTCGTAATCCACCTGTTTGAAATCCGCTTTGTTGTGGTCAGTGTCTTTGAAATCGACGCGGCGAATCGATTTTTTCTTCGACGTGCCTTCTGCCGAACCGGTTGGATAGTCCGATTCATAACCGTCAATATCACTGCCTTCGTCGTTGCTGCCCGTGCCGATCATATCGACATAACCGGGCACCATCGTCTCAAACGGATTTTTCACTTGGTTAGAGATATCCAACTGATTGCTCGTCAGGACGACTTTCATCCCTTTATTGTTGATAAACCGCGTATCCCAATCCAAATCCTTCTTCGACGTCAAATCGACCCTAGCGCCGACTGTGCCAGTGGCACGGGCTCTTACCAAATAGGAGGACTTCGCTTTGATCTCGCCTTGCAGATTGAGCTTCTGCCAATCGCCGGTCGGACCCGTCTTTTCCTTGTTGCCGCGGTCAGCATAGTGCAGCGCCCAGCCGCTCAAATCGATGTCGCTGTCCGTTGGATTAAACAGCTCAATAAAGCCGTGCGAGGAGAAAGCATCGGATGCCGACGTCAAGCCCGACCCGTACACCTGGTGAATCAAAATATGCGGAACGTCTGTATTGTATTGCCCGTTCGGCAAGTATGGCGTACCGGCCGTGAGATCAGGGCCTGGGGCTGCCGTAACGATACTCCCCGCGAATGTTCCAAGAGCAAGCTGTGCTGCCAGCAAGACAGCCGTCGTTTTTTTTACCGTGCTTTTCAAAATCGAATCACTCCTGACTAAGGGTTGGATTCCCTCAAGTGTAAGAAGCGATTATTTGTCCACTGTTAAATTGTTCTTTAAGATTATGTAAAAAGCGTGCCTGGCCGCGCGTTGAGTTGCGAACGCACGGCCTCTTCCGCAAACTGTTTATTTCGTCAAAATGACCGGACCCTCACCGGTAACGGCAACCGTATGCTCAAATTGCGCCGTCAAGCTCCCGTCAATCGTCCGCGCGGCCCTGCCGTCCGGGGCAATCAGCACGCTTGGTACGCCAGCCGTCAAAATCGGTCCAATCGTCACGATCATACCTTCCCGCAGTTTCGACTCCAATCCGGTCGCTCCTTTCTCTCCCTCCAGGCCGATATCATGAAGCCATGCGCTCGCACCGTGGCGGACAAAATCGGCGGCAACGCGGTAACCGGTCTCCTCCGCGGACTGCTGTATCGCCCTAACAATATCGCTCAGCCGATTTCCGGGCTTTGCTTCCATTACGCCGCGATTCAACGCCAGCTTAGCTGTCTTAAGCAAATGGGCAGCCTCTTTGGCCGGGACGCCAATGGCGTATGTCCATGCCGAAATCGCCCTTGCTCCGTTTACTTCAGCCGCAACTTCAATCGTGACGACATCGCCCTGCGATAACGGAGCCCTATCTGGGAAACCATAGTAGACGACCTCGTTCACCGACGCGCTAATCGTATACGGGTAACCTTTTTCGCCTTTTTGAGCAAGGACGGCGCCGTTATCCAGCAGAAAGCGTTCGGCGAAGCGGTCGATTTCAAACGTCGTCACGCCGGGGGAAATTCGTCTTGCGATCGCTTTGTGGCAGGCGGACAAAATTTGTCCAGCCCTTCGAATTGATTTCATCTCGTTTTTGGATTTCAGTATAAGCGTCATGTTAGGTATCCCTCCTCTGTTTCACCCTATTCGGAGAAAAGGCCGAACATTACGCGGGGTCGCGTCCGAATATTGAACAAATACAAAAAAGCTTTGCACTCCGTAACATCACGGACGCAAAGCTGGTAACATTATGAAGTTTGACTGCAACCATCAACCCACAGAGGAGTTCAACTTATCCATCTCATCCTCAACCAACATCGTCAACTCATCCTCGTAGCCACCGGTAATCCGGTACTTACGGATATAATCGCGAACAAATTTCCGCGGGTCCTTTGGCTGAAAAATTCTCGTAAGTTCCTTCAGGCTTTCCTTGACTTCATTCTGGCTATGCTTCGCCATGAAATCTCCTCCCCTATACGTTGGATGGTCGTCCTAAACAACAAAATCCGAGAACGGATGCGGCTCTTACACCGCAAGAACCCCCATCGGTGCAGGCAACTCCATAGTGAATGAGTCTTAATGTTTGCATTTTTCTTACTATTATAACATTTTCGATTCGAATATAAAAGCATGCAATTTATTTCCAGCGGCATTTACTTTTTTTCGTAAAAGCCGTCAACGTTTCGATGTTCTTCTTCATGGCTTGCAGACGGCCCTTTAGCCGGAGGCGGGATATTTACGGCAGCTCTGGACGAGGCAACTCCTTTTTCCTTGTTATGCATACGCAAAAAGGCAGTCACTCCGACAGCAGCAACCAAGATTCCGAACGCTAATACGAGTATAGTAATCCAACTGGCGACCATATCTCCGCCTCCTTTCCCTATTATTTTTATCGGCTTTTTTGAAATCGAATTCAGTCGTTCACAAAACATTCAACAACCTATCTCAACAAGTCCGTTATCACATTGAAAAAAGAAGCTATCCTACGCCGTTTGCACCTGATTTAGATAAAATACGATAAGCGCCGCTGCCCCATGCGATTAATCGGCCTTCCTCATCTTTAACCGAAGCTTGCAACGTGATCGTTCTTCCGATACGATGCATGATTTCTGCTTCGCAGATGATCCTTCCGCTCTTAGCATTTTCCAAAAAGTGAGTATTCATGTGGGCAGTAACAGTTTTCTCTTCCGTACACGACAGCATCACCGCAAGTCCCATCGCATTATCGAGCATCGACATAAGAACGCCGCCGTGCACGATGCCGATCAAATTCATGTGGCGCCGTTCGGCCATTAAGCCGATCACCGCTCTGCCCGCTTCCGCTCGAATCACCTCGCAGCCGAGATCGCCCCAGAACGAAGCCTGCGCTTCCTCGGAGAGCCGCTCCAAATATTCGGCGGCATTCCTTCGCCCAGCTTCCGGCTGTCGAACGGTTTCGGTTTCCTCATGCGACATTAGCGCAACACCGCCTTTGCATGATCTTATCGTTTCGCAGCCGGCTCCGGCTCGGTCTCTTCCGTCAGCTTGCGCTTCAGCACTTTGCCCACCATCGTTTTTGGCAGGCTGCTGCGGAATTCGTACAGATGCGGAACCTTGAACGCGGCCAGCCGCTCCCTGCACCAGCGATCAAGCTCTTCTTCGCTCACCTGCAGCCCTTCTTTTAGCACAATAAACGCCTTGACCGTTTCACCTCGGTAAGCGTCCTTGACGCCGATGGCCGCAGCCTCCACGACAGCAGGATGTTCAAACAGTACCTCTTCTACTTCGCGGGGATAAATGTTAAATCCTCCCGCAATAATAACATCCTTCATGCGATCGACAATCGTGAAGTAGCCTTCCTCGTCCATCGAAGCCAAGTCGCCTGTATGAAGCCAGCCTTCTCTTAACGCATACGCAGTTTCCTCCGGATGGTTCCAGTAGCCTGTCATCACTTGCGGCCCCCGTAGCACCAGCTCGCCAATCTGTCCGGGCGGTAGCAGCTTCCCATCCGGGCTCATGATAGCGGCCTCCGTATCGGGGAAAGGTAATCCAATGGTGCCGATTTTACGCTTGCCCCATATCGGATTAGCGTGGGTGACCGGCGAAGATTCAGTCAAGCCATAGCCCTCGATCAGCTTGCCGCCCGTTAACGCCTCGAACCGGTCTTGTACCTCAAGCGGGAGAGCCGCCGAGCCGCTGATGCACACTTCAATGGACGACAAATCGATCGAATCGGCCGCCCGATGATGAATTAACGCCACATACATGGTAGGAGCACCTGGAAAAATCGTCGGCTTTAGCTTGCCGATTGTATGCAGCACCGCTTCCGCTTCGAATTTGGGCAGCAAAATAAGAGAGCCTGCCTTCATTACCGCCATGTTCATCAGCACCGTCAAGCCGAATACATGGAAGAGCGGCAGCGCTGCCAAAAATTTCTCCACGCCTTCCTTCGCTTTATAGCACCACGCCGACGTCTGTACCGTATTTGCAACCAAGTTGCGATGCGTCAGCATGACGCCCTTCGGCGTACCGGTCGTTCCGCCCGTATATTGCAGCAGCGCCAGATCGTCAGCCTGCGTCTCCGTAACTGGCGGCAAAATAGATTGGCCTGCCAGCAGCCTGCGATAGGCAACCACTCCAAGACGGCCGAATGGAATTTCAGCGCGAAAGCCTTCCCTGCGCTGCTTGATTGGATAGAGCAAATTTTTTGGGAACGGCAGCCCGTCCTTGATCGACGTCACGATAACATGACGCAGCTGCGGCGTCGGACCGGCCTCCGGCTGCTCTCCACGCACGCGCGACAGCCGTGGATAGAGCAAATCGACCGTAATGATGGCAACCGCTCCGCTGTCCGCGAGCTGATATTCTAGTTCTCTTTCAACATATAGCGGGTTAGTTTGCACGGCTATGCCGCCAATCGACAGCACAGCGAAATAAGCCGTCACTGCCTGCGGGCAGTTGGGCAGCATAATCGCGACCCGCTCCCCCTTGCGTATTCCAAGTCCGGCCAAGCCGTGCGCCATTCGGCATACATCTTGGTACAACGCTCGATAGCTGATCGATTTGCCGAGAAAATGAATCGCTTCCTGATTCGGATATCGCTCCGCCGCCCTCGTCAGGAAGTGAAAAATGCTATGCTCCGGGTAATCCAGCGCAGCCGGCACCTCCGGCGGGTAATGTTGGAGCCAAGGTTTCTTAGGTAGTGCTGGATGCGGCTCGGCGTCGGGCGAAGCAGAAAACGCTGCGGCCGGTTGCTGGGCTGGGGCCGGAGCTTGTGACGGCTCAGCCTCAGACTTTGCTTCGGCTGGTGCTTCTTCCTCGGTCGCTGCCGGTGGGGACTCGGTTTCAACCTTTGCCTCGGCTGACGCTTCTTCCTCGGCTGTTGCCTGTGGCGGTGCGGCTTCTGTATCCACTGCAACCGGCTCGTTCTCGGCCTCCGCAGGTAATTCTTCCTCGCCTACAGCCTGTGTTAACTCGGCTTCTGTTTCTGCTGACGCTTCCTCATCGGCTATTGCCTGTGGCGGTTCGGCTGCCACCTCCGCTGTAACCTGAACCGACTCGGCTTCAATCCTCGCAGATGCTTCCTCCTTACTTACAGCTCGTAGATGATCAGCTTCCGCATCTTGTGGTGTTTCCTCTTCGGCTGTTGTCCGTTGCGTTTCGGCTTTCTCCTCAACTGCAACCTGAACCAACTCAACTTCGATCTTCACCGACTCTCCCACCCCAGCTAAAGCCTGCGGAAGCTCGGCTTCCGTATCTGCTGACGCTTCCTCTTCGGTTGTTGCCTGTTGCAACTCGGCGTCTGTCACCCCTGCAACTAGAACCAGCTCGGCTTCAGTCCTCGCGGGCGCTTTCTCTTCTTCTGCCGCCTCAGTTAGCCCGGCTTCCTCATTTGCAGAAGCTTCCTCCACACCTACAGCCTGCGGCTGCTCAGCTTCCGCACTTGCAGGCACTTCTTCAGTTGCAGCCTGCGTTACCGTATCGCCAGCTAACTCCGCGGGCTCAGCTGCCGGCTCAACAAATGCTTCCTCATTGCCCCCTGCCTGTAAAGGCTCAGCATCCACTTCCCCTGACACTTCAAGCACCTCTGCCTCAACGGCCAGTTCGGCGCTATTTTCTCCCGCTGTCACTTCGTCCACGACAGCAGGCTGCTCCACAACCAATGGCTCCACATTCGCAGCTGTCTGCTCTGGCAGCGTTGAAGCCCCTTCTTCCTCAATGACGGGATTTCCTGTATTCCCTATATCTTCGGCTGCAACCGAAGCAATCCCGTCCGGCGCAGTCTCGCCGGAATCAGGTTCACTGCCGGATGACGCAGCCTCGCTCAAAGACTCGGACAGCGCAGAAATAGACGCTGTCTGCTGCGAGGAGACCGATCGCTCCTCTGCATGGGGGGGCGGCGAGCCGTCACGAGGCGAAGCCTCGGCCTGCTCCCGCCGATCTTCGGGTACAAGCGGTTGTTCCGGTTTGAACGGATCCATAGAGCGTTCCCCTCCTATACGATATAGTGCTCCCCTGCAATAATCCGGGCGGCGATCTCCCGCTTGATGGCGATTGTATCGACTGCCGGCGCGCGCATCAGCTTTTTCAATACCGATAGCTGCATTTGCTGCCCGTCGCCCTTTTCCAACGCCGCTATACCCAGCTTCGCATGCGATTCAATCCGATCCATCGCTTCCTGCACGAACACTTCCGTCATCTGGATCGCATTCGCCGCCTTTTCGGCAGAACCTCCGGCTGTTATTTTACGAGCTCGCAAAAGCGCGCTTTCCGCCGCGAACAGCTGAATCATCATATCGGACAGGACGCAAAGCACCTCCTGTTCCTGCTCGATTCGCGTCCCCAGCTTCTGCACTGCCAAGCCGCCAATCGCGAGAAACGCTTTTTTCGCCTGCTTGATCCGGTACGCTTCCCTGTCCAACGGTTCAGCGAAACTCGGAAGCGGCATCGGTTGGAGCAGCTCCGCTTGCAGCGCCTGCGCTTTTTCAAACAGCGGCAATTCGCCTTTCAGCGCTTTCTTGAGCAGCGTACCCGGTATGAGCATCCGGTTAATTTCATTCGTTCCTTCAAAAATCCGGTTGATCCGCGAATCTCGGTAGATCCGCTCCACCTTGTACTCGCGAATGTAGCCGTACCCGCCGTGAATTTGCACCCCTTCGTCCGCGACAAAATCGAGCCCTTCCGAAGCAAACACTTTCACCATCGAGCATTCGATGGCGTACTCGCCAATAGCCTTCGCCGCCAGCTTGCCTGCGTCCGGCGAATCGGCCGCCGCTTCCATCGTCTGCAAATTCGCATCGATCCAGCCCGCCGTTCGGTAAACCATGCTCTCTATCACATAGGTCCGAATATTCATGTCGGCCAGCTTCGCTCCGATCAGCGGATACGAGGAGATTGCGCGTCCGAACTGCTGCCGGGTGTTCGCATACTTGGACGCGAGCTCGATCGTTTCCTTGGCCGCCCCAAGACAGCCCGCCCCCAGCTTGAATCTCCCGATGTTCAAAATATTGAACGCAATCTGATGCCCTTTCCCGATTTCCCCCAGCACCTGCTCGACCGGAACGGCGACATCCTCGAAATAGAGCGGACAAGTCGACGATCCCTTAATCCCCATCTTGTGCTCTTCCGGCCCAACGCTGAAGCCAGGCGTGTTCCGTTCTACGATAAAAGCGGTGAACGCTTCGCCGTCGACCTTCGCGTATACAATAAATACGTCGGCGAAGCCCGCGTTTGTGATATAAAGCTTTGAGCCGTTCAAAATATAATGGGTGCCGTCCTCGGACAGCTTTGCCGTCGTTTTAGCGCCCAGCGCATCCGAGCCGGATGCCGGTTCCGTCAAGCAATAGGCAGCGATCAGCTCGCCGGTCGCCAGCCTTGGCAAGTACTTTCGCTTCTGTGCAGGCGTTCCGAAAAAAACAATCGGCAGCGTACCGATTCCCGTATGCGCTCCGACCGACAACGCGAAAGACGAAGCTCGCGCCAACGTTTCCGACAATAGCGTCGTACTTACCTTATCAAGTCCAAGCCCGCCGTACGCTTCGGGCACATCGGCTCCGAGCAGCCCCAGCTCTCCCGCTTGCCGCATCAGCTTAACGGTCAGTCCATAGTCGAGCCCTTCGAGCTGTTCGTCGTGCGGAACAATCTCCCCATCCGCAAACTCCGCCGCCGCCCGCGCCATCATCAGCTGCTCCTCGTTAAAATCCTCCGGCGATGCCGTTGTCTCCGGCGATGAATCCTCGATGACAAAACGGCCGCCGAATCGTATCGTTTCCGTCGTCATTGCCGATCTTCTCCTTCCGTAGCTGCCGAATATACTTCAAAAACGCCCGCCGCGCCCATGCCTCCTCCAACGCACATCGATACGATGCCTAGACCGCCGCCGCGCCGCCTAAGCTCGTGGATCAGCGAAACCGACAGCTTCGCACCGGTACAGCCAAGCGGGTGTCCAAGCGCGATGGCTCCTCCGTTTACGTTAACCCGCTCCGGGTCAATGCCGAGCTCTTCAACGACCGGCACGCATTGCGCAGCAAATGCTTCGTTGATTTCAAACAGATCCACCTCAGACAATTCGAGCCCAGACTTGGACAGCACGCTCGGAATCGCCTCAATCGGCCCGATGCCCATCACCTCCGGCGCCACCCCGGCTACGCTATAAGCCCGGAATACGGCCAGCGGTTCTAGCCCCAGCCGCCTCGCTTTCGCGCGGCTCATGACGACGACGGCTGCGGCCCCGTCGCTCATTTGCGAAGAATTGCCCGCTGTTACCGTGCCTTCGCGGGCGAAGCTCGGCTTCAGAGGAGCTAGCGTCTCCGGCGTTGTCTCCGACCTCACTCCTTCGTCCGTATCGATGACAGCGGTGCTTTCCCACGGCCGCCCCGCTTCGTTTACACCGGATCGGCGCGCGGTCACGGGCACAATCTCATCTTTAAATCGACCGCTTCGAATCGCTTCTGCCGCCTTCTGATGGCTGGCTGCTGCGAATGCATCCTGGGCCGCCCGGCTGACGCCGTACCGTCTCGCCACTTCCTCGGCGGTATGGCCCATTCCCATATACACTTCCGGCATCGTATCGACGATGCTTGGATGAGGCGACAGCTTGAAGCCGCTCATCGGCACGTGGCTCATGCTCTCTACGCCCCCTGCCACGATCACTTCCGCCTCCCCAAGCCGAATACGCTCCGCAGCGTAGGCGATAGCCTGCAGGCCGGAAGCGCAAAATCGGTTAACCG
Source organism: Paenibacillus sp. NPDC058071 (assembly GCF_042885235.1). Classification (NCBI taxonomy): domain Bacteria; kingdom Bacillati; phylum Bacillota; class Bacilli; order Caryophanales; family Paenibacillaceae; genus Paenibacillus; species Paenibacillus sp. NPDC058071. The sequence goes on from NZ_JBHVSK010000012.1 coordinate 16,580, forward strand.
TCACCGCAGGGGTCGTAACCGGCAGCCCCGCATACAGAGATATGACTCTCGCAAAGTTCAACCCTTGCTCGCCTTCGGGCATCGCACAGCCGAGGATAACGTCCTCGACCTCCTCTCTTGCCAGCCCTGGCGTTCTTTCCAGCGCGGCATGAATGACCGCTTTGCCCAAGTCCTCCGCTCGTGTATCGGCGAACCCGCCCTTCTTCGCTTTGCCTACGGCCGTTCGCACCGCCGACACGATCACCGCGTCCCGATCCTCATCACGGCCAAATCGATTGCCCATCACGGTCTCCCCCTTGCTTTATTCATGCAGCTAAACTTCCGGTCTACGCCGCATAATAGATGGCTCGAACACTCCTTCTAACAAGACTACCGCTTAGTTGCGCAGCGGCTTGCCCGTAGACAACATATGGCTCATCCGTTCCTGCGTTTTGCGCTCGCCGCAGAGGCTAAGAAACGCCTCGCATTCCAGATCAAGCAAATATTGCTCGCTCACCTCCGCGCCCGGAGCAGCGTCGCCGCCAGCCACCACATGCGCCAGCTTCGTCCCGATGAGTGCGTCGTGCCTACTAATCTGGCCGCCGAGCAGCATGCCCTGCACCCCCACTTGCAGTACTGCCTTCCCTTCCCGGCCGGCTACCCGAACCCGCTTTTCCTGCGGCGCGGCATAACCCGCACGGTCCAGCTCAAGCACGGCCCGCTTCGCTTCTGCAATGCGGGAATCCTGGCGCATGATGGCGCGGTCCTGCGGGCGTTTCAGCCCGAGCTTCGCAACGTCGAAGCCGCTGGTCGACGTTTTTGCAAGCGCTATCGTCTCGAACAAGGCGTTCAGATGCGGCTGAAGCTCTCCCCCCGCCGCCCGTTCTGCCGCCAGCACCGCCGCTTCCTTCGAGCCTCCTCCGGCGGGAATTAGTCCGACTCCCGTCTCCACCAGCCCAAAGTACGTTTCCGGCGAAAAAATAATTTGATCCGCAGGTAGGCAAGCCTCCACCCCGCCGCCGAGCGTCATCCGGTGCGGCGCGGCGACGACCGGCCGATCCAACTGTTTGATCGCCAGCATGCTCGACTGGAACAACCGGATAATGTCTTCGACTTCGTCCCAATCGCCGTTTTGCGCTTCCATGAGGAGCAACACAAGATTCGCGCCAACGCAAAAGTTTCTCCCTTCGTTGGCAATGACCAGCCCCCGCCAGTTGCGGCTTACTTCCTCCGCGCTTTGCCGAATCGCCGACAAAATATCGCCGCCGATCGCATTGTTCGGCGAGTGGAACTCCAGACAAGCGACGTCGTCGCCCAAATCGATCAAGCTCGCCCCCCCTGTGCGCAGCACTGTTCGCCCTGCATCCTTCAGCGCAACCAGTGATATGTCGTCAGCCCCGACTCGCTCCTCCGCATATTCGCCATTCGAGGCGTAGAAGCGCTTCGACACGATAGAGCCGTTCTCTTCATCGTCCTCGCCAGCTTTTTGTGTGATATAAAAGCTTTTCCGCCCCGCTTCCAGCCAAGCCGTTACCCATTCCGGCACATCGTCGCCATCTTCTCGTATGCGAGCGACCGAGGCTTCCAGTCCAATGGCGTCCCACAGCTCGAACGGGCCAAGCTCCCAGTTGAAACCCCATTTCATCGCCCGGTCGATGTCGACGATCGAATCGGCGATCACGCCAACAAGCCCAGCCGAATAGAGCAGCGTTCTCTTAATTGTCCTCCATGCGAATTGCGAGTACCGGTTGCCGGGCTCCGCTCCGAGCAGCGCCTTCGCCTTAGCTCCCGCTCCTTTGGCCGCTTTAGCCGCATCGAGGACAGTGGAACTGACTTGCTTGCGCGGCGCGTACCCGAGCGTTAGCAGGTCCAATGCTTCGATGTCGCTTCCGCCCTTGGTGTTCCTTACTTTCCGGTAAAATCCACCGCCCGATTTCTCGCCGAGCCGACCGTCTGCTACCAGCCTTTCGAGCAGCTCAGGCCTAGTGAATGCGGCCTGCTCCGCAGGATCGCTGCTTCGATCGCGCACATTGTCGACCACATGAAGCAGCGTATCGAGTCCAACCAGATCAAGCATCCGGAACGTTGCTGTCTTTGGCCGGCCCATCGCTGGGCCAGTGAGCGCGTCCGCCTCCTCGACGGTCAGGCCGAAACGCAGCACCTCCTCCAGCGTCACGAGCATGCCATAGGTGCCGATCCGGTTGGCGATAAAATTTGGCGTATCCTTGGCTGCGACCACGCCCTTACCCAGTCTTTTCTCGCAAAGTTCAGTAAGCCGCTCGATTGTTTTCGGCGCCGTATCAGCTGACGCAACAACCTCTACCAGCTTCATGTACCTAGGCGGATTAAAGAAGTGCGTAGCCGCAAAATGACGCCGAAACGCCTCGCTTCGCCCCTTCGTCATCTCCGCTACAGATAAGCCCGACGTATTGGTGCTAACCAGCGTTCCCGGCCGCCAGACCGACTCGATAGCGGCGAGCACCTCCTGCTTAACCGCCAGCTTCTCCACGACCGCCTCCACGATCCATTCGACCTCCGCCAGCTCGGACAAATGATCCTCCAGGTTGCCCGGCGTAATTCGGGCCGCCAGCGCCGTATCGTACAGCGCCGCCGGCTGCGCCTTAACAAGCCGTTGCAGAGCGGTGCGCGACAACCGGTTCCGCACCTCAGGATGCGTGAGGGTAAGCCCCTTTCGTTCCTCATCATCCGTCAGCGACGGCGGCACGATGTCCAGCAGCAGCACCCGAAAACCCGCGTTTGCGAGATGCGCAGCAATTCCGGCTCCCATGACGCCGGAGCCAATGACGGCCGCTCGGTTTTTAGCGGGATTGTTCGACATAGGCATATCCCCCTCTTTTTTATAAACAAGACATCAATCTTCACATTCCTGTATGCGATTGTTCCGTCTTATGACCGGCAGCAGGTGCCGGACCGAATACGCTCGCAGCCAGCAGCTCCGCAATGTCCTTGGCGGCTGTACGCTCTGCTGCGTCCAACATTTTCAAGCCGTCCTCCATCATGGTCAAACAATATGGGCAAGCCGACCCAATTACCGAAGCCTTTGTCTCCAGCGCCTGAGCCGTTCTTGCCTTGTTGACTCTGACGCCGCTGTTTTCCTCCATCCACATCAGCCCGCCGCCAGCTCCGCAGCACATGCCCGTTTTCCGCGAACGCTCCATCTCCGTCAGACTAACGCCGGGAATAGCCGCCAGCACTTGACGCGGAGCATCGTACACACCGTTGTATCGCCCCAAGTAACAGGAGTCGTGGTAGGTTACTTTCTCATCCACCGGGTAGCGCGGAGCAAGCCGACCTTCCTTGAGCAGTCTAGCCAGCAGCTCGGAATGATGCTCGACCGTTACTTCCTGCGGCAGGCCAAAGTCGGGATATTCGTTTTTGAACGCGTTGTACGTATGCGGGCACACGGTTACGATGCGGGTAATGGCGTATTTTCGCAGTGTGGCGACATTTTCGCGGCACAGCTCTTGAAAAAGCATTTCGTTGCCGATCCTTCTCGCCGTATCGCCCGAGCTGCGCTCTTCCGTCCCGAGCGTGGCGAAGGAGATGCCCGCCCGATCCAGCAGCCTCACGACATCGTACAGAACGCGCCTGCTCCGTGCGTCGTAGGCACCCATCGATCCTGCCCATAGCAGCAGCTCCGGCTTTTCGCCTGTCCCCTGCTTACGGAGCTCCTGCATCGTCTTGACCCGAACGCCGGTTTTCGCTTCGCAATCATCGATCCAGGCTGCCCGCTCCATTCGCGGCAAGCCCCAAGGATTGCTTTGCCGCTCGATGTTTTGCAGCGCCCGCTGCCCGTCGGCCGGAAGCCTTCCTTCCATCAGCACCAGGTAACGGCGCATGTCGATGATTTTATCCACATGCTCGTTGCCGACAGGGCATATCTCCTCGCAGTTGCGGCAAGTCGTGCAAGCCCACAGCTCCTCCTCCGCCATCACGTCGCCGATCAGTTCCAGCTCCTCTGCCTTTGCCCCTTGCCGCACGCTCCAAGCCTGCGCCTGTGCGGCCATCGTCGGCGCGATCGTCGTCAGTCCGCCCGCAGCCGTTCCGTTGTCGAAGCCGTCCTCCCAGACGGGAAGCGTCACCCCCATCGTATGCACCGCTCCTGCTTTGCCGAATACGCCTGCCGGAATCCACGGCGACTTTGCGGTAACGGAAGTCCCTTTCTCGGTCAAATGATCGCGCAGCTTCACAATCAGATGCATCGGCGACAGCAGCTTGCCTGTATTCGAAGCGGGGCACACGTTCGTGCATCGTCCGCATTCGACGCAGGCATAGAGGTCGACGAGCTGTTTTTGCGTAAAATGCTCGATCTTGCCGACGCCGAACGTCTCCGCTTCCTCGTCCTCCAGATCAAGCGGCGCCAGACGTCCCGGCGGTGTTCTCCGGCGCAGCAGCAAATTGACCGGAGCCGTGATGAGATGAAAATGCTTCGACTGCGGCACATATACCAAAAAGGACAGCAATAGGAGAAGATGGAGCCACCAGAACAATTCGTAACCGGCAATTGCAGCGAATCCGCCTTCTTTTACGCCAAGCTCCCCTAGAATAGAAGCTAACGGAGCCGTTACCGGGGCATAAGCCGCGTCCACCGTGTGATGGACTGCCTCAGTTCCGCTGACGGCAGCACTCCCGCTACCGACGGCAAGCCGCTCGAACGTGAGTGTCAGCAGGACGCTAAGCATTAAACTGCCGATGAACCAGAGAACGAGTGACGGCTTCCAGCCTCTTTTTAAGCGCGGCAGCCTCTCCACATACCTTCGAAAAGCACCATACAGAATAGCAATCAGCACCAGCGATACGGTCAATTCCTGACCCCAGGCGAAAGCCGAATAAGCTGGAAACGGGATTGGCGTTCCGCTTAAATGCTTCCAGATCAGATCGATTGCCCCGAATTGCAAGTGAATGAAGCCATAAAAATAAATCAAATGCGTGAGGCCGCTCCGCCAATCCTGCAGCAGCTTGCGGTGGCCGAACACCTGCCCAGCAAAGCTGCCGTCCGCCCGGGGCGGCGGCTTTGCTGGACGTTTTGGCCTGTCGCCGATAATCGGCGGCCTTCCCAGCTTTATGTATCCGACTCTCCGCAGGATAACGGCGGCAAACGTATAAACCGCCAGCAATACCGCTGCGGCAAAGAAAGTCCATCTGGCGGCATACGCCGCGTGCTCCATCAACCCGTTCAAGGCAAGCGGCATGTTTCCCCCTCCTTTCCTCGGTTTTGGACAAGCTTTAAAACGCTTTCAATTTTGGGCGTACCTCTCCCCTCGAACAGCGCTTCCGACACGGACTGGATGGAGTAGCTAGCTCTGATTCCATGCGCCGATTTCGGTGCATTTGGCTGACTGGCTGACTGCACGAATCGATCATCAATACAGCGCGTCTAGCGCTGGTGCTGACTGGATTGGGCAGATTCAGCTCCGGTTCGGAGCAGCTCCACTCCGCCTTTGTCGCTCAAGAGGAAAAGCACGCGGTGCTCCATGTATATGACGAGGCAGGAGCGAACATGCCGCCGCGGCTGTTCGGGAGGACGGTCTATTTGCGTTTTTTCGCTCATATCGTAGCACTGATGATTGATTTTTAAGCCGAGCCTGCATGCGCAATTATGGGGGCTGCGCCTGACGTTTTATGCGGGGGGCAAAAGATCAGCTTGCCTGTATGCCCTGTAGGGCAGCGTGAGCGCTTATCGAAGTCTTGATGCTCGTATCTTTTAGGGTAAGGTAAGGGGTTTTCGGGGGTTTCGGGGTTTCGGGGTTTCGGGGTTTTTGGGATTTTCGAGACTTTTGGGATTTTCGAGACTTTTGGGATTTTCGGGGTTTTCGAGATTTTCGAGATTTTCGAGATTTTCGAGATTTTCGAGATTTTCGAGATTTTCGAGATTTTCGAGATTTTCGAGATTTTCGAGATTTTCGGGGTTTTTGGGTTTTTGGGATTTTCTACGGCATCTTCAGACGCATCTGCCTGTGGGATAAATACCTTCCTGCGAGACATGCGTTCGCTACGGAAAACTTGAGGAGGGATGAATCGGAATGCTGCAAATTGTCGTTCTGCTCAAGCAAACCTTTGATACGGAAGAAAAAATCGTCGTAACGCCTACCGGCATTTCTGACAAGGAAGCGAAGCTCGTCATCAATCCGTATGACGAATACGCCCTGGAGGAAGCGCTCCGCCAGCGGGAGACGCACGGCGGACATGTGCGAGTCGTCGCCTGCGGGACGGAAAGAAGCGAGGAAGCGCTCCGCACTGCACTGGCAATGGGGGCTGACGAAGCCGTTCGGCTGGAGGCTGACGGACTGGCAGCGGAGGATAGTTCTGCATTGGCGGCCGCGCTAAGCGAGCTCATCAGCCCTTTTGCGCCGGATTTGCTGCTTGCCGGGCTGTTCGCGGTGGACAGCGGGTCTGGTAGTGTTGCTTTGCAGGTTGCTGAAATACTGGGCTTGCCGCATGCGGCTTCCGCCGTAAAACTGGAAATCTCGGGACAGGCCGATGCCTCGGCATCAGGGGCAATTGCCGCCGAGGGAGCGGCGTTTTATGCCATCGTCGAGCGGGACGTCGAAGGGGATAATGAGACGGTGGCCATTCCGCTGCCTGCACTCGTCACTGCTCAGCAAGGGCTCAACGAGCCCCGATACCCGTCGCTTCCCGGCATTATGAAGGCCAAGAAGAAGCCGCTCACTCGGGTTGCGGCAGACGAGCTTGCCAGTTTGCCGGATGAGCGGAAAGCTGCCAAGACTGTACGCGCCGAGCTATTCGCTCCCGCCCCGCGTGCTGCGGGAATACGATTGTCCGGAACGCCCTCGGAACAAGCGGCCGAGCTCGCCCGGTTGCTCTCCGTCTCCGTTTCTGCTTCCATCAAACTTTGAGTGTTGGTTTGGCTTGAACAATTAGCCGCTTTTTTCAGAAATGAAAGGAGGCTTTATCCTACATGACAAAAACAGTGCTTATCTGGGCGGAATGCCGGGACGGTTCCCTGCGCCGCGTAGCTTTGGAGGCGCTGGGAGCAGCTCGCCGTTTAGCGGGCGACGATGGTGAAGTGCACGCCTTGCTTGCCGGAAGCGGCATTCCTTCTGGCGCTGCCAATGCGCTAATCGAGCACGGGGCCAACGTCGTCCTTGTCGCAGAGGACCCGGCGCTGAGCTCCTTTGTCCCCGAAGCTTACCTAGCCGCTTTGCAAGCAGCAGTGGACGCTGCACAGCCGGAAACGGTGCTGCTCGGCCATACTGCCGCAGGCCGCGAGCTTGCGCCTAGGCTGGCAGCAGCTCGCGAAGGCGGCCACATCGCCGATGTGGTCGCTATCGAAGGAGATGGCAGCGATGCCGGCTTGTTTACTCGCCCTCTCTATGCGGGCAAGGCGTTCGAGCGGCGCAGCTTTGCTCCGGGCGGTGGGCTGCGCGTCGTCACAATCCGCCCGAACAACCTGCCGCCGGCGGATGAACTCGGCAGCGGCAGAAGCGGTTCTGTGCGGCCGCTGCCGTTTACAGTTCCGCCGCTATACACCGCCGTACGCTCGCTCGTGCGCCGGGCAGGCGGACGGATCGACTTGGCCGAAGCCGACGTCGTCGTGTCCGGCGGCCGCGGCGTGCATAGCGCGGCCGGCTTCGAGCCGCTGCAAGCGCTGGCGGACGTGCTCGGCGGAGCGGTCGGCGCTTCACGCGGCGCCTGCGACGCGGGCTATTGCGGCTACGGTCTGCAAATCGGCCAAACCGGCAAAGTGGTCACGCCGCAGCTTTATATTGCCTGCGGCATCAGCGGCGCCATCCAGCACTTGGCGGGCATGAGCCAATCGAAAGTAATCGTCGCCATTAATAAAGACGCCGATGCCCCGATTTTCGGAGTCGCCGACTACGGCATCGTCGGCGACTTGTTCGAAATCGTTCCGCTCCTCACCGACGAACTGCGAAGGACGCTGCCCACAATCGGGGCATAACGAAGTTTTCACGTGGTCAAACAGAAGAAAAATAGAGCCTCCAAACCGCTATCTTGTGGCATTGCCCTCTACTGCGGTCTGGAGGCTCTTTTGTATTGGTTACTAGTTGCTTTGTTGGTTGTTGGTTGTTGGTTGTTGGTTGTTGGTTGTTCGTTGTTCGTTGTTCGTTGTTCGTTGTTCGTTGTCGTTGCTCATTGTTCGCTACTCATTGCTGGCTGCTCACTGCTCCGTTACTCATTACTCGTTGCTCGTTATTCCTTACTCGTTGCTCGTTACTAAATTAGTTAGTTGGGTTAAACGTTGTGCTTTATAGCAAGTCCCAGCTTATACCCGTCATGTTCCCGCAATCCCACCATTAGACACTATAGCACTCGGATCTAGTCTCCTACTTGTTCTCTCTGTCCTCCTGTAAGGCGCTTTCGAGCCTTACAGAGCTACTTCCGGCCATTTTTCCCGCCTGTAAGGCGCTTTCGAGCCTTACAGAGCTACTTCCAGCCATTTCCCCCGCCTGTAAGGCGCTTTCGAGCCTTACAGAGCTACTTCCAGCCATTTCCCCCGCCTATAAGGCGCTTTCGAGCCTTACAGAACTACTTCCGGCCATTTTTCCCGCCTGTAAGGCGCTTTCGAGCCTTACAGAGCTACTTCCAACCCTTTTTCCCGCCTGTAAGTCGCTTTTGAGCCTTACAGAGCTACTTCCAGTCATTTTTCCGTCTGTAAGACGATTTTTCGTCTTACGGACCTCCTTTCGGCCCTGTTTACCGTCTGTAAGACGGTTTTCCGCCTTACAGATCGCCTTACAGATCGCCTTCCAGCCCTTTTTCCTGTCTGTAAGACGGTTTTCCGGCTTACAGAACTCCTTTCAGCCCTTTTTCCCGTCTGTAAGACGGTTTTCCGCCTTACAGACCTCCTTTCAGCCCTTTTTCCCGTCTGTAAGACGGTTTTCCGCCTTACAGGCCTCCTTCCGGCCCTTTTTCCCGTCTGTAAGACGGTTTTCCGGCTTACAGATTTCCTTCCAGCCCTTTTTCCCGCCTGTAAGACGGTTTTCCGTCTTACAAGCCTCCTTACAGCTCGCCTTCCGGACCGCCTTCCTCGACACTTGCGCCAAAATCCGCATCTGCTCCCCCGCCATCAAAGAAACAAGAAAAAACGGCAACGCCCTTAATTGGACACTGCCGTTACTGCCGTTACTGCCGTTCCTATTTCAGCCTCGTTCCGCCTTACGCGAAATCTGGAAGCCGGATTTCTCTAATGCAGTCTGGCGATTCGTAAGCTTCGTCGCCTACCGCGTTTGTGACCGGATACGCGCGCATCCGATAGGACTCCAGCGGTTCCAGATGCTTACGCAGCGAGCGAAACTCGGTTATTGTCGGATTGAGCCAGTCCTCCAGGCCGTCCTCGTCAAGAATAATCGGCACCTGTGGCTGCCACTGCGACATCGCGCCCGAAGACGGCGCCGTAATCATCGTAAAAGCCCGAACCAGCTTGCCGCTGTAATTGCGCCACTCGTCATAAATGCCCGCAATGCCAAACAACCGCTGATGAGGCACCACGATATGCATCGCCCGAGGCTCTTTCTCGGAGTCCGGCTTTTGCCAGCCAAAAAAACCGCTGCATGGCACGACGCACCGCTGCTTTCTCAGCATCCGGTCAAAAAAACGTTTACCCGTCAGTCCCGAATAATCCGCGTTAATCGAATCCTTTGCCCAGAACGGGAATAACCCCCACCTGGCATCGTGCATGACGCGCGTCCCCAGCTTATCGTGCATAACGATTGAGACCGTCTGCGTCGGAGCCACATTGAAGCGGTTTGTATAACAATGAATCAACTTTTGCACTTGAAAAGCTTCCACCATATCGCCAATATCGGCCGTAATAGAATAACGCTCTATCATTCTGTCGAACCCCCTTTTCGCAAACAAGCCATTACCTGAGCGTCAAGCTTCCTACGCATCCAGTATTCGCCTTTTGCAGGGGTTGTTATTCATTTATTTTCCAGACTGATGAGTGGCCTTCAACCTGCCCTTATTGCGTAAAACGTTTGCGGAACTTCAATGGGGGCATTCCCGTCTGAGCGGCAAACAATCTTGAAAAATGCGGCGTCTGCCGGAACCCCGTTTCCTCCGCGATCCGGGCGATCGGCCAGTCTGTTTTGATAAGCAACAGCTTCGCTTGATCGAGACGATAATAAAGCAAATACTGCTGCGGCGTGCAGTCGAATACTTCCGTCATGCACCGCGTGATGTAATTGATATGAAGCTGCAGCGCCTCGCTCAACATCGTATTCGAAACGACATTACGGTAATTCATTTTCAAATAGGCCGCAGCCCTTTCGGCAACCGACACGCCAGCTCTAGCAGCATCCGAGCGCCAGCCCTCATCCAGCATTTGAAGCAAATGAAGAAACCGCTGCTGCCGTTCCCAGAACGCGCCGTGCGAAGAACTTTGGGCCGCCTCATGCAGTTGAGTGAATACTTGCTTTGCTTCATCCGTGAAAGAAAGATGCATATGTTTTGGCAAACGTATTGCATATGTATAGTAGTCGCCCCGCAACGAGCCGGTATGGTTGCCCGCCGTTTCCTCCCAGGCTCCGACCGTCTGAAACTGCACCCAGTCGAACACCGTCTCCTCATTGCAAGGCTGAAAAGAACCATGGCCCCGGTCTGGCCTCAAAACAAGCACGTCGCCCGGATGCAACGTCCACCGGTTCTGCTCTTCCTCGATATAAAGTACGCCCTTCTGGACGAATAGAAGATCAAAAACTCCGATATTGGCCCGGCTTGGATGCTCGTAGCCGACAGGATACTCCCTCCGGTTCGATTCGACGAAAAAAGGTAGCGGCGGCGAACGAAAGGTCAATAACAATTCCTCTGGCACTGTAAATCTCTCCCTATGAAGATTGGTGTGTACGTATGCAAAAATACAAGATGTGCCAATCTTTTTCTATCAATCTATTGCCATGTTACATAATCTCGTCGCCCTTTGTCTACATCGCCCGAAAAGAATCCGATCCTGACGAAAAATAGAGTTGAAACAGATGTTCATCTACGATAAAACCGCGTTCTTCCATGGCATACCTTTTCCGGATGCCGTTGGATGAACGCGGTCTCTAACGTTTGAAGCATAGCTATGTGTTTTTAACCAAAAAAGTAATTACAGGGTTTGCATTTCAACTGTTTGGACGCCTTGGAAAAGCGTAGCAAGGACCAGCGTCTCGCTCTGACCATTCCAATCGACATCGGTGACGGGGAAGCCTAGCTTGATAGAAAGCAGCATGAGCCGTTCATTGATCCAGCCAAGCTTGAATAGTCCATGATCTGTGCATACGTAAATATCCGAACCGTGAGTGCATAGCGAAAAAATAAAATGACGCCCAAACCGGATTCGATCGAATCGTCCTTTTTTGTCTCCGACCAACAGCTCGCCCTTATTGCTTGAGCCAAGCAAATGTCCTCGATAAACGGCAAGGCTTGTCACCGCACGGTTTAACTCAAATTCCGCCCAATCGTCCATAAACCGGTCGTACAACGAAATGCCGCTCTCATGACCAACGACGATATACTGCGGCAAATTCAGAAAATCGTAAACCCGCTTGTCCGAGCAAGCCTCTTTCGTCCAATGTCCGCGCCAATGCGACCAGAGCCCGTATTCCGTCGCCGCGTACCCCGTGCCGCCTAGCAGCCGGTATTGATAGCAAGGTACGGCCAATCCGGTCTCAGACCAGCCCTCCTCATCCAACACATACAGCCCCTCGCTTGTACAAGCGTGAACAAGACCGCTGTGCTGCTGAAGCCGGTTGACCGTAAAATGTTCTGGCAATCCGTCGTTCAACGGCTCCCAGCGCCCCGCTCCGTTTATCTCATAGATGCCATGCCCCACCGAAGCCGCGTAGGTCGTATCGCCGTATGTTTTCACAGATGAAAAGGGAAAGAGCAGCCAGTTCCAAGGCCTGCCCGGTTCTTCTCTTTGCCCAGCCTGCTGGGCCTGCTCGGCTTGCTCTGCTTGAACGGCAGGCTGTGCCTGCTGAGGCTGGCTAACAAGATCGCTTTCCTGTGCTACTTGGGCTTGACCAGCCTGATCGCTTTGCTGCATTTGCTGAGCTTGACCAGTCTGACTGCTCTGCTGTTGGTCAACCTCACTGCTCTGCTGTTCCGATTGAGCTTGGTCAACCTGACCGCTTTGCTGCGCCTCTTGAGCTTGACCCGCCTGACCGCTTTGCTGCGCCGCTTGGGCTTGACCCGCTTGATCACTTTGCTGTGCCGCTTGTGCTTGACCAGCCTGACCACTTTGCTGCGCCTCTTGAGCTTGACCCGCCTGACCGCTTTGCTGCGCCGCTTGGGCTTGACCCGCCTGACTGCTCTGCTGTGCCGATTGAGCTTGGTCAACCTGACCGCTTGCTTGACCCGCCTGACCAATTTGCTGGATCTGCTGGGCTTGACTAGCAAGATCGCTTTGCTCTGCCGCTTGGGTTTGGTCAGCAAGATCACTTTGCTCTGCCAACCAACCTTGCTCCGTTTGACCCGCCTTCTTATCTGGCTCGCATTGCTCAACCAACTCGTTCTGTTCTGCCCACGCGGCCTGTCCTAATGGCAGCTTCTCGTATTTCTCTCCTTGGCTCTCTCTCATAGTTGTACTCCCTCCTTCTGCGTTCTCCCGGAATAGCGCAGCATGACTCCGTTATCTCCTTCGACAGAAGAGGAAGCATATTCTCCCTCCATACTCTGACCGGACAATCGGGACTCCGATATTTGCCTAGCGGTTCCCGGCTCGATGTATTTGGATGTATGGCGGTGGTCGTTCGCTTCCGGACCTTCCCATTTCGATTGTTGCAAAGCAAACTTGATTCGAGCAGATTGCCTCTTTTTCACGACCATCTCAAATAAAAGTCCCAAGTCCAACCCTCCAGCCTACGCTATATATCAACGACAATGGACTCATCATTTAATTGATAATGATTATCACTTTCGTATATATGATAACCATTCTCAACTATAATGTCAACGAAAGGTAATAAAATCTCATTTCACTATCGCCAATTCCTTACGTCCATTGATAAACTTCACCATTTTTCTGCGATCATTAGCGCTAAGCCAGAACGAGCGAAAGATCTAGCATCTGGAACAGCCTAAATAAGAATAACTGGTTGAATAACTGCAAAAACGCAGTTATTTCGCCCGCAAAATCCCTTTTATTAGAAATAAATGCAGAATCGCAGTTATTCTGAGCACAGCGGGTGCTTGAAGGGGCATACGCGCGAAAATAACTGCCAAAATGCATTTATTTCGTATATATCCTTTAAAAACAAAAAAATAACTGCATTTCAGCAGTTATTGGCAACACAATTTACTTTTTCTACTTCCGAAAACCCTGCAACTACGCACATTTAACTACGACGAAGAGTAGATAAGCTGGTTCTAGCGCAAGCAGCGGCAGGGATGATCCCCCGAGAGGAGTGTAGCCATGCATACCTCTATATGAAACAAGGTCACTCCTGCAAGTGGAACGCTAACATGCCTCTCTATCTCAGAATAGCCACTCCTACAAATGCGGAACGCCATTCTCTCGGACGCACCGCTCTCCCCCACAACACAGTTACAGATTACAGCACGCCCACTCCCCCACAACACAGCTACAGATTACAGCACGCACGCTCCTCCAAGATAATCCCCAATCGCCACTCCTCACAGCTACAGCTACAGCTACAACTGCATCTGCAAACGAATCGCGATGCTATTCTGGTCAAAGCGAATGTCGCCGATTCTTACCAGTGCTTGCTCGCCAATGTCGAGCGGGATCATATAGCGCTCCATACTGGCCGTGGACAGCTCATAGCCTTTGAGCTTCAACTCAACCGGCGTGACGATCAGGTTAGGCTCCTTCCATTCCAGCTTGTACGACGCTAGCAGCCCCGCAGGAAACCGGTCCTTGTACGTCACATTTAAATGAGCGAGCAGCCTGTCCCCGTCCAGCTCGAAACGAACGCCGTCCAGCCGAACGTCCGGAGGCAGTCCTTCAGAGTCTCCTCCTCTTAACTGCATCTTGATCAGGTTATTTATATCGGACTCGGTCAGCACGAGCTCGGGCGACAACCGTTTGACCATGCTGAGCGCCTTTTCCTTCAGATCGATCGGCTCGTAACTCAAATTAAGCTGCTCGTCCGGGGCTACATAGGACATCAGCCACAAGCCGCCTCCCGCAATCAACGCAGCCAGCACGACCAAGGTGATGACTAGCCTTTTGAACGCTTTTCGCATACCGTATCTCTCCTCCCCTAAAAGACGTTGTGATACGTCCTTCAGTCCTTCTAAAGCAGGCAACTGGCGTCCGGCCGCCGGTATCGAGCCGCTTCAGAACGCCTAGCGCCTTCAACAGGCAGCCCAATCCGCCATGAAAAACTCTGCACGTTCAAGCGCATGATGCTATAATGAATCATTCGAGCTTTGCCTTCGTGATAGGATTTATGAGTGATGTTTAACAGATTATTTGAACTTGCAACGAGTTACTTATTCGAGAGGTGAAACACATGGAATTTCAATCGTCTTATTCTCCTAAAATCGGGCTTGAAGAAATCGTACACGCCCAAATGCATTTGAAAGACGTCATTACCCGCACGCCTCTGCAGTATAACCGTGTGCTCTCGGAGCGCTACGGCTGCAATGTTTTGCTGAAACGCGAGGATTTGCAAATCGTTCGTTCCTTTAAAATTCGCGGAGCCTATCATTTGATGCGCTCGCTTTCATCCGAGCAGCTGGCCCAAGGCGTTATTTGCGCAAGCGCGGGTAATCACGCCCAAGGTGTCGCTTACTCCTGCCAAGCGCTCGGAGTTCCCGGCAAAATCTATATGCCAAGCACGACGCCGCGGCAAAAGGTGAGCCAAGTCGGCTTCTTCGGCGGTAACTTCGTCGAGGTCATCCTGACGGGCGACACGTTCGACGACGCCTACGCTGAAGCGGTAGCCGAAAGCCACCGGAGCGGCATGACGTTCGTTCATCCGTTCGATGATCCGAAAATCATTGCCGGCAACGGCACCGTCGGCCAAGAAATTATGGAATCAGCCGAAACCGTTCCGGATTATGTCATCGTGACCGTCGGCGGCGGCGGTCTTGCAGCAGGCGTCGCCTCCTACACGAAAGCAGTGTCGCCTTCCACGAAGGTGATCGGCGTCGAGCCGGAAGGCGCGCCTTCGCTGCGTGAATCGCTTGACGCAGGCGAAGTGCTTCCGCTTGAGCAAATCGACAAATTCGTCGACGGCGCGGCAGTCAAACGCGTCGGCGATCTCACTTTCGCGCTCTGCCGCGAATTGCTCGACGATGTGATAACTGTGCCCGAAGGCAAAGTGTGCACGACGCTGCTCGATCTGTACAACGAGAATGCCATCGTTGCCGAGCCTGCCGGAGCTGTGCCGATTGCCGCGCTAGAGCAGCTTCGCGATGAAATCGCAGGTAAAACGGTCGTCTGCGTAATCAGCGGCGGCAACAACGACGTCGATCGCATGCAGGAGATTAAAGAGCGCTCGTTAATCTATGAAGGGCTTAAGCATTACTTCATGCTGAGCTTCCCGCAGCGCGCCGGAGCGTTAAGAGAGTTTCTCGACGACGTGCTTGGCCCGAACGACGATATTACCCGCTTCGAATATACGAAGAAGCACAATAAGGACAACGGCCCGTCGCTCGTCGGCATTGAGCTGAAGCATCGCGACGACTATGCGCCGTTAATCGAACGCATGACGAAGAAAAGCATTCATTTCGTCGAGCTGAACAAAGACCCTGTTCTGTTTAATCTATTAATCTGAGAGGATGCGGATAAGCGACACCCGCTTGCCCGCCGCTTATCTGCCCCTTTCCCTCCAAGTTACCAAGCGTAAGCTTTAGGAGCATCGCCGCCCGGTCCCGGGAATATCTCGTCGATCCGGGCGAGCGTCTGCTCGTCCAGCTTAATATCCACCGCACGAAGCGAGCGTTTCAATTGCTCCAGCGTGCGTACCCCGATTATCGGCGCCGTAACAGCCGGATTCGCCAGCAGCCATGCAAGCGACACCAGGTCTTCCGGTTCGCCCAGCTCATCGCAAAGCTTTCCGTACGCGTCCAATTGCGCACGATGCTTCTCCAGCCGCTTATTGTCCCCGCTTCTCCGTCCAGCAGCGCCGCGCCGGTGATTGCCCGCAAGCAAGCCGCCGTCCAGCGGACTCCAAGGAATAACCCCCAAGCCTAAAGCTTTCGATGCCGGCAGCACCTCAAGTTCCGGCAGCCTGCACAGTAAATTATATTTATGCTGCTCCGATACAAGTCCGAGCGAGCCTCTTGCCTTCGCTTCCCCTTGCGCCACCGCAATGTCCCACCCTGCAAAATTGCTTGAGCCCACATAGCCGATTTTCCCTTGCTGAGCGGCGGTTTCGAACGCTGGCCACAGCTCGCGCCATTGAACGGAGCGGTCGACATGATGCATTTGATACAGCTCGATATGATCGGTTTGCAGCCTTTTCAGCGATCCTTCGAGATGGCGGCGAATTTTATAGGCGGACAATCCCGGCTCGCCGTTCGGACCGTCATAAGACTGGTGCATGTCGCCGTATACTTTGGTAGCGAGCACGGTTCGTTCACGTCGGCCGCCTCCTAGGGCAAACCACCGTCCGATAATTTCTTCCGTGCGGCCGGAGTTTTCTCCCCAGCCATAAATATTGGCCGTATCGATAAAATTAATGCCAGCATCAAGCGCTGCGTCTAGAATACGAAAAGACTCCTTCTCGTCCGTATCCACGCCGAAATTCATCGTCCCCAGACAGAGACGGCTAACCTTCAAGCCCGACTGTCCCAAATACGTATACTCCATCTTCTACTCACCTCTCCAAAAAAGGTTGGATACAACCCTCATTATACAAAAATAATAAATCAGAACCAAAATTACGATTTCTTATCTTTTCAAATGACAGCCGCTTTACATTCGGCCGTTATAATGGCCGCAGGAGGTGCCTTCATGGCCCAAAATGGACAGTGCCGCAACCCGAAAATCGTTATTCTGTACGCCTCATACGGCGAAGGCCATTTGCAAGCGGCAAGAGCGATTCGCGACTCGCTGGAGAAGAACGGCGCAGCGCAAACGATGATGATCGACCTTATGGCGGAATCGCATCCTTGGCTGAACGAAATGACGAAACGATTTTATTTGAAAAGCTATTCGCGGCTGCCCCTCCTGTACGGATGGATGTATGAGGCAACTCGCCCTATGAAGCATAACTCGCTATTTGGCGGCCTTCTGCACTCCCTTGGAAGGGATACGATCCGCAGGCTGCTGGCAAAAGAAAAGCCGGATGCCGTCATCCATACGTTTCCGTTGTTTGCGCTGCCTACTATGCAGAAGCGCAATGGCAAGCGGAAGCGGCTCGTGAACGATCTGCCTTCCTATGCGGTCGTTACCGATTTCGACCTTCATCGCAGATGGGTTCATCCCAATATTGACCGCTATTACGTAGCAACGGAAGACATGAAGCAAGAGCTTGGCAGGCTTGGCATCCGCGCGAACCGAGTAGAAGCAAGCGGCATTCCGCTGAAAAGCGGTTTCCATGGCATTGCGCCTTCTCCAGAGCTGTATCGCAAATTCGGCCTGCAGCCAAACAAGCCGATCATTCTGATTATGGCCGGAGCCCATGGCGTCATGCCCGATATTAAAAAGCTTTGCCGCCGCCTGCTGGAGCAGGACGGCGACGTTCAGGTCGTACTCGTATGCGGCCGCAACGCTGAGCTTGTCTATTCTGTGGAAGCGTACCTCGCCTCCCATCCGCAAGCCTCCCGGTTGAAGCTGTTCGGCTATGTCGAGCAAATATACGAGTTGATGGCTGTCGCGACCGTACTAGTAACGAAGCCTGGCGGCATTACGCTGTCCGAAGCGATCGCCGCCGGACTTCCCATGTTTATTCACCGGCCCGTTCCCGGTCAAGAACGGCAAAATGCCTTTTACCTGCAATCGAAAGGCGCCGCATTCATCAGCTCCAAGCCGGAACAGCTGCTGGCCGGCCTCCTCGAATTGCTGGCCAATCCGGAGCAGCTTCGCAAATGCCGGGAGGCGGTTGGCCGTTTGCAGCGCAGCGACGCTTCGGCGGACTACATCGCCCGCGACATTTTAACCCGTCTCGAAGCAGCGGATACAGGCTTGTTTTCGACTTTGTAAGCCTCTCTGAGGCTTTTTTCTGAATACAGAGCTCAAACTTACATCAGTGCTTGACGGAAAAGGGGAGTAAATCGAAGGGGCAGAGGACTCTGGAGAACGATAGTGGTCTCAGGAATCAGGCTTTTACAGCGACCGGAAGAAGAACCCTCCCCCCGCAGCGCTCCCGCTCCCTTCAAGCAAAGCGCTGATTTAAAGTTTGTGCTGGAAAAGGAGCTTATTTTCTGTGAAACTGAAACGTTTTGCAATCCCTTGGTTCGGCCCGGAGATGCTGCTCATCTCCGTTATTTTGTTTCTCGTCGAATTTGTGCGCGGTGCGGTTCTCGTCAGCCTCATGCCGATCTACGGGCAGAAAACGCTTGGCCTCTCGCTGGACATTATCGGCATTGCGATTACCGCTCACTATTTAACCGATACTGTATTAAAAATGGCTATCGGCTACCTGCTCGATCGATTCTCGGTTCGGTTCGTCGTGCAGATTGGTCTGCTCGTCTCGCTCGGCGGCGTTGCGTTATTTCAGATCGCCTATACGCCATGGCTGTTCATAACGGCAGCCGCCTTGTACGGCATCGGCATGTCTCCGATCTGGATTGTGTGCCTGACGAAAGTGACCGCCGATCAGCGGGCCACGCAAATGGGCTTTCTATACACCGTTTGGTTTGTCGGGCTCGGCTCGGGTCCGATCGTCTGCAATATTTTACTCGATCACTCCCTGAACGCGACTTATTACTTATTGGTCGGAATGTCGGCTGGAGGATGGCTTCTGTCACTCTTCCTAAACGGCAAAAAGGCAACCTCGCTCAAGCCGATCCCGATGCGCGCTCAGTTCGAAGCCCTCGGCTCGCAATTGAAGCAAATGCGACTGCTGCTGCCTGGCATGATTCTACAAACGACCGGCGCAAGTATGCTCGTTCCGATTTTGCCAAGCTTTGCTGAGAAGCACTTGGGCATTACCGGAGCATCCTATTCACTGCTGTTAACAGTGGGGGGACTGTTCGCCGCGATCGGCCTCATCCCGATGGGACGATTGTCGGACAAGCTCGGCGGTAACAAGTGGTTTCTCGTGCTTGGCTTTGCTTTTTTCGCTTTTGGCCTTTATACGTTGGCATGGGCGCTTCCATTCTGGTATTGTTTAATCATTGCTATGGCGCTAGGAATTTCCTATTCCGCCATTCTGCCTAGTTGGAATGCTTTGCTGGCTACTTACGTACCGCCTAAACAAGAGGGCCTTGGCTGGGGCTTACTTTCCACGATCGAAGGAATCGGCGTCATGATCGGTCCAGTAGCGGGCGGCGTGATCGCCTCCCGTCTAGGAGAGCCTTCAGTCGTGTGGATCAGCGCCGTATTGTTCGGACTGATCGGCCTCCTCTATCTAATGCTTCCAATGCGAGCCTGGAAGGGAGGCCTCGCCGCGCAAAAATGAGTAGATGCCCGTTGCCGGGCGAATCGGGGATGACATGTTAATGGGGATTATGCAAGAATGGTTGATCGCTATCCAAGGGATCGACCTTGAGAAAGTACAACGGACGCTGGAAAGCTTTCGTGAATTCGGGCCGCTGCCCGGCATAGCCTTGCCGCTGCTGGAAGCGTTTCTGCCTTTTCTGCCGCTGATCGTAATTGTTGCGGCTAACGCCAATATTTTCGGACTTTGGCTCGGCTTTTTGTTTTCCTGGATCGGCGTATCGACAGGAGCTTTATGCGTCTTTTTAATATGCCGCAAGCTCGGCCATAACGTAAAAGGCAAAATCGAACGACGCTTTCCCCGCTCGGAGCGATTTTTCAACTGGATCGACCGCAAAGGCTTTACGCCGTTGTTCCTGCTTGCCTGCTTCCCGTTCTCGCCATCGTCGCTCATTAATATCGTATCCGGGCTCAGCTCCGTACCGACCCGCACCTTCATGATTGCCACCGTGCTTGGCAAAGCGGTCATGATTCTAAGCATTTCCTTGCTTAGCTTCGATATTTCCAGCTTCCGGGACGAGCCCTGGCGCATATTCGTGACGATTGGCGTGATTGCGCTGATGTGGATCGGGGGAAAACGGCTGGAGGCGCGCTATCAAATTAACAATTAGCCAGCGGAAGGAGTGTCGGCATCGATGCCCCTTCTCTCGACATGGGGATTCGGGGCGATCGCGACGACGATCGCTCTTCTATGCGTCGGTCTCCTGCTCGGCGCGATGATCATCCTTATCCGCATCATGACGAACGGATAAGTATAAGGAACTCAAAGAAATGGTCGAGGCGCTGTTCGCAACGCCCGCTCATCTTCGTCCGGGGCAGCATCCGGCAGATGGAGAAGCCGGCACAAGCGCAGCGGCGGAGACGGCTCCGCACGCTGAACCGTTCACCGAGCCGTGTCCGGCTTGTGAAGAAACCGTTACCGAACGTCATATTCATTGTCCTGCCTGCGGCTTGCGATTGCTTTAATCGCAAGCCTTTTCTCGCTTGGACGAAGCAGTCCAAATCGCCGAACGTCCGCTCATACATTCCTTCCTTTTGTGGAAAACTGTTGGAGCACCTATGCAACCGAGAGGAGGAATGTCGATTGTCAGGCGAGCAACCGTCTCAGAAACAAAAAGCCGCGAGCGCCGCACAATCGCGGGCGGACCGGAGCGGCAGCGGCAAGCAGCAGGCCAGCGAGCAGCAGTCGGATGCCGATCGGGCGGCAGTACCGAAGCATGGATTATAAGCTAAGGGATGGAAAGGACGAACGCGATGAGCCAGCAGGACCAAGAACGTGAACATAATGAGATGAATCCCATTACCGGCGAAAATGTGGCGGTCGACGGCGTTTACAAAAACGAATGGGATCGCGTCGAGAAGCTCGATCGGGGAGATGTTTTTCCCGCCGATCCGCAGCTCGGCACAACCGAGTGGGAGCTTGTGGAGCTCGACTTCGACAATCACCATGAAGGCCGCACCGACCCGCGCCTCATTCCGAAAGACCGTGACGACGATCCGGAAGCTCATATGCAGCATCCGCGCCGCCACAAAGGCAGCCGTAAAACAGAAACTTAAACAAAAAAGACAACCCGCCCTGTCTTTCGGGCTTCCGGGTTGTCTTTTTTCTCATTCGTCATTCGTCATTCGTCATTCGTCATTCGTCATTCGTTATTCGTCCTACGTCATTCGTTGCCAAGCAAGCCGTTCTCCCGCTTCTTCTCCTCGCTGTCTCCGGTCCGTTTGGATGAGGTGGCAGCATCGCGCTGCTGTACCATATCGACGATCTTTTCCAGACGGCGCAAATGGTAAGCATATTCGAACATGCTCGAAGCAACAAACACTAGCCGTTTATGTTCGTCCGGATCGGTGCGCAAGTAATCGGTCAGCTCGCCGACGAGGCGGCTTTCCCCTTCTTCCTCAGGTTCGATCTCGGCTCCAGGCTTCATCTTGTTCTCCAGCTTGAGCAAGATCGATTCGTGATACTTGGTCAGCTCCTCCATTTGCCGGTCAAGCCGCTCCGCCCATTCCTCCGCCCCTGGAGAGGCGAAATAATGCTCCTCCACCGACTCCAGCAAGTCGGCGCCCTTCTGCAAAGCTTTAATCATCTGCTTGGACAGCAGCAGTTGGCGAGCATGGCTCGACTTGGCTCTCGCCAGCACTTTGCGCTCTTCCTCGAACAGTACATAGCGGTCTTCCAGCTTGCGGAGCGTCGTATGCAGCGCTTCTTTCTCTTTCCGGTACACCTGCTCTTTCATCTCGTTGGAAATAGCCGTCCGCATGAGCAGTGAAAGCTGATGATAAGCGGTATGCACCTGTTCCGTAAATTGCTTTCTCGGTCGAGGCGGAAATACGGCCACATTGACGACAAAAGCCGCTCCCATTCCGGCCAGTACCATCAGAAAGCGATCGATCGCAACGTCCAATCCTTGCCCGTGGGCTTCCATTACGGCGACAACGGTGACCAGCGTCACGCCAATCGTCGATTCCATCTTCAGCCTAATACTGACTAAAATAACAATGATGCATACCAGTCCGACGGCAATCGGCGTTTCCCCGAACAGCCTCATCGCTCCGATCGCTATGGCTGCTCCGAGCACGTTCGTTTGCAACTGATCGAGCACCTGCTGCCAGGAACGATAGATCGAAGGCTGTATCGTCAATATTGCCGCGACCGCCGTCAACAGCGGCGACGGAAATCCGAAAAGCTTGCTTAAATAGATGGCCAGCGCAACAGCCATTCCGGTCTTAAGCACCCGCGCTCCAATCGTCATAGCGGTTTCTCCTTTAAAACAGTTAACTTCTGCCTTTATTATGCCATAAACGCCGATCTTCGTCTCGCGTTCGCGTTCTGATAGTACGGAGCGCCCGATCCTAAGGTTTCAATTTTCGACAAACCCTCGTATACTGAGTGAAACCAAGACCGAACTCGAGGAGAAACCACTATGCTTTTGTTTGCCGTCAATCCTTCGGCCGGCAATGGACGGGGCAAACGCGCTTGGTCTATTGTTGAGGCCGAACTGAACCGCCGTTCTATTGCTTATGAAGCCATTATTCTAAATAATATGGAAAACGCTTACAAAGAAATGTCCGACCGTCTCGAAAAGCTAGGCCCGCAGGGCACTGGCAAGCTGGATGCGATTGCCGTCATCGGCGGCGACGGCACGCTGCACGGCCTCCTCCCATTGTTTGTCGGCAGCGGCGTTCCCGTCGGCATCATCCCTGCCGGTTCCGGCAATGATACGGCTCGGCATTTCCGTATCCCACACAAGCCGCTGGCGGCGCTTCGCAAGCTGCTGGACGGGCGCGCCGTGCCAATCGATTTAATCCGCACTAAGCTTAAGCTGCCGAGCGCTTCGTCGCAGGCCGATCAAGATGAGCTGCAACGCCCGTCATTTACAATAACGGCCGTTGCGGCGGGGTTCGATTCCGCGATAGCCGCCGCAGTGGACCGTTCCTTTTATAAAAGCTGGTGCAACAGGCTCGGCATCGGTTCGTTCGCTTATGTAATTGGCGTCTTGCAGACACTTTTTGCCTACCGTCCGACGGCGATCGAAGTAACGATCGACGGCGTCATGCAACGTTTCGAGCGAAGCTGGCTTTCGGCCATTGCCAGTACATCCAGCTACGGCGGCGGCCTGCGTATCTGCCCCGAAGCGAACGCCGCTGACGGTAAACTCGATATTTGCATCGTACACTCTTGTTCGACGCTCCAACTACTGTTTCTGTTGCCTACGCTGCTTTTAGGCGCGCATACGAAACTACGCTACGTCACGATGCTGCAAGGCGCCTCCGTCCGGCTTCGTCCCGTCCCCGTCAAAAGCGGTAAAGGCGAAGCCTCTCTCAACCATCCTATTGAAGCTTACGGAGATGGCGAGCGGCTTGGAGAAGTGCCATTGGAATCGGTCGTCTTGCCGTCCTCATTACGTTTCATTAGCGGCTGACAGCCGGTTCGGATCATAGAATGGGAAGCGAATGCGAAAGACCGTTCCTTCCCCTTTTTCGCTATCCGCCGTAATCGTACCCTGATGATTATCGACGATTTTATAGGTAACCATCAGCCCGAGGCCGGTGCCTTCCTCCTTCGTCGTATAGAATGGCTGTCCGATTTTGGACAACTGTTCCTTCTCCATTCCCGGCCCCTCGTCCTTAATGTACACAGCCACCTGACCGTCGTTCTCCAGCGTCGCCCGCACTTCGATCGAGCCGCCGGAAGACATCGCTTCGATTGCGTTCTTAATGACGTTAATGAATACCTGTTTCATTTGATTTTCCACGCCCTTCACCCATAAAGGCGCATTTCCGAGCTGCAGCTTCATTTCAATATCGTGCAGCGTCGCCTCTGTCTCCAGCAAAATGCTCGTATCTTTAAGCACCTTTCGGATATCCAGCGGAATGAAATCGTAAATTTGCGGCTTGGATAGCATCAACAGCTCGCTGACGATCGATTCAATGCGGACCAGCTCCGTTTTCATAATGCCAAAATAATTTTTGTTTTCCGTACGCCCCGAGGAAATCAGCTGCAAAAATCCTTTCAACGAGGTAAGCGGATTGCGGATTTCATGAGCGATTCCTGCTGCAAGCTGTCCTGCGATATAAAGCTTCTCGGAATTGATAAGCAGTTCTTCGTTCTTTTTACGTTCCGAGATGTCGCGGATAATGACCTGATCCTCGTATCTGCCCTCCAGATGAACACTTGTCCACACCAGCTCCGTATAAAGACGACCGCCTTTGACCGTTCTCCATTCCAGCTCAATCGGTACGCTCCCCGTTTCTTCCTCGTCCTGACGATCTCGCTGCCACAGCTCGGCGACCCAGTGATGCTTTTCATCCAGCACATCGAAAATCGATTTTCCGATCAAATCTTCTTTGCGCTCCGCTTCAAACATTTTCAAGCCGGCGGCGTTCATATAGTGCCATCGTTTGTCGCTTATAATTGCGATCGTATCCATCGAGTTCTCTACAAGCAGCTTATACTGCGTATTCATCATCTTGTATTTGCGGGAAGTGCGCCAAGTCGTAAAAGCAAAGCTACAGATAAGCAGCATAGCGATGCCTAGAATAAAGCCGAGCAGCATCATGTAATGGTTGAGCAGATCGGTTGTCAGTACATGATCCTGCTCCACCACCAACGCGTTCATCGCAAGCAGATGCGTCGACATCAGCGCCGTGGCCAGTACGCAGCTCGCCCAAAACCGATAATGCCCTTTTTTACGCATAATAAGGAAAAAGGAGAATAGGCAACCAAAGAAAGTGATTAGAATACCAGCAATCCCGATCCCCCAATGAATGGAAACGGCGCTTACTCCGCCCGCCAGCATCGAAATGTAATGCAGCAATGCAGCCCCGATGGTGACGAAGAAACTGCCGAAGGCAAGCTTAGCGGATTTCGGCAAGCGGCTTCTTTGCATATAAATGCCGGCATAAGTAAACACGGAGCAGCCGAACAAAGCGTAGAACACGGAAAAATCGAGCACAACTAAAAAATTGGAGCCCAGAAGCGACACGACATGCATCGCCCACAAACCCAATACGAAGACAGCAGCCCCGCCCGTCAGCCAGTTAATAACCGGAAACAGAGGCTTCGAGCTGAGATGGCTCGACATGCTGAACATCGTATATGAAGCAAAGCCTATAATCATCAGGGACAAGAGATTGAAATAGAGATTGCCCGATATTGTAAAATGGCTCATAGTACTCCCCGTATATAAACAATTTTCTAGAAGATGGAATTCGACGATAAGGGAGAAAATCCTCTTCTTAACCTGTTTCACAATTGTAAAAACGGCTATTATTTTTTACAATTTTGTATCATAATAATGCAAGAACAGTAGAGTAGATTCATAGATTTACGGCTATACTAGTAGCAAAAGGAGAGTTTGCCATGAAAATTATTCAGGAATTCAAAGAATTTGCCATTAAAGGCAACGTGATCGATCTCGCTGTCGGCGTTATTATCGGTGCGGCATTCGGCAAAATCGTCACCTCGCTCGTCAACGATATCATTATGCCTCCGATCGGCCGAATACTGGGCGGCGCCGATTTCAAGAATTTGTTCATTAATCTTGATCCCGTTAAGACGGAAGGCCTGCTGGAAAAAGGCAAAACCGTTCATACGTTGAAGGAAGCTACCGACAACGGCGTTGCGGTTATCGCTTACGGGCAGTTTATTAACGTGATGATCGATTTCCTGATCGTCGCCGCTTGTATCTTCTTCCTCGTCAAGTTCATCAACGTACTTCGCCGTATTCGCCCTGAACAGGAAGCGGCGGCCGAGGAGAAAACCGAGAAGGAGTGCCCGTATTGCTTATCGCAAGTGCCAATTAAAGCGACAAAATGCAAGCACTGCACCTCGGAGCTCGATGGTGAACGGGCCAGCGCCTAGCGCCCTGAAGCTGAAGGCAGGCCAGAAACGGAGTGTTTGAACGAATGGCGGAAGAATATTTCGATATTTACGACGATGCGATGAATCCAATTGGAATCGCTACACGCAAGGAGACGCATGAAAAAGGCTACTGGCACCGATCGTTCCACTGCTGGCTCACCCGGCGGGAGGGCGACCGCCGCTTCGTCCGTTTCCAGCTGCGCGCCGATAACAAGGACACGCACCCCGGTCATTACGATATTACGGCGGCCGGACATCTAACGGCCGGCGAGACGCTGCAGGATGCCGTTCGGGAGCTTGAAGAAGAACTTGGCGTATCGGCTTCGTTCGAGCAGCTGATCCCGCTTGGCGAAGTACGGGAGGAGGCTGTCGGTTCCGTGCGAGGCATAGCTTTCATCGACCGTGAGGTAAGTCATGTATTCGGTTTAATTTGCGACGTTCCGCTTGCCGCTCTTAAGCTGCAGCCTGAAGAAGTGGCAGGCGTCTATGAAGCCGATTTAGAGAAACTGATCTTGCTGTTCGAAGGGGCGCTGCCTGAACTGCCCGTGGAAGGAATCGAGCTGACTGATCCGAATACGCCGATTTCAGTGAGGCGCACTGTGATGGTCAAAGATTTCATCCCGCGGGAGCCAGGATACTATGCAGGCATTATGCGCGCACTTCGTTCCTGTACGTAAAACGCCGCCCTGACCTGAGAGACCGTTGTGTTTCTACTCTGTGTGCGCTACAAGAGAAGAAAGGCTACAAAGAGGGCATGCACAAAAAGATGCTTTCCGCCTGCTAAACAATTGCAGGGGAAAGCGTCTTTTTCGTTCCTTCCGGCAGACTCATTCTCGGTACCTGCCGGATGCCGTATAACTAGCGTTTACCGCTCTGGCGAGCGGACGGCCGGAGCCCCCAAGCGGCCTCCCAATTGCGGTACCAGCCGTCGATCATACCGTGAATATTGTAAAATACGGTCTGTCTCGGGGCCAAATCGAAGTTGTCGATCTCCGGCTCACGGAAGATGCGGGCTGAAGCTGCATGAATGCAGCCGTGGACACCGCTCCCTTCCATGAAACGCCCGTACTGATCGAGCGTGGGGAAAGAGCGGGGATTGTTAATAATCCGGTTAGCCGCCGCTTCATTGTGGCAAGGCGAGCGGCGGATCGCTTCGGGTATGCCGTCCCACGGCGCAATATAACGGGGATCGTAGCCTTGCCGCTCGTACCAGACGTAGACCCGGTTAATAAAATCGCGATGGAACCTCAGAAACTGTTCGCCGAAGCCGACAGGCGGGGTCGTCCCCGGCGTAACGTGATGATCATGATGCCAAATTTGATGCTCCCGGAGCAGCGCTTGCGGAAAATTAGGAATAATGGGCATGTCCTCGCCTCCCGTTAGTTCAATGGCCTGTAGAATACCGATTCATAGTATGCAGGCGGCCGTCCTGTCGTGCATGGCGAGTCTAGCCAAGATCTCAATCATTCCGCAATTTATTCGAGGCGCAACGCATCAAGAGTCACATAGTACGGCCTTACCGGGCCGAGCGGGACCGTTCCAAGATAAATGCCTTACCATCCTCCGCGGCAGCAATCGAATTTACGCTTAATGCAAATATCGAAAGAGACGGACACTTCCCCTCTTCTTCCGAAAAAGCAGCATATTTTGACGCAGTCGGAGTTATGCGTACAGAAGAAATGAACGACGCGACAGTCGCAGCCGATGATCTTCTGAATCGTGCGCGCGTCGCGGCAGCGGATCGCACGCACGAGCCTCTCCGCCGTCTCTTCACATTTCAGCTGACCGAACAGCTCGCTCAATTCCTTGCCAGCATCCTGCACCGCTTCCACAGCTCTATCCTTGTGATCGCAATGCTTCCGCTCCTCCTTCTCGCATGCGCAGCCGGACGAAATTCGAGCCTGTTTCTTTGGCCGTTGCATCGTTTTCACATTCGCAAACGTCAATTTACTTTTGGCAGACACTCTTTTTCCTCCTCCCGATTGGTATAGCACATTATATACAGCCGCAACGTTTAGAGAGTGGACAAGAAGAGCGCTTCGTTCGCACATCTGCAAAGCCCCGCCAAACAAGGGGTGGATCTGGCGGAAGGCAGTTTGCCGGGGAGCGGATTTTATCCTCTATGAAAATTCGCCTTCATGTATATTTGACGGGGGAATGGAAAACCTATGCGCGAATGACAGACTAAGGTAGGAGGAGCTATGAAACAATTATTGGCTTGGGGCGCAATCGGCCTGCTGACGGCATCGACGCTGTTGCCCGGAACCGCAGGCGCCACGCCTAGCGAACCGGCTCATCATGAAAAGGTAGAGGTCAAAGTAAATTTGATTAATACGAAAGGCGATGCGGTTGGCGATGCGGTATTGACGGAGCAGGAAGACGGGGTTCACATCCGCTTGAAAGCGAAAGGACTGTCTAAGGGCGCGCACGGCATCCACTTCCATAACGTCGGCAAATGCGAGCCGCCTGCTTTCGAATCGGCCGGTCCGCATTTCAACCCGACCGCGAAGGAGCACGGCTTCAAAAATCCAAAAGGGTTCCACTTAGGCGATCTGCCCAATATCGAGTCGGCCAAGAACGGAACGGTTGAGACGGAAATTATAACGAAAAACGTTACGCTGCATCGCAACGAACCAAATTCGCTGCTGCAGCCAGGCGGAACAGCTCTCGTTATTCACGAGAAAGCGGACGATTATACGACCGATCCTGCTGGCAACTCCGGCAATCGCATTGTTTGCGGAACGATTCAATAAACGAGAAGCTATAAAGTACGAGCAGGGGCTTTCCCAAAAGTCGATTTATGATTTTGAGCCCCGCCCATAACAGAATTTATTTGAGGAAAAGGACCTCGCTTTCCACTTTACTGGAATTCGAGGTCTTTTTATGGCTCAAAACCGAAATCAGTGCATGACTTGAAATGACGGGAAGCGCTAGTCCCTACTGCTGCAAGTAAACCGGACTTCGAGCACTCGCACTACTTTGCTGAGTTGAGTCCACTCATCACCTTCGTATGGTCTATCAAAACTTCGACTCCAACAGCAATAACTGCGATTCGGACGTTAATTCCGCTCAACTAACCCCCGCTGCAAGCAATAACTGCTAAAATGCAGTTATTGGGAAGTGGAATCCTTCCTTTCGCCGAGCCGAGACCGAAATAACGGCTTTTCTGCACTTATTCCTTTAAAACATGGCCTTGTGCCAAGAAATAGCTGCATAAACGCAGTTATTTCTCGGCACGTATGCAAAAGTTCCCGCCATGCTGAGCCCGATAAAAGTTGCACTAGCCCTACCACATCATGCTGCGTTCTGACATACGGCGCCCGCGACAGCAAAAGTTTTGTTTATCGCCACCCCTTTTGCCGCCGCAATAACAAAAAACGCGATTTCCGTTACTTCCGGAAATCGCGCATTATAGGCTATACATGGTGCTGATGAAGGGAATTGAACCCCCGGCCTACGCATTACGAGTGCGTTGCTCTACCCCTGAGCTACATCAGCATGACTCTTATATCTTACAAAGGCTTTACGAAAAAGTCAAGCTTCTTGCTCGTGGTTTGTTGTTCGTGGTTACTCCCCTTGCCTATCTCCTCCACCGCGCACCTGTTTCACAAAGCTGCTCCCGCCCTTCGGCTCATGAATTTACCGTATGATATACTAATGTTAAACTCGCCGACGGAGGAATGACGATGCAATTGATTGCAATGCTCTCCATGCTGCTCGACCATATCGGCGTCGTCTGGTTTCCGGACGATTCGACGTGGCGTGTCATCGGCAGGCTGGCTTTGCCGTTCTACGCCTACGCTCTCGTGCTAGGCTATACGCGTACCCGCGATGTGAATCGTTACCTCGGTCGCATGCTAGCGATAGCCGCGATCTCGCAAATTCCGTACTCGCTTGCGTTCCGCGAGATGGAGCTTAATACGGTAGGCACGCTCTTCGTTTGCTTGCTGATGCTGTGGGCGTTGGACAAGCTGAAAGGGAAAGCTCCTCTGCAATTGGCCGCCTCACTGGCCGCCATTCTGCTTGTCGAAGCCGTTCCGGCGAGTTACGGCGCTTACCTGCCGCTCCTTGTCCTTATTTACCGTTACGGGGCGCCAAAATGGATGCTGCCGCTCCATCTCGTCCTGAACGTCGCCTTTCTGTTCTACAAAGGCTGGGATATCCAGCTGTACAGCCTATTCGCCACCATGGTGCTGGTCTATACGCCAATGCTGCTTCAGTCCGCCGATCGCATTCGTGTCCCGCGCTTCATGTGGCGCAGCTTTTATCCGCTGCATCTGGCTTTAATCGCGGCAGTTGACTGGGTGCTTATTCGCTGAGGAGTGCCTCCAGCTAATCGGCACAGCGCAGCGCCGTTACCGGTGCTTATTCGCTGAGGAGTGCCTCCAGCTAATCGGCACAGCGCAGCGCCGTTAGCGGTGCTTATTCGCTGGGGAGCACCTCCAGTTCCTCGGCACAGCGTGGTGCCGTTAACGGTGCTTATTCGCTGAGGAGCGCCTCCAGCTCCTTGGCGCAGCGCAACGCCGTTAGCGGCGCTGCGCTTCCCTCCGCCGACTCGGACCCCAGCATCCTGCGAATGAGATTTCGAACCTCAGGACGAAGCTCCAGCTCTTCCTCCCAGCCCCGTTCCTCTTGGCCTTCCTTATCCTCGTAGCCGGAGTACATCAGATACAGAAACAAATGCCCTGCAGCCTGCAAATCACTGGACGGCTCGGGCCGTCGCATATCCATCCGCGCCTTCCGCCAGCTTATTCGGCCTTGTACTTCTTCATCAACGCCGCCAATGTCTCCGGAATTCTCGCCAAGCGCAGCCAACAGCGCTTCCGGCAGTTGTTCGCCCGTCGCGCGAGCCAAGCCGAAGTCGATCAAGTACAGATCTCCGCCGAGCACCAATACGTTCGGCAACCTGACGTCCAAATGAACGCAGCCTGCTTCATGCAAATAACCAAGCGGACGCATCACGCTGAGTAGAGCGAGCAGCGCTTCCCGCTCCGTAAGGACGCGTCCGACGCCCATTACTTCCTCTTCCAGCGAACGCCCTTCGATAAACTCCATGACAATCGCTTCATTCTTCCCTTCCTCGACGTAAGCAAGCGCCTTCGGAATTTGCGGATGGTCCAGCTTGCGCATCACGGCATGCTCCCGGCGCAGCAGCGTCAGCCCCAAGTCTCCTTTGCTCGGCTTATTCCATTTCATAAGAACAGTTCTGCCGGTGGCGAGCTCGACCGCCTTGTAGGCAACGCCATAGCTGCCCATGCCCGCAAACCGCTCAATGCGATAGCGGCCGCCCGCTCGCAAGCTGCCTTCTTGAAGCGGATAATCGAGCCAAGATTCCCGCATTCTCCGCCATTTTTCCGTCCATCGCTTTAGCATCCGTCCGCCTCCTCCGCCTTCCATACGATACGTCCGCCCAAGTCGAACGTTTCAGCCGGTTGTACTGGAACCAGCAGCGAAAGACGCCGTACTAATACTAATCCTACAAAAAAGGAGGTAAATCGTATGTTCAAACATTTGCTTAACCGCGTACTCCATTCCGTCACCGGCCGCAAGCATCACGGGCACGGCCAAGGTTACGGGCAAGGATATGGACATGGCCACGGGTACGGGCAAGGTTACCATTCGCACAGCAGCAGCAACTATAAAAAGAAGCACTATCCGCCGCCTCAATATCCAAACGGACACGGACATCACGGACACGGGCACTACAAAAAGAAATATTACAGCCACTCCAGCTCATAAACCAGTTTGTTAGAAATGTATTAGCAAACTAAACATTATTCTGACGGCTGATTCATAACGGGCTAAAAGGTTCGGGGTAGAATGGAAAAAAACGATCCATCGGAGGCGCATCCAGTCATGATGAAAATCATTACCTTCAAAAATCGTTCCGTTCCCGTCTATTTCCCTAGCGAACAAACGACCTTGGTTGAGCAGTTTAATCATAAATTGCTGGAGATGGAATTCAACTTTGATTTCCGAAAAAAATGGAAACGCATCTCCAAAGTCGAAGTCGTCCGTGACGTTGCGATTTTTCAATACAATGACGGCACAAAGCTCTATTTAGAAGTCAGCTAACCAACAGAATCGTGTGATAGCGGCGCTGCCCAAACGTATGCGATATCAAATAAATCGGACGACTGCCGAAGTCGTCCTTCCTGAAACGAAGAAAGCCCGGCCGGGAACTAATCCTCGGTCGGGCTTTCTTCATATCTTGCTAACATTTATAGGAAAGGCTTGCAGTTCAGACGGTTGTAGTTTTCTCTATGCAGTCCGCAAGCCTGAATTGGCTGGGTAAGCCTAACAAAAGCTTTGCATTCTTAATGCCGCGGCCTGTTCTCCGGGCGCATCGCCGGCAGATCCATCACGTCCGGCTGCATCGGTTTGCCGAGCAAATAGCCTTGCACATAATCGCAGCCCCAGCTTACCAGCAGGTCGTATTGCTCCTTGTATTCCACACCGCAAGCGATCGTTTCCAGTCCCAGCTTCTGCGCCAGGCCAAGCAGCATTTCCACAATATGTCGCTCAACACCCGGCATATCGATATGTTGGATGAATACTTTACTAACCTTCAGTCCGTTAATCGGAAGCTGCTTCAAGTGGGTCAGCGACGAGCCGCTGACGCCGAAATCATCCAGCATAATTCGTATCCCCTGAGCTCGAAGGAACGTGAGTGTCTCCATCGGCAGCGCCGATGCAGGACTCAGCGCACTCTCTTTAATATCCAGCTCTATCGACGAAGGTGCAAGTCCCGTCTCCGCCAATATATTGGCAATCATTTTGCCAAAGAACGGATCTTGCAGCTGCAAATGCGAAATATTGATCGATATGACCAAATCGGATTGTCCGTACTGATTCATCTCTGTCAGCAGCTTACAGGCTTCGCGAATAACCCATTCTCCGATCGGGACCACCATTCCGTTTTGCTCCGCAATTGGCATAAACTCCGAAGGATCAATTGCCCCCAGTTCCTCGTGCTGCCAGCGGATCAGCGCCTCGAATCCCCGCAGCTTGCCATCCGCGGAGCGATAGATCGGCTGATAGCTCAGATGGAAATGTCTTTCGTATAAAGCCGGCCGTATTGCAGCTTCAATCTTCATCCATCGATTGATTTGCTCTGTATCCTCCGGCGAATAGAACACGATGCCTAGCCCTTCTTCCTCCGACTTTCCAAGCGCGGATTCGGCCCGGTTCATCAGTTGCTCGCTTGTTCTCCCGTCCTGCGGATATACGGCAGCGCCCAGCGAGGCCCTCAAGGTCAGTTCCTGTCCTTCTTCGTTGACAGGCGTTTCAATCGCATGCTTCAATGCCTCAGCAATTAAGCCGCATTCTTCCTGCTTGCTGTCCATACCGATTGCATATCCGGTCAGTAAATCGTTGTTGCCCATCCTACAAACGAGCGACGGCTTACGGCCCAGCCCCGTTCCCGCCAAACGTTCTTCGATTTTACGCAGCACACGAGCGCAGTATTCTTCTCCATTGACCTCGTTCATCCGATAAAACGGTTTAAATTGAACCTTGACTACAACAAACTGCTTTCCGTTAACGCGTGCATCACTAATTGCCAGCTCTAGTCGGAGCATTGCCTCTTTTCGATCAGCAAGGCCGATGACTGCATGCACTTCGGTTCACCATCCCTTACGCCTCAATAACTTATGCGACTATTTTCCCATATAAATATTAGGAAAGTGCAGTGCTGTCATTCAGAATAATGTTAGATTTCTATAAAACAATTCCAGTTTCACCGGCGTAATGCCAGTTAAAATTAAAAAAGACCGTTTCGCCTAGGCAAAACGGTCACTTGAGCACCCTCATTGACTATCGTTCGATTCGGAATAGTCGGCCGTATACTTGTAGCCGAAGCCCCATACGGTCCGAATCAGTCGTGGTTCCTTTGGATTATGCTCGATTTTTTTGCGCAAATTGACAATATGAACGTCGATGGCACGATCGGTAACGAAAGAATCGAATCCGCGAATGGCATTAATGAGTTCTTCCCTGCTGAATACTTTGCCTGGATAGGCAAGGAACAGTTTCATAATCTCGTATTCGGAAAATGTCGTCTCTACTAGTTTGCCTCGAACGAGCAGCAAACGACGCTCGAGATCGAGCTGAATCAGATTCTTCCCGTCTTCCTCCGCCTCTTTGCCGCTATCCGTTTCCGGCGCTGTCAGCTGCGAGCGGCGGATTAACGCTTCCACTCTAGCGGTCATTTCATGCATGCTGAAAGGCTTGCACATATAATCGTCCGCTCCGACCTTGAGCGCTTGAACCCGCTCAGAAACCTCGCTTTTCATCGACAGGATCATAATAGGTACGTTCGACTTGTCTCGAATAAGCGCGCAAACTTCCATTCCATCTCGATCGGGCAAAATAAGATCAAGCAGTACGACATCCGGATTGAATTCCTGCGCTAATCGCAGTCCTTCCTCGGCAAGCTCCGCCTGCCTCACCTCGTAGCCCTCTTCAGACAAGTACATGGATAGCATGTCGCTCATCATGACGTCATCTTCGATTACTAACACTTTGTACATGGGCCACCCCTTATGGGACTGGAGATTTCTGTCGAATATCGTTATATATCCATAATATACAATATCCCTGATAGGGAGAACAATATATTGTTAGAAAATTGTTAGGGGAAATCTGTCGAACTGGTTTTCGCACCCGGCCCTATTTCTCCTATTTTCAGCTGCGCAGCGCCCCAATCATTTCGGCCAGCTTCTCTTTCAGCTTCGCCGCCCCGCTCCTCCAAACTCTCTCGTTCAGCGGAGCAGCCGATACGATTTCCTCCAAAGCGCCCGCTGCCGCCGCAATCTCACTCGCTGACAAATGGCTGGAAGCTCCTTTCAATGTATGCAGCATCCGCTTAGCCGCGGTTGTCTCGCCATTTTCCAGATGGGTAATGAGCTTATCGGCGAAATTTTCGTAGTTAGACTCGAATTGCTCCAGCATATGCAACAGAATGACCCGCTTGCCGCTTACCCTCGCCAAAGCTGCGGCCATGTCCATACCCGGAACCACAGGCAGCGCCGGTTCATCGGAAGCGACGGCGCCGCCGTTCTTATCGGCTGGCCGCTTAAGAGGCAGAACGGCGGGCTTGCCTAGCAAGGCGGTAATAGACGCATAAAGCTGCTCCGGGTCGATCGGCTTTGTGACGACTGCGTTCATGCCGAGACGCAAATAGCGCTCGTGGTCGGACCGCAGCGTATTGGCCGTCACAGCAATAATCGGCAGCCGATCGTACCGCGCATCAGAGCGGATACGGGTCGTCGCCTCCATCCCATCCATCTCCGGCATATGAATATCCATCAGCACCATATCCCATTTGTCCTGCTCCAGCTTGAGCAGCGCTTCCTTTCCGTTCTCGGCGAGACCAATTTCGAAGCCGTATTCCTTCAGCATTTCCATCGCAACTAATTGATTGATCGTATTGTCTTCCGCAAGCAGAATGCGCGCCTTGGCAGCCAGCAGCTCCTCCGATCCGGACGCAACTTCACCCATAGCAGCGTCCACGCTAACGCGAGTGCCTTTGTCATCCAATGCACCGGACAACGCCCGGAACATCGACATTCGGGTAACCGGCTTCGTCAGCAGCGCTGCCGGCCGCAGCTCATCCGGCATTTGCAGCACTTCGTCGCGGCCAAAAGTCGTCGTCACCACCGCCGTCTTCACGCCGGCGGCCTCCGCCGCCTTGCGGAATTCGATCCAGGTTTCGTTGCCGTACATGTCGGGCATTTCCATATCGAGCAGCACAAGCTTCGGTTTAGCTCCGTCGCCGATTCTACGCAAGCGCGCCAGCGCTTTTTTCCAAGACGAGAACAGAACGGGCGTTAGCTGGAACGATTCGATCGTCTCCGACCAATATTGCCGCATGCCATCGTTATCCTCAACGATCCAGACCGGCTGGCCCTTCCATGGATCATCGACAATCAACTGCTCGATTACGGATGGAGAAAGCACGGGCAAGCAAAGCGCAAAGCTGAACGAACTGCCCTGCCCCGGCTTGCTTGTGACTGTAATACTTCCTCCCATCGCTTCGACAAGCGATTTAGAAATGACGAGACCAAGCCCGGAGCCTCCGTATTTGCGAGTCGTCGAGCCGTCCGCCTGCGTGAACGGAACGAACAGCTTCTCCAACTGTTCTTGCGTCATGCCGATACCAGTATCTTTGACGGTAAAAAGAAGCAGAACGGTTTCCTTCTTTTGTTCCAGCAGCTCTAGCTTCAGAATGACGCGTCCGCGAGACGTGAATTTAATCGCATTCATACACAGATTCAGCAGCACCTGCTCCAAGCGAAGCGGATCGCCGGCTAGCGTAGCTGGCAGATCGGCGGGCGAGTCGACAATAAATTCAAACTGTTCCTTCCCGCCCATGAACACGCTGAGCTGGTCAGTTAAGCGCCCGAGCAGCTCTTCCGGCTGGAACGCCAATCTTTCCGTCTCGATTTTGCCCGCTTCGATTTTGGAAAAATCGAGAATATCGTTGATCAGGCGGAGCAGCGTTTGCGAGGAGGTGGACATTTTGTCCATGTATTCTCTTTGCGATCCGCTTAATTCGGTTCGGCGCATTAGCTGAGCCAGTCCGATAATGCCGTTCAACGGCGTACGAATTTCATGGCTCATCAAGGCAAGGAAGGCGCTTTTTGCCTCGTTCGCTTCTTCGGCAACCTGTGTCGCTCGCATCAGCTCATCTTGAATGTGCTTTTGTTCCGTTATATCGCGAGCGATGCTCGAGAAATATTGCTCTCCTGTACGCTTGTTCCGGTGAGCGACGATAACCATCGAGACATGTACATTCTCGCCGTCGCGCCTGCGAAACTCCGTATCGCCTTCCCAGTAGCCCTGCACCTCGGCAATGCGAGTGCCGGCCACAAGCTCGCGATATTTTTCCGGACGCATATAATGCCAGATTCTTGCCTTTCCGCCGCCAGGCTCATTCCCAAGCATACGATGGCCCGCAGCGTTCATATAAATGATGCTCCCCCGGTGATCGACTGAAGCGATCAAGTCCTGCGCCGACTCTACGATGTCCTGCAGCCGATTGCGCGCCTTCTCGATCTGCAAATGCTCCGAAATATTGTAGGCCATGCCGACCACGCCGTTGAAACGGCCATTCTGGTCAAGCAGGCCGTTCGAGCTGTGGCGCACAGGAATGCGGGTACCGTCTTTATGGATGAACGTCCACTCCCGCTCGTAATAAAACTTCTCCAGACGCAGCTCGTGAAACACTTCGAGGCCCGGCTGAACCGTCCGTCCCAACCGTTCCGACAGCTCGATCGCTTCTTTCTCGATTTCTTCCATATCCATGAACACGAGCGGAGTAGCATGCCCGACCAGCTCTTCGGACGTATAGCCGATCAGTTCCTCTGCCGCTTTATTCATATAACTGACTCGATAAAGCTCATCCAGCACGATAAACGCATACTGGTTCTGATTAATAATCGCTTCAAGACGGCCGAACATGCCTTTCAAATGCTCCATCATCCCGTTCACGGAAGAAGCCAGCAAACCGACCTCGTCACCCGGCGTTTCATTCAAATGCTCCGCGTCGAAGCGGCCGTCCGCAGCCTGCTCCGTCACGGCAAGAATCGATTCCAGCCTGCGGACAATACCTGCGAAAAATATAAAGAACGACAAAACAATCGCCGCCTCAGCGAGCGCAATGGTCAGAAACGTACGCCAGAACACGTTTTGCAAACCGACGTTCAAACGGGATTCCGGTATTTCCAGCGCAAACCGCCAGCCAGTCGCATTATCGACCTTCTCATAGAAAATGAAATGAACTTCGTTTTGGCTGACTACCTCCACACCCGATTGCTCGTCAAAGTAGCCGTCGAATCGTTCGCTCTCACGCGATTCCGAACGAGAGGTCGTAAACAGTACTTTCCCTTGCTCGTTATATAGACGAAAAGTGACGGCATCGGTTATGGTTGTCCCTAACCGTAAAAACGGTTCTAATACAGACATAGACAGCGAAGCGTACACAACACCCACCGTTTGATTGTTATCGGCGATTACCGGCACAGCAATATATGCCTGCGCTTCCTCACCTAGCGCGAATGAGATCGGATCGGTCATCACAACGCCGCCGTTCATCGCCCGCCGAAAAAAGTCGTGCCCTCCCATATATTGAGGAGTGCTGCCGGTGCCAATGGCCGTGCCGTCCGGTCTAATAAATCCGATCGACTGGTAAGTAAAGCCTGACCGAACCATCTCGTTATGGAAGTAGCGTAACCGATCGGCCTCTTCTCCGAAACGGACAACGTCCGTCCGGCTCATGACGAGCACCTCCGCCCGCCGAATCGCCAGCCAGGAAGCGAGCTGGCTCGCATTGCTCTTCAATTGGCTGGCCGCCTTGTCCTTCGCCGTCTCGACCACTTCGTGCCGGACAGCCAAATAATTGCTTACTCCGGTCATAAACAAAGGAACGAAAGAGATTAAAACGATAATCAACAGCCCTTTGGTCCTCAGCGACATTTTATTCAAGGCGAAAGTTCCCCTTCCCTGACTACTGTATACTATTTCGGCAAACGAGAACGTCGCAATTAGAGCATTCCGCTCAGGACTCCCTTGCAAACAAAAGAGCGGAGCCGTTTCTAGCGGCGGACCGAACAGTCCGCCGCGGAATCCGACCCGCTCCTTTCCATTCCAACTATGTATGAGGGCGTAGGCTAACCTCTTGCTTCAGTTGCGACAAGCTCAACGCTTCGGCTTCATCGAAGAAGCGCGAGTAATGAGCTCTGAATCGATCACGAATTGCCGGTGGCCGGCAAACTGGTTTTCAGTCAGTTGATCGATTAGCTTCTCTGCCATAAGCGCTCCCATCGCATATTTCGGTTGCTCGACCGTACTGAGCGGCGGAAGAACATATCGGGAGACGCGGTTATTATCAACCCCGACGACAGCCAGGTCGTCCGGAATACGCAAGCCTTTTTCCTTGCAGGCACGATAAACGCCAAGCGCCATTTCGTCGTTCGCTGTGTAGACGGCAGTAAAGGGCGAGCTTTTGTCCAGCAGCCTCATAATAGCATCGTAGCCGCCCGCTTCATGAAAATCGCCGTTGTCGATCAGCTCCGGACGAAACGGAATTCGGCGCTCCTTCAACGCCTGCATATACCCTTCCAATCGTTCGTAGCTTTCGAAGGAATCGCGAAACCCTCCGATAAAAGCAACTTCGCGATGCCCTTGATCGATCAGATGAGCGACCGCCTGGTTGGAAAACTTGACGTTGTTCGTTTTGCAGACTGGAATACGGTCATGGCTGACGGTTTTACCGATCATCCCGATCGTATACCCCTTGTCTGCATATTCGCAAATAACCTCATTGTCCAGCATCGGTGTCACGAGAATCATTGCGTCAACGGCGCGGTTAGGCAGCAGACTCAAATATTCCTGCTCCTTTTCCGGCTTGTTGTCAGAATCGCATATCAGCACTTGATACTTGCGAGCATAAGCCATATTTTCGATGCCTTTAATGATTTCCGCGAAGTAAGAAACATTAATATCCGGCACGATGACGCCAAGCGTCATCGTCCGCTGGGAGCGAAGATTTTTAGCAGCGGCGTTCGGATAATAATCCAGCTCTTTAATCGCCGCCAGCACCTTCGCCTTCGTCGGTCCCTTGACCAGAGGACTGTCATTCAGCACCCTGGATACGGTGGCCGGCGAAACCCCTGCGCGTTTGGCGACATCTACGATTTTATTGTCCACGTTTCCGATCAACCTTTGTTTAATTACTATATTTTCCTATCATTATAGGCAATGAATCTAGCAATTACAATATAGTCCACAGCTTAATCAGACACATCGATCCACGCAAAAAGGCCTAGACAGCAGTCGCAGCCGACTGGTCTAGGCCTTTTCCATTTAAGAAGTCCGTTTACGCGAGAATGTCTTCGATCGCTTGCAGCTCGTCCGGCGAAAATTGCAGGCCGTTAAGCGCCGCAACGTTATCGTCGATTTGCTCCACCCGGCTTGCGCCGATCAGCGCTGAAGTGACTCGACCGCCGCGCAGCACCCATGCAAGCGCCATCTG
This sequence comes from Paenibacillus sp. NPDC058071, assembly GCF_042885235.1. Lineage (NCBI taxonomy): Bacteria > Bacillati > Bacillota > Bacilli > Caryophanales > Paenibacillaceae > Paenibacillus > Paenibacillus sp. NPDC058071. The sequence goes on from NZ_JBHVSK010000012.1 coordinate 56,519, forward strand.
CGCGAGCGATTGTCCGCGGTCGCTGGCGATTTCGTTCAAGCGGCGGATTTTCGACAGCTTCTCCTCTGTCAATTGGTCCGCGTTCAAGAAGACGCTTGGGCCGCCGGCGCGCGAATCGGACGGAATGCCATTCAAGTAACGGTTCGTCAATTGACCGCCCGAAAGCGGCGAGAAGACGATCGAGCCGATTCCGTCTTGGTCCAGCACATCTTGCAAGCCGTCTTCAATCCAGCGATTAAACATGGAGTAAGACGGCTGATGGATCAGGCACGGCGTGCCGAGTTTTTTCAGAATTGCGGAAGCTTCCGCCGTCTGCTCAGCCGAATAGTTGGACAAGCCAACGTACAGCGCTTTGCCCTGCCGAACGATATGGTCGAGAGCGGCCATCGTTTCTTCCAGCGGCGTATCTGGATCTGGACGGTGATGGTAGAAAATATCGACATAGTCGAGTCCCATCCGCTTCAAGCTCTGATCGAGACTGGAGATCAAATATTTGCGCGAGCCCCATTCGCCGTAAGGACCTTCCCACATATAATAACCGGCCTTAGTCGAAATAATCAGCTCATCGCGGTATGCCGCCAAGTCCTGCTTCAAAATTTGTCCGAACATTTCCTCAGCCGAACCCGGCGGTGGACCATAGTTGTTTGCAAGGTCAAAATGGGTAATGCCCAGATCGAACGCTCTGCGAACCATCGCCCGACCGTTCTCGATGCGGTCAACGCCGCCAAAGTTATGCCAAAGTCCGAGAGAAACAGCGGGCAGCTTCAAGCCGCTCCGGCCAACCCGGTTATACTTCATTTCTGTGTATCTTCCATCAGCAGGCAAATAAACCATCTGCAATCATCCTTCCTTATGTAGCCTTCTCTTCTATTGTAACTAGGAGCATGCCAACAAATCAAATGCTGGAAGTCCCGCTCTGCATCGGCTTTAATTGCGTACTAGTCCGAATCGTTTCGATAAAAAAGCTTTCCTGCCGCTCTGCCAGCCTCAGCATCGCTTTAACGCAGTCCGGGTCGAAATGCTTGCCGCTTTCGCCTTCGAGATGAGCAAGCGCCTCTACGTGCGTCATCGCCTTCCTGTACGAACGATTAGATGTCAGCGCGTCGTATACATCAGCGACAGCCGTTACTCTTGCCAGCAGAGGGATCGCGTAACCAGCCAGTCGGTCGGGGTAACCGCTCCCGTCCCAGCGTTCGTGATGCGAGCGGATAACGGCAAGCTCCTCCTGCATGAAGCCGAGACGGCGGCAAAGGTTATAGCCCGTGACCGGATGCTTTTCTATCACTTGCCGTTCCTCCTGCGTCAGCTTGCCCGGCTTGTTCAAGATGACGCCTGGCACAACAAGCTTGCCGATATCGTGGACGAGCCCGCCTTGCGCGATTGCGCGCAGTTGGTTTGGGGACAGGCCCAATTCTTCGCCAAGCCTCAGCGAGTAAAGAGCGACCCTGTAATTATGCCCCGCCGTGTAAGCATCCCTCGTCTCCGTCGTTCGAATCAGTTCCTTCACCGCAGGGGACATGTGGGCCCGAATCCATTCCTCCGGGTCGCCTCGCAGTAGTTGCAGAATCGACGAGGTGATCGAACCGGTATTCAAATATTGCCGGAAGATCCCGGAGGCCATTGCGGCGACCGAGCCGAGCAGCAGCAGGTGGTAAAGCCACCAGCTCAGCTGCCAAGGCGTACCGGTCACAATAATAAGCTGCGCGGCGATCATCCAGCCGGAGCTGTAGACGATCGCCAACTGCATCGGAAACTGCGATTTCAGATAGGTCTGTCCATACCGGAACATGGTCCATAAATTAAGTCCGATAACAGCCGCGGTGATGCTCCACTTGACCGGCTCCTCTTTCAACCAAACCACGTTCAACATATCGCTGTTATGCCACAGCAGATAACAGATAACCGCAATGCCGATCGACCAAATCGGGATAAGCCAGTTCAGCCAGCGGGAAAGCCATCGAATCCAAGGCCGGTCCGACGACATTGAGGACAACCAGAGCCAGACGACAGCCAACAGAATGCTAATTTGCGCAGCATTCGAGGAAACGGAGGAATGATGGTTAAGCTGTCCGGGCGTAGATAAGCCATGCAGCAAAAACAACGCGGCTAGCGACACATAAGAGAGCGATATGAAGCTGATTTTCTGATTGCGCAGCCGGATTCCGGCGAAGCCGATCGCAACCGCCAACGCCAGCGAGAGTGCCGAAACGATGCTGACGATATAGAAATGTCCTTGCGGCGAGTGCAACACAATGTCCAAAGGCGACAGCCGCAATCCTAGGTAAACGAGCAGCGGCAGCGACAACCCTGCCGCCAGCTTTCCATAAACGGCCTTCTTACTCGTCTGCAAGACGGCACCTCCAACGCTCATTTAAAGTTTAATCGTGCGCATAAGAAACCCGATTATCCGGTTTTCGATGGTCCGCCTCGTCTACAGGTTTACCGTTTGAGCCGACGCTGCCGATTGTGCGGCCGCAGCCGCTTCCACGGCGCCGCTCAGCCACCCTTCCAGCTGCTCTTTCGGCATCGGCCTGCTAAAGTAGAAGCCTTGCATAATATTGCAGCCCGTTTCCTTCAGAAAAGCGATCTGCTGCTGCGTCTCTACGCCTTCCGCGATGATGCCCAGATTCAGCTGCTGCGCAAGAACGACAATCGTCTGTACGACCGCCCGCTTCACGGCCGAATCACTTTGCTCCATAAACAGCTTGTCGATCTTAATCGTATGAAACGGAATTTTATCGATCGAACCGAGCGAGGAATAGCCGGAGCCGAAATCGTCCATTGAAATAATGATGCCCAGCTCTCTCAACTGACCAAGCTGCTGCGTGACGTCTTCCAGATTGTGCATAACGATCGATTCCGTTATTTCCAGCTCCAACAGGCTAGGCGCAAGACCCGAACGACTCAAAGACGTCAGCACCATATCGTGAAGATTTTTACTGTCGAATACTTTTACCGACAAATTGACCGACACGCCAAGCTCATCCCCGCCCGGCAGTTTCTCCCTCCACTTGACGTTCCAGGAGACGCAGTCGATAGCCGCCTTCTCCAGCACCCACCGGGTTATGGCGATAATGGCGCCCGTTTCCTCGGCAATCGGTATAAATTCATCCGGCGATATCATGCCGAGAGAAGGGTGATTCCATCGCAGCAACGCTTCGAAGCCGACCGGACGGCTCGTGTCCGCATCCCACTTGGGCTGATAATGAATAACGAATTGCTCATGCACAAGCGCCGTCTGCAAATCCTTCTCCAGTTCCATTCTGCGGGTCGACTGCTTGTCCAACTCATCGTTATAAATGCAATATTGGTTCTTGCCTTGTTTCTTCGCTTGGTACATCGCCGTATCGGCCGCCATCAGCAGCGCCGAACGGGTGACGCCGTGCTGTGGAGAAAAGCTAATGCCGATACTGCCCGTTATGTACAGCTCGTTGCCTTCTAACATATACGGCTGACGGATGCTCTCCAGCATTTTCTCCGCCAGCTCCGCCGCGCTTTGTTCATCCATATGCTGAATGACGAACAGAAATTCGTCGCCGCCCAGCCTGAACACTTCCGAGCTCTCGTCTTTGAATGCCAGCAGCCTCTCGGCAGCAGCCTGTACGAGCAAATCGCCGACATCGTGGCCCAGCGTATCGTTAATTATTTTAAATTGGTCCAAATCAAGAAAGAAGACGGCGTTTGACGTAACCGCCCCTCCATCCAACGCGTCCTCGAAATAACGATTCATCGCATGACGGTTTGAGAGCCCCGTTAACGGATCGCTGAACGCCATTCTCTCCAATACGGTACGATCAAAGTATATGGCCCCCCACGTCACGAGCATAATGAGCAGAATAGCCAACGAAACGCCGATCAGCAAAAACAAATTAAGCGGCGCACTGTCCATCAGGGTAAGTGAAACATCGTCACCGCACCAAAATTCAGACGCGCGCATACCGGAATAGTGCATCCCGCCAATCGCCAGTCCCATCAAAGCCGAGGCAGCCCATTTCGGCCACCCCGAGCCCTTCACCGCGCGAAACTTTATGAACAAAAACAAAGCGGCATAAGCTACGATAATCGCAATCACAACGGACATCGCCCGCCACAACGGATCGTAGGTAACGACCATGCCGGGGGAACGCATCGAAGCCATCCCGGTGTAGTGCATCGTAGCAATTCCGAGGCCCATCGCGATGCCCCCGCCCGCCAGCGTCCATTTGCCGGCCTTCTTTGACATCGTTAAATAGAATGCAATATAGGAAGCAAAAATAGCCGCCAAAATCGATAGAAGCGTGATCGGGACATCGTAGGTCACCGGAATGCCGATATGAAAAGCGATCATGCCGACGAAATGCATCGTCCATATTCCGCTGCCCATCACAAAAGCGCTGGCCGCCATCCAGCCTTGCCGCGCCTTTCCCTTTGTGTTCGATATTTTAAAGACGAGATGCAGCGCCGAATACGAAGCAAGCATCGCAATAACGAAGGAAAGCAGCACAATCCACTTATTATAGTCTCCTACCAGCGCCTCCATAAGGTCCCTCCGTTCTGCCGAATACTGGCTGCCGCAATTTGCCTTTTTTCGTGTTATATCTATACAATTATACGAAATCGGGCAGGATGCAACATATTTTTATTTTAGATTAAGGTTTTTAGCAAAATGTTTTGTTATAGTAGGTGAAGATTGTCAAATAAGGAACGTAATCGCGAAGGGAGTTCATTTGAACAATGGAAAACAAAGATGAGCAGCGCAAAAGAGAGCAAGAACAGAACGACGCTGCAATCAATGAGCAATCCGACAACGCAGACAACACGGAAAACACAAGCATCGAACTGGAAAAATATACGAGTGAGGAAGCAGTGACGGAAGAAGCGGCTGTCCGCGAGCAGAATGAAGCCGAGCAGGAAGCGGCAACCGCAGCCGTTGCTCAGCCGGCGGCTCCAGCTCCCGTAAACGCCAAAGGCGGTAGCAAAGCATGGATGGCGATCTCGGCCGTGCTCGCTATCGTGCTCGTCATCGTCCTCATCAAGCCTCCGTTCGGCGGCAGCAACGAAGCGGTAGCGATCGTCAACGGCAAAAATATTTGGAAAGACCAGCTGTATGATGAACTGGCACGCGCTAACGGTCCGGCGGCGCTTGACGGCCTTATCAAGAAAGAGCTGATCGCACAAGCAGGCGACAAAGCAGGCGTATCTGCGACAGAAGCCGATATCGACGCCGAAATCGAAGAACTGACGAAAACGTTCGGTTCCGCCGAAGCGCTGCAAAACGCGCTCAACCAGAATGGCATTACGATGGACGAGCTTCGCCAAGACGCGTATTCGCAAGTGCTGATTCGTAAAATTTTGGAGCCGCAAGCAACGGTATCCGATGAAGAAGTGAAAAATTATTACGACGAAAATAAAGCATCCTTCGCGACGCCGGATCAAATCCGCATCTCGCATATTCTTGTCGGTGCGGAGCAGGACGCTTCAGATATTGTGAAGCAGCTGCAAGAAGGCGGCGATTTCGCGGCGATTGCCAAAGAGAAATCGATCGATACAAATTCCGGCCCTAATGGCGGCGACCTCGGCTTTATTTCGAAAGGCATGACCGGTCTCGAAGATTTCGAGAATGCTGCTTTCGCACTGAAGCTCAACGAAGTGAGCGACGTAATTAAGACCGATGCCGGCTTCCATATCGTAAAGAAAACGGAAGAAAAAGCGGCGACGAACCCAACCTTCGAAGAGAAAAAAGAAGAAATTCATCAAATGCTCGTTAACAACAAAATCGGCGAGCTATCGATGTCATGGATGCAGAAGATTCAGGATGAAGCTAAAATTACAAATACGCTCGAGAAAAAAGACGCGCCAGCGGCTAAGTAATCGACGTATTCGGAAACCCGAACCGCTTTGGACAAGCGGCTCGGGTTTCTTTTTTTTGATGACGACGGATAAATAAACTATGGTAAAATTCAAAAGAAGCGGCAAAGGGGCTTGTACCGTTTTTTGCGCGCAAAACGAACCTAACGGAGGAATCCAATCATGCATCCATACGAAGTCAACAGCATCGTTGAAAAATATACGATTTACGAGCTGACAGAGAAGGACACCGACTCTCTCGTACGCGTTTGTCCGGAAAGGGGCGGCATCGTCATCGGCTGCCAATTGAACGGCCTCGAGCTGTTCTATCTCGACCAGGAAACGTTCGAGAATCCGACTGCTAACATCCGCGGCGGCAATCCGATCCTGTTCCCGATCAGCGGCCAGCTGGAGAACCGCTCTTACGAATGGGACGGACAAACCTATGAGATGGCCAATCACGGCGTAGCCCGCACATCGGTCTGGGAAGTACTTGGCACCGGCACCGACGGCGAAGCGTCCATTACAATCGGTCTGCGCGCAAACGAAGAAACGAAACGCTCCTATCCGTTTAATTTCGAGCTTATCTTCACTTACGCGCTGAAGAATGGAGAGTTTCACATTCGCCAGCAATATCGCAACCATTCGGCTGAAAAAGCGATGCCTTTCTATGCAGGTTTCCACCCTTATTTCCGCTCCGAATCGAAAAAGCTTTCCTACGAGATCGATGCAACCCGCTACCTCGACTACAACGACTTCGTAGAAAAGCCTTTTAACGGCACAATCGATTTAACAGGCCTCGTTGAATCAGTGACGCTGCTTGATCCGAAAACGAGCGAAGTCTCGTTCCCCGTCGACGGAGGCGCACGCGTCCGCTTGAGCTACGACGACGTGTTCAAATACGTCGTTGTATGGTCGGTCGAAGGCAAGCCTTTCGTCTGCGTCGAGCCATGGATGGCGATGAACAACGAGCTTCAGCGCAAGGATGAGCTTGTCCTCGTTCAACCGGGAGATACGCTGCACGCCAACATGACGATCAGCTGCGACCGATAGCGCCTGCTGAAGCGTCCGAAGCACGCAGGACGCTCACCCGCTTGCCATTGCGCTGTAAGCTTTCGACTGTCTTGTCCAGCGCAAGCGACGCCGTATGATCCCACACTTTCGATTTCGTCAGGTCGAGGCGTACCGCCTCGGCCGCGCAATCGAGCTCAATCCGCTCTTCCAGCGTCTGTGCGGACGCGAAGAACAGCTGCCCCTGCACCTGATACGTCCTCGTCGTTCCATTCCATTCGCTGTGGATTTGCAACCGCGAAGCTTTAACGACAAACCAGACGAAGCTTACCAATACTCCTGCGATGACCCCTACAGCCAGATCATGCGTAGCCAACACCGCCGCAACCGTTACGAGCATGACAACGGTCTCGGAGGCCGGCACGCTCTTCAAGCGAAACACCGATTTCCAATCAAATACCGCAACACATACCATCAGCATAATGCCGACTAACGCTGCCATTGGAATGAGCGCCAGCAAATCTCCGAACAGCACAGTCAGCGCCAGCAGAAACAGCGCTGCGACGAGCGTCGACAGCCGGTTGCGCCCTCCCGTCTTCACATTCAGCACCGACTCCGCCACAAGCGCGCAGCCAGCCATGCCGCCGAAAAAGCCGGATACGACGTTAGCGACGCCTTGACCTCTCATTTCTTTATTTTTATCGGTCCGCTCCCCCGTCATCTCGTCAAGCAGATTATGGGTAAGCATCGTTTCCGTATAACCGACAACCGCAAGCGATAAGGAATAAGGCAAAATAATGAGCAGTGTTTCCCAACTGAACGGAATGTCTGGAATGAGAAAAGCGGGCAGCGAAGCGTCGATTGCCGCAATGTCGCCGATGCGGGTCACGCCGGGCATTCCCGTCGCCCACACAGCGAGCGTCAATACCGCTACCGCAACGAGCGGCGACGGAATCGCTTTGAAGTATCTCGGCAGAAAATAAATGATACCTAGCGTTGCCGCTACGAGAACATACATTAGCCAAGATTCGCCTGTGAAGTAGCGAAGCTGCGACATAAAGATTAATATCGCCAGCGCGTTAATGAAGCCGGTCAACACCCCTTGGGGCACGAAGCGCATCAGCTTGCCCAACTTGAATACGCCCATTAGAAATTGAATAATACCGGTCAGCACTGTAGCCGCGAACAAATATTGAATGCCATGCTCGTGCACGAGCGAGAGCATGAGTACGGCCATCGATCCCGCTGCCGCAGAGATCATTCCCGGACGGCCGCCGAGAAACGTAACGACGAGCAAAATACAGATTGAAGCGTAAATGCCTACAACGGGCGGAACGCCGGCCATAAACGAGAAGGCCAACGAGTCCGGCACCAGCGCCAGCGTTGCCGTCATGCCGGCGAGCACGTTCGCCTTCGCATTAACGGTCCACTGGCTGAGCCAAGGTATTTTCTTTTGCATCCTTCACCTCGAGTTAATCAATTTGCACTTTCCTATATACAACGTCCGATCACCGCCGCTATGCGGCGATCCGGCCAATCATCCTCTCATCTAACGTTTGAGCCAAAAAACAAAAAAGCCGGCCCGTCAGAGCCGACTGTACCTTTAACAAGGATAGCTTGCGGCAAGATGCCGGTCAATCCCCATTTCCTTCAACCTCATGCGTTCAATATCCTTCGCCTTGTCCCCCAGATACGATCGCAACACTCGAGCTCGCGCCGATGCGAGAGGCTCCGGCGGCAAGCATCCGCTGCGCCGTCGCCATATCGCGAACGCCGCCGGACGCTTTCACGCCCATGTCCGGGCCGACCGTCCTGCGCATTAGCGCGATATCCTCCTCCGTCGCACCGCCTTTTCCGAAACCGGTCGATGTCTTGACGTAATCCGCTCCTGCCGCCTTGCAAATTTCGCAAGCCGTCACCTTCTCGTCGTCAGTTAACAGGCCCGTCTCTAAAATAACCTTCACGACCGCACGGCCCGACGAGGCGGCGACAACGCCTTCGACGTCGCGCCGAACACCCGCTAAGTCACCCGACTTCAGTAGACCGACGTTCAGCACCATATCGACCTCGGTCGCTCCGTTATCAATTGCTTCCTTCGTCTCCGCAGCTTTCGCGAACGTCGTCGTCGCGCCAAGCGGGAAGCCAATCACCGTCGTCACGCCGACACCCGAGTCTTTAAGCAGCTCGGCCGATAAAGAAACCCAGCCCGGATTGACGCATACGGTGGCGAATTTATGCGCCTTCGCCTCCGCGCACAGCTTCGCGATCTCCTCTTTCGTCGTTTCCGCTTTCAAAGCGGTATGATCGATTGCGGCCGCCACCTGCTCGGCCGAAAAACGTTGTTCATTCATCGTTTGTTCCTCCTTCGTGATCATCCGGCCGGGTCCATCCCAGGTTGCCGGAACAACTAGTTCTTTATTTTTACGGGTTCATTATGAATCGTCGTTTGCTGTTTAGCAGCAGGATAGGCTCGTCTGTTCAGCAGCCATGATCTATCGCTGTAACTATTATACGAGCAGCCTCCGCTATCGACAACTGGATGCCATGATCATCCTCGAAGGCGACGGACGTCAACCTTTCCATTTGAATGCCGGTTGCGGTATGATGATACGGAAGCGTTACCCTTTAAACAGGAGGCTCTGTGACCATGGACCAATTATTAGCGAAAATCGATGAAGCTGCCGCCTATATCCGCAGCAAGATAGCAGCCGTTCCGCAAGTGGGCTTGATTCTCGGTTCCGGGCTGGGCGTCATGGCCGACGAGGTTCAAGATCCGATCGTAATTCCTTACGGCGACATCCCGCATTTCCCGGTATCTACCGTCGAAGGCCATTCCGGCGAACTCGTTGTCGGACGTCTGGAAAACAAAACGGTGCTCGTCATGAAAGGGCGTTTCCACTACTACGAAGGCTATACGATGAAGGAAGTCGTTTTCCCTGTCTACGTTATGAAACGGCTTGGCATCGACGCTCTGCTCGTCACGAATGCGGCGGGCGGGATGAAACGCGGTTTCGCCGCGGGCGACTTGATGCTCATTACCGACCATATCAACTATACCGGCAGCAATCCGCTGATCGGAGCCAATATCCCTGAGCTTGGCCCGCGCTTTCCGGATATGTCTTCCGCATACGATAAGGAGTTCCGTGCGCTCGCCGCTTCTAAAGCGGAGGAACTTGGCATCAAGCTGCAGCAAGGCGTGTACGTCAGCATCTCCGGGCCAACCTACTGCACTCCAGCCGAGCTGAAAATGCTGGCCTCATGGGGAGCCGACGCCGTCGGGATGTCGACAGCGCCCGAAGTGATCGCCGCCAACTATTGCGGCGTTCGGACGGTCGGACTGACTTGCATTACCGATATGGCGATCGGCGAAGAGCTTGAGCCGCTCACCCACGAGCAGGTGGTGCGGGTAGCCGCGGAAGCGCGCCCGAGATTCATCGCTTTGGTGAAGGCAACGGTTAACGGCATGAACGTTTAATGTTATTAGGCTATTAATACGCCTAAGAAAGAATTGCCCCCACGGATGGGCGGTATGAAGCCAAGCGCTTTATGCCGCCCTTTTTTACTCCAGTATTCTTCTTGCGTATAGACTCCAATCGCGAATCATACGCTAAGCCTGTCAAACTTTCTCCCCCACTCTACTAATTTTCTGAAGATTTAAACTTTATTAAAAGGAATAACGCCCGAATCCGTAGAATAAACATTTTAGTTTACAAATTTTGGGGTAGAGGGGGATGTTCCTTGTCGCTTAACCGATTGAAATGGCTGTTATCCTTCGTTCTTGCCATAACGCTGCTCTTCTTGGCTGCCGAAGCCGCTGCAGCAGCCGATTCGGACGCTCCGCCAGCAAATAAGCATATTACGATTGTGCATACGAACGACACGCACGCAAGGTCGGTGGAAGGAAGCGGCGGCGAAATGGGCTATGCCAAGCTTGCGGGCATTATTGACAGCTATCGCGCGACGAATCCGAACACGCTCGTTATCGACGCCGGTGATGCGGTGCACGGCACGACCTTCGCTACACTCGTAACGGGAGAAAGCGTCGTGCAGGTTATGAACCAGATCGGCTACGACGCAGTCGTGCCAGGCAATCACGAATTCAATTACGGCTACGAACGCCTGCTGGAGCTGCAGCAGCAAATGAAATACCCGCTGCTCAGCGGCAACATCCGTATAGCGAAGGACAACCATCTATTGTTCGACCCCTACATCGTTAAGGAAATAGACGGCGTAAAAGTTGGCATTTTCGGTCTGACAACGCCGGAGACATCGTTCAAAACGCATCCGAATAATGTGAAGGGCTTAATCTTCACCGATCCTGTCAAAGAAGCGAAAGCAATCGTCCAAGCGTTGAAAGGAAAAGCCGATATTATCGTTGCGGTCGGCCATCTCGGACAAGACCAGTCGAGCGCCAATACGAGCCTGAAGGTGCTGGACGCAGTGCCCGGCATCGACGTCTTCATCGACGGCCACAGCCACACGGTATTGGAGAACGGCATTACGGCAGGCAATGGCACTCTGCTTGTCAGCGCGGGCGAATATACAAAATATGCGGGAGTCGTCGATCTGTGGTATGACGGCGGCAAAGTAGTAAAGAAGCAAGCCGCGCTTGTTGATCAGAAAAAAGCGGCCGATATCGCTCCGAACGCTGCCGTCGCAGAGCTCGTCTCCTCCATTCAGAAAAGCCAGGAAGCGATTCTGTCGCAGAAGGTCGGCGAAACGGCCGTGAAACTAGAAGGATCCAGAGAGCTGGTTCGAACCAGTGAAACCAATCTAGGCAGCCTGATTGCAGACGCATTGCGCAGCGCGTCAGGAGCCAATATCGCCGTCACAAACGGGGGAGGCATCCGCGCCTCGATTGAGCAGGGCGTCATTACGAAAGGCGCGATCATCACCGTGCTTCCGTTCGGCAATCAAATCGTTACCTTGAACGTGAAGGGCGCCGACGTGAAAGCGGCTCTGGAAAATGGCGTGTCCGATTATCCGAATCCGAAGGGCGCTTTCCCGCAAGTATCCGGTATCGCCTTCAAAATCGATCCGTCGAAAGAAAAGGGAGCGCGGGTCCACTCGGTTACTATCGGCGGCAAGCTGCTGGACGAGAACGCGAGCTACGTCGTCGCCACCAACGATTTCATGGCGGCTGGAGGCGACGAATATACGATGTTCGGCAAATACCCGCAAGCCGGCATGTACGGCTCGCTGGACGAGGCGTTAATCACCTATCTCGAGAAACTCGGCGACTCCGAACCGAAAGTGGAACGCCGTATTACTGTGGAGACCGCACCGGCGTCAACCAAGCCTCATCCTGGACCGCAACTAAGCCCGCAGCCACAGCCAGAGCCGACGACAGTTGGCCCAGTGACGCGGCTGGAGCCGCAGCCGATACAGCAGCCAGAGCCGAAGTCCGAACCAAAGTCGGCCGTTCAGGCTTACGTAGTGAAGAAAGGCGACACGCTCTGGACGATTGCCAAAACATTCGGCACGACGTGGCAGACGCTGCGCGATCTGAACGGTATCGTCAACCCGAACCTGATCTATCCGGGTCAAATCATTAAGCTGCCGTCCTAAGAAAGACTTAGCTTGCGGCATGACAAAGGGGCTGTTTCAAAAGTCTTCTTAGTGACTTAGGAACAGCCCCTCAGACTGTCGCCAACCTGAAGCGACGGATGGTGTGCGATCGGCGCCATCGTGCTGTGTCTCGACGCACGGCGCCTTCGGCGCCATAACGTGCGCTGGAAGAAGCGCGCGAAAAATCTATATGGCCGCTTCAGGCGGTTGAGAAGAACTCGTCGGTTTCAATAACGGCGGGTTTCTTTTTGAGCCGCGTATTTCAATGTATATTAAATTTCATACATAATTTGCGTATTTTGAGCAAAATCGTCGATTATATATGGTTTTTCGACTATAATCGTCCGAAATCCCGATTTTTGAGAAATTATATATGAAATTTCATACATATTTCTCATGTAGTCCCTAAAACTGCTGCACCTCCGACAGTTGGAGGACTCTGCTAGGCCTTCTCGGACAGCGGGCAATCTTTTTCCGTTTTCGTATTCTAGTACAAGCTTATTCGGCAATGTTAGCCGTTCTCTTGCCACCGCTCGCATACTTCCACTCATAGTATAAGTACAAGACGATGTAGGCGACGAAAAATATGCCGGAAAACAAAAACATCGTCGCATATCCGGTTACCGAGGCGACGAAGCCGAGCATGATCGCGCCCAGTCCGATGCCGATATCGAAAAAGTTGTAATAGGTTGCTGTAGCCGCCCCTCTCCGTTCCGGCTCGACGCGGTTAATAACCCAAGCCTGCAGCGCCGGGAACAAAGCTCCGAAGCCAAAGCCATAGAACACGCCGGCGAGCAGCAGGATTTCTACCGAGTCGGCAAGGAACAGAACGACGCAGCCGATCAAGCAAAAGACAGCAGACGGGAACAGCACCCAAATCCGGCCCTTCCGATCGAACAACGGACCGCTAACAAAGCGTATAAGCACTTCACATATAGCGACAACCAGGAAAAAGTATCCGATGTTGGAAATCCCCTTCTCGATGCCGAACAACGTAATAAAACTGAGCATGCCTCCGAAAGAGACACCGACCAGCATGCCCAGCAAGGAAGGGAACAATGCCTTCTTCTCTACTGCGCTGCTAAGCCAATGCGGCTTTCCTTGCGAAGCTGCAGATGCATGCAGCTTGACGTCCGGCGATGCCTTCGGTTGGCGGAAGAAAGTGGTTAGCGCCAGCGTCGCCAGCAATATGGCAGCCCCCGTCGCAAACAGAACCGAATACCCGTATTGCTCCATTAACCATATGCCTAGAAAAGGACCCAAGGAGAACGCGATCGCGTTGCCGGTTGCAAAGAACCCCATCCCTTCTCCTCTTCGCGACGCTGGGACAACGTCCGAAATAACGGTGCCGTACTGTGTAGTCGACAGCCCGAAGCCGATGCCGTGTACAAAGCGCAGCAGGAGCAGCGCCGTCAGCGTAGCGGCCATGTAATAGCCCGCCATTCCAACGAAGCAGATGGCAACGCCGATTAACAGCAGACCCTTCTTCCCGAATCGGCGGACGCCAATGCCGGTAAGCGGTCTTGCCAGTACGGCGGCAAACGTGAAACATCCGAGCAGCAAGCCGATTTGCGATTCGCTGCTTCCTTGTTCGGCCGCAAAAACAGGCAAGGTAGGCAGAAGCATCTCGATAGCTAGAAACAAGAACAGGTTGGAGCAGGTAAGCAAAATAAAATTTTTGGTCCATAAGGACTCGCGCATGATGTAGGATCCCTTCGACTTTCCTTCTGGAATCGGCGCTCCGTTCCACGCCGTATACTGCCAATCATACTGTCGGGCATCCCTTCTGTCTATGGAATACGGCAAAAAAGGGACCGTCCGCTGCGATTCACGTTGCCGCTTATCGCCCTGACAGTCCCATTCCCATTATTCGCTTACGTTAAATGCTGTTACACCAATGTAGCTTCATGCACCGGTTTCCAATACTGTTCGCTGCCTGGTAAATCGTCAAACCAGGCGGCATCTTCCGGGCAATCCAGCATCATAAAGCGGCCGTAATGGCCATACTTCGACTGATGGTACTTTAAATACGCTTTGCCATCTTCAATAGCAAGGATTTCGATTTTCCCCGAAGCGTGGCTCATGGACAGCCTGACCCGCTTGCCGAGACCTGAAGTAAGCGCCTTGGCTTCTTCTACTATCTCGTAAGCCCGCTTGAGCGGTACGACGAAATCCGAGTTGCCCGCTACCGGGCGGTTGATAAAGAAGTAATACGGCGTTACGCCAGCCCATGACAGCCGGTCGAGCAGCTCCGCCAGCACCTTGGGATCGTCGTTAATGCCTTTAATAATCGGCGTTTGGTTGACGACGATCGCGCCGGCCTCATGCAGCGCGTTGAACGCTTTGCACGCTTCGGCCGTAATTTCTCTAGGGTGATTAATGTGCGCCATGACATAAATGCGTTTCTCTACGGTGGAATAAGTGCGGATCAAATCAAGCAAGGCTTCGTCCTCATAAATGCGCATCGGGTTGAATACGGGGATTTTGGAGCCTAATCGGATAATCTTCACATGATCGATCGCTCTAAGCTGCTCGATAATGCTTCTTAGTTTGGGAGTACCGAGGATAAGACTGTCTCCCCCGGTCAGCAATACGTTATTGATTTCGGGGTGCTCGGCGATGTAAGCGAGTCCTGGCTCTACATTCGAAACGGCTTCCTTCACGTCGTTGCGGAACAGCCGCTTACGGAAGCAATATCGGCAGTAAGCGCCGCATACTTCGGAGACGATGAGCAGTGCGGTCGTCCCGTATTTATGCTGGCACCCCGGTACGACATAATTGGCTTCCTCGTCGGAAGCGTCCCATTTGCCGTATTCGAGCAGTTCGCCCTCATTCGGGATGACGAGTCTGCGGATCGGATCGTTGGGATCGTCCCAATCAATCAGGCTTAAATAGTAGTCGTTAACGCGAAACGCGAACTTATCCGTAATCGGCTTCAGCTTCTGACGCTCCTCGCTCGGTATGGATGCAATGCGGTCAAGATCGATGATGTACTTTGGCTGCGGCATACAAACTCCTCCTTCAAACAGAATTTGTGGTGCACGCTCCACCAGTGGGGGGTCCAAGAAACGCAAAAAAACCCATACGAATCTATCTGTAGGGGTCACAAAATAAAAATAAACTTGAATTTGACCCATCCACTGCTGACGAGGTTAGCTGACGGACTCGGGTAGATGGTCACCCTAAAACTCTGCATACACGATATGCGGAATTTATTCGCCCCACTTGCGTTTGGTTCCCCCGCTTTCCGGCGCATAGCCGAAAATTAAGCGTACTAACAGTCTAAATCGAAAAAGGGCCATTTGTCAAACTTTACAGTCAATTCAGACAAATCGGCCGATCTCGCCGCCCTATTTATGGACATAAAAAACGAAGCCGGACCGGGCCGCTTGAACATCGTTTTCCAAAGATGCGCTGCGTCTCGGACCGGCTCCGCCGTCCTCTTATTTGCCGATCAGTCTGAAATCGTCATAGTGAAAGCCCGGAGCAACGACGCAGGATACCAGCACCGGCTCGTCGCCCAGCGGACGCGTCATTTGCCATTCCGCACCGGGCACCAGCGCTTGCGGCTGCTGACCGTTCAGAATGTCTCCGCCGAGAATAATTTCTTCGCGCTTCTCCGGTTTATCTCCGGTACCGCCCAGCGTCAGCGCAATCGGGCTGCCCGAGTGCCACAGCCATAGCTCGTCCGAATGAACGGTATGCCAATCGGAGATTTCTTCCGGATGCAGTAAGTAGTAAATGGACGAAGCGGCAAATCTCGGACCGTTATAAGGAGCCCCTAGCACTTGCTGCGGAATTTCGAACGAAGCCTTCCATATTTCCTTATACCATCCGCCTTCGGGATGAGGCTTCAAACCGAGCGCCTCCACCAAAGGAGAAATTTGTTTAACCGTAGAACTCATCTGTTTCTCTCCTCCTATTACATCTCTATTTATTCCTTAGATTTTATATCGGTTTGAAAGCAACCGTCAATGAATGTTCGATAGATGATGACATTTTCCAGCTATAGTTAGGCCATATTTATGGCATCTATGCCGGAATCCTTTATATAAATACTATAAGCGTGCAGAATAGGAGTGCTGGCATGGATATTAGAGAAACGGATTTACCGGGCATTGGACGTAAATATCAGTTGCAGACAAGAGGCGGCGACAAATTTGTCATCATCATCCACGACGACGGAAGACGCGAGCTGTACCACTTCGACTATGAGGATCCGGACGACAGCATATCCATGGTGTCTCTGGACGACGACGAAGCCCGTCATATTGCGGCTATTATCGGCGGTATAACCTATAAGCCGAAAGCGCTGGAGACGATCGAAGTGGCGCTGGATGACTTGACGATCGAATGGTATAAGGTGGAGCATGGTTCCAGATGCATCGGCAAAACAATTGGCCAAGCAAATATCCGTCAAAAAACGGGCACAACCATTATCGCCGTAGTAGAAAAAGAGAAAAAACATATTAACCCTGGCCCCGACTATATTTTCAAAGCGGATACGACTCTCATTGTGGCTGGCGAACGCCAGCATCTAAAGAAGCTAAAACATCTCCTTTCTAACGGGAGCGTATAATTATGGATCACTTGGTGCTGGAAATTGGTCTTGCCGTTATCCTGCTTGCCTTAGTCGGGCTCCTTTCCGCAAAGCTGCGCTTTTCGGTCATCCCGTTCTATATTCTCATCGGGATGGCCGTCGGGCCGCACGCACCTAAATTCGGCATTCTCGACTTCCGTTTTATCGAAAGCGCCCCTTTCATCGATTTCCTCGGCAGAATCGGCGTACTGTTCCTGCTCTTCTATCTCGGGCTTGAGTTTTCCGTTGGCCGCTTGATCAAATCCGGCAAATCGATTGTGATTGGCGGCACCATCTATATTTTAATCAACTTCACTCTCGGTCTCGCTTACGGCTGGGTCACCGGCTTTCCGCTCGAGGAAATGCTCATTATAGCCGGTATCACAACGATCTCCTCCAGCGCCATTGTCGCTAAAGTGCTCGTCGATTTGAAACGTACTGCCAATTCGGAGACCGAGATGATTCTTGGCATTATTATGTTCGAGGACATTTTTCTTGCTGTCTATATCTCCATTCTCTCCGGCCTCGTACTAAGCGGAGCTAACTCTCTTGGCGGCGTTCTGCTGTCCGCTGCATACGCTTTAGGCTTCATGCTGTCGTTTATCGTGATCGGGCGCAAAATCGTTCCGCTTCTCAACAAAATGTTCAACATTCGAAATAACGAAGTGTTCCTGCTGCTTGTCTTCGGCTGCCTGTTCTTCGTGGCGGGCTTTTCTGAAACGATTCATGTGGCGGAAGCGATCGGCGCCTTACTCGTCGGCCTCGTTCTCGCAGAAACCGAGCACCTGAAGCGGATCGAGCATCTCATCTTGCCGTTTCGCGATTTTTTCGGAGCGGTATTCTTCTTCAGCTTTGGCCTGACAATCGATCCGTTTGCTTTAGGCGGAGCGGTTTGGCTATCCATCGGCGCCGTCATCCTTACGCTGATCGGCAACTTCGTCGCCGGGATGCTCGCCGGCCGCAGCGCCGGACTTTCTCCGAAAGCCTCGTCCAACATCGGGCTTACGATCGTCTCTCGCGGCGAATTCTCGATCATTATGGCCAACCTCGGCAAAACAGGCGGCCTGCTGGAAATTATTCAGCCGTTCGCCGCATTGTACGTGCTCATTCTCGCCATACTTGGTCCGCTTCTGACCAAGGAATCGAAGCTCGTGTATAAAGGCTTGAATAAACTATTCCGTTTCGAGCGGAAACGGCCTGCAGAGAAAGCGACTGAAACGGCGACCGAACAAGCAACTGAACAAGCAAGCTCGTCTTGAAAAAAGGCGCTGCGGAAAAATTTCCGCAACGCCTTTTTTTTACGCCCTATGATGCAGTGTTCGCTACGCGGCTCAGCCTTTCCCGAACTGCGCTTGATGCAGACGGCTATAAATGCCGCCGGTCGCGATCAATTCCTCGTGCTTGCCTTCCTCGCTGATGCCTTCCTCGGTAACAACGATAATCCGGTCGGCGTTTTTAATCGTCGCCAGCCTGTGGGCGATAACCAGCGTTGTTCGGCCTGCCGACAGCTCAGACAGCGATTGCTGAATCGCTGCTTCCGTCTCCGTGTCGAGCGCCGAAGTTGCTTCGTCCAAGATGAGGATCGGCGGATTCTTCAAGAACATCCGAGCAATCGCCATCCGCTGTTTCTGCCCGCCCGACAGCTTCACGCCCCGTTCACCGATAACCGTATCAAGGCCGTTAGGCTGAGCGGCGATAAACGCCTCCAGATGCGCTCTGCGTGCTGCCTCCATAATATCAGCGTCGGACGATCCAAGCTTGCCGTAAGCAATATTGTCACGAATCGTGCCCGCAAACAGGAAGACGTCCTGTTGCACGATGCCGATCTGTCTACGCAACGATTCCAGCTTCAGATCGCGAATATCATGGCCGTCGATGCTGATGCTTCCTTCATCCACTTCGTAGAAGCGAGGCAACAGGCTGCATAGCGTCGTTTTACCCGCGCCGGAAGGACCGACGAAAGCGACAGTCTCGCCTTTGCGAATGTTCAGGTCGATGCCTTTAAGCACTTTTGCTTCTCCTTCATAACCGAATGTTACTTTGGAATAGCGAATGTTGCCGTAGAGGCGGTCCACTTCAATCGCATTCGGCGAATCGGCCACATCAGGAGCGGTCTCCATTAATTTGGTGAACCGCTTGAAGCCGGCAATGCCTTTCGGATAGCTCTCGATCACGGCATTAATTTTCTCAATCGGCTTGAAGAAAATATTTGTCATCAACACGAAAGCGACGAATTCACCGTATCGCATATCGTATTTGATTACGAACCAGGTGCCGCAGAGCAGTACGAACAGTGTAACAAACCGCATCAGCATGTACGTAATCGAAGAGTTCATGCCGATAATTTTATACGATATTAGCTTAGCCGCGCGGAAAGCGCGATTGTCTTTGGCAAACAACTCGTTCTCGTGCTTCTCGTTAGAGAAAGCTTGCACGACGCGAATGCCGCCGACCGTATCTTCGACCCGGGCGTTAAAGTCGGCCATAGCCCCGAACAGCCGATCCGAAGCCTTCGTCATCTTCTTGTTAAAGAACAATACGAGCCAAATAATAATCGGCACGATGACAAACGTAAGGAGCGTCAATTCCAAATTGATGAACGCCATTATACCGAATGCACCGATCAGCGTCATGACGGCAATAAACATATCCTCCGGTCCGTGATGCGCGACTTCTCCGATTTCGAACAAATCGTTGGTCAAACGCGAGATCAGGTGCCCCGTCTTCGTATTGTCAAAATAACGGAAGCTGAGTTTCTGTACATGCTCGAACAGCTTTTTGCGCATATCCGTTTCAATGTTGATGCCGAGCATATGACCCCAATACGTGACGACATACTGCAGCAGCGTATTGATGACATAAACGATCAGCAGCACGGAGCAGGCGACGATGATATAAGGCCAATTCTCCTGCGGCAGCAGCGTGTCGATCACGTAGCTGACCGCAAGCGGAAACATCAGTTCCAGTATCGCAAGTACGACAGCGCTCGAAAAATCGAGAAAGAACAGCTTGCGGTATGGTTTATAGTAGCTGAAAAACTTGCGAAGCATAATAATCTCCTTTTTATTGATAATCATTTTCAATTAAAAGGATATCTAACGTATTCATCCCTGTCAATCGAAATTTGGACGGACTTCCACGGCCGCCTGCTTGCCGCTTACTTGAATGCCCGTCTGCTTTCGTCCGGAGGCGGCGAGATCGGCGCACAGCCGCTCCAGCAGTTCCTTGGCCCGCGGGCCTTCCTTGCCGCTCAGCCTCACCGATAGCAAGACGCTGTTGCCTGAGGCAAGCAGGTTGGCGGCTTGCCTCAGCTTTGTATCGTAATCATGCTGCTCGATGTCGATGCCGAGCCGCAGCTCCTTGACCTTCAAAGGCTGCTCCTTCAGCTTCTCCTCTCGCTTCTGCTGGCTAGCTTGCTGCTTCGCCATGCCTCTCGCAACCAAGCGGCAAGGCGGCGGACTGCTCATCAGCGAATCACAGATCAGATCGGCTTTATTCTCTTTCGCCAACGCAAGCGCCTCCTCCCGGGAGACGATGCCCAGCTTCTCTCCGTTCAAGCCAGTCAGCAGCAGCTCCGATGCTTTTATTTTCTCGTTCAATAATACCATGTATAGAACCTCCTTTGTTCGTTAATTAGTGTGGTCGGTCGGCTGGCTTAGCTATGACCAAGCGCCTTCGCTTTTGAGGCGCCATCCGCCGTGCGCTGGCGATGTTTGCCGCGCAGCGCCTTTTGGCCCCGCCAGCGAATCAGCACGAGTGCGCCGCGGATGTATTCGTCGGCTACCATGCAGACGTAAATGCCGACCAAGCCCCATCCGAGTTGGATGCCGACGATATACGGCATAACCCCTGCAACGATAGACGACACGGAAAGCGATATCCACATTACATATTTCGTATCGCCGACCGAATTTAATGAATTGCCGAACGCCATATTCAGCATTTTACCCGGCTGCAGCAGCAGGTTCAATCCTAGAAGTGAAACGCCAAGCTCAATAATCGTTTGATCTTTTGTAAAAATGCCAAGCAGTTGCCCTCCAAACAAATAGATAAGGAAGGCATTGACGACCACAATCATCTGAGCGAACCAATGCGCCCGATAAACGCCTTTGTACGCCGCATCCAGCTGCCCTGCTCCGAAACGATGGGCGACCTGAATTTGCAGCGCCATCGCAATCGACTGTCCAAGCAGGAAGCAGAACGATTCCAGCGTGTTCATATAGGTGCGAGCCGCCAGTTCATTGGAGCCTATCATCGCAATGTAGCTGAAAATAAGCAGCTGCGTGAACACCCACGCCGACATACTCACCGCAAGCGGCCAGCCGATCTTCAGCACTTCCTTCATTAGCTTGCTGTCGGACATTCGATAGTTCGACCAATAGATTTTCCGCTCAAACGAGCTATGGAACATAACAAACAGAACAACGGTCGCCAGCAGCCGGCTAATAACGGTCGATAGCGCGACGCCTGTTAGTCCCCATTCGGGCAGTCCGAGCTTTCCGAAAATAAAACCGTAATTCAACACAATATGAATGATGTTCATTGCAATAGCCGTGTACATCGGACCTTTTGTATTGCCGGTATTACGAATCGCCGTACTGAGCGTAGACATGACGGCAGTCAGAACCATGCCGCCTCCGACGATCGATATATAAATGCGCGCCAGCGGCAACAGCTCGTTGGGCAGTTGGAGCATCGCGGCGATCGGTTCCGGCGCGGCAAACAGCAAAATACTCAGCGGCAAGCCGATGATAACGCTCGCCTTCACCGAAATAACAGCGATCGTTCGCGCCTCCTCGTTGTTACGCGAACCGATCCGCTGCGCAATGAGAATGCCTGCACCGCTTGATACAGCGACAAAAAGCGTCGTAATTGCCATGAACAGCTGGTTTGAAAAACCGACGACGGCTACCGCATCATCGGATATGCGGCTGACCATCAGTGTATCGGCCGCCCCGAGCAGAAATTGCAGCAGCAGCTCCAAAAAGATTGGCCAAGCCAGCATCCATAGCGTAAATGATTTTTCCCGCGGTTGCGAGTTCATGATTCCCAACCTCCTAAGCATAAGCCGGCGTCATTGCCGGCGAGAAGCCTCCATCGGCTTCCTCGTCTCTATAATTTCTGTATTAGCTTCTTGTCGGCGTCTATTCGCCATAACAAATTATAGATGCTATACTGGGGCTGATGTTTCACATTCACAACTCAAACTTTAACGATTCCAACCTTCATTTCACACCGTGAAAGGAGAGCTTGTCCATGACAATACTGCGCTTTGTCATACCGCCCGTACCATTCTACATGGCAAGCGGCTTTGTCGATGCAGCGCCCGGCTTCAAGCATACGAACCGCCGAAATATCGGCGTCTTCGACCTTCTCACAGTGTCCGAGGGATGCCTTCATATTACTGAGGAAAACCGTTCCTTCGACGTTGGCCCGGGTCAAACACTTATCCTCCGGCCTGATTCACATCATTTTGCGACTCGGGCAAGCGCTGAACGAACCTGTTATTACTGGATGCACTTTCAAACGAGCGGTGAATGGACGACGGAAGAGAATGCTCCTCAAAGGCTGCGGCACGCTATCGGAGAATATGGACATGGACTGGACGCCGGGGCTTTCACGCTGCAAACGTTCATTAAGCAAATTCCTCAGGCCATGACGCTTGCACAGCCGGCCAAGCTGTTCGTCGCCATCGAGCAGCTGTCGGAGATGGATCGGAACAACCATCAGTCGGAGGTCGGCTGGCGGCAGCAGCAGCTGTTCCAGCAAGTACTCGAGCAGCTGTCAGCGGAATCCGACGCGCAGCGGACGTCTCCTGCAGCTCTCTGCGCCGAGCGGGCGGCCACTTATTTGCGAGAGCATTATAAGGAATCCGTCACCTTGCAAGCGCTGGGCGAGAGCATCAACTTCCACCCGGTCTATATCGCGCGATGCATGCGCAAGCAATTCGGCTGCTCGCCAATCGATTATTTGAACCGATTTCGAATCGATCAAGCCAAGCTGCTCCTGCTTCAAACGGACCATCCGATTTCCTTCATCGCCGAGGCGGTCGGCTTCAATCATGCCGCTTATTTCGCCGCCTGCTTCGTTAGGCTTGAAGGCATTTCGGCGCGAGAGTACCGCAAACGGATTACGCAGGGCTAGCGGTCATACGTGAAAGGAATTAACACGGACTTGAAGTTAGAAGAAGCGTTGCGGGTCAGAGGGTTCTTCCGATCGCCATTAAAGCCTGATTCCTTTATTTTATTAATCGTTTCGGTAGAAATCTGGCTTTAAAAGCGACCACTATCGTTTCTCCAGAATCCCTCTGCCCCTCCACTTTCTCTCCTTTTCAGTTAAGCTGATTTTATGTTGGAGATGAAATATCATATATATTTTGCGCTCAAGTGGAGAAGCATCGATTTCATCCTGTGGAGTTTAGACCGGATTATATACGAAATATCGTATATAATTCGCCCCAAAACCGAAATCGGGCTGATTATATGCGAAAAATCATACATATTTTACTCCTATGTGGAGTTTCGACCAAATTATATATGAAATATCGTATATAATTTGCCCTAATGCCGAAATCGCCCTGATTATATGCGAAAAATCATACATATTTCATCCCAGGTGTAGTTCTGGCTTAATAATACAAAAGAAACCCTCGCCATATTAAGATGACGAGGGTTTCTCCAAAACTGAGGCAACGCTGCAGGGCAGCAGCAATTCTCAGCTAGCTGTAGCCTGCCGCTGCGGCCTTCACTACTACTTACTAACTGCCGCCCACGCCACTACGCTACTTCTTTGCTAACTGCCGCCTGCGCCAACGCATGCACGCTGAGCTGTCGCCTGCCACTCGTGCCACGCCCACACTGCTTCCCTACTCCCTTGCTAGCTACCACCCGCGCCAACACCTCACCTACTCCGTTAGTCCTTCTGATAGCTCTTAATCAAATCCATCTTCAACTGCCACGCCTTTTCGCTCAGATGTACGGGATACAGCTCTGGATTCAGCTTGCGCTGCACCTCCGGGCTCATTCGCGACAGCTGCTCGCGATGATAGGCGCGAATGCGATCCAGGTCCGGAAGCTCGTATACGAGTTGTCCCTGCTCGAATATCGGGCGAAGCAGAGGAACGGCCTCGTAATCGCTCACGTACCTGTAAATGTAGGGATGGACCGGATCGAACAGCTTCAATCGTCTGCCGTTAGGATCATCGTCCTCGTTGTCTAGCGAGAGGTAGTCCGCTTCCGCAAGGCCTGTGTTCCGGTTTACAATTCGGTAGACGCTCTTTTTGCCCGGCGCCGTCACCTTCTCCGGGTTGTTCGACAGCTTAATGACCGGCACAAGCTCGCCATCGCGCTCGCGGGCGGTCAGCTTGTATACACCGCCGAGCGACGGCTGGTCGGCTGCTGTAATAAGCTGGGTACCGACGCCCCACGTATCAATCTTCGCGCCCTGCGCCTTCAGGTTGAAAATAAGCGTCTCGTCGAGGTCGTTCGAGGCAACGATCTTCACCTCTGGAAAACCGGCCGCGTCGAGCCGCTTGCGGGCCTGCTTGGACAAATACGCGAGATCGCCGCTGTCGAGCCGGATCGCTCCCATCTTCTTGCCGATGCTGTCCAGCCAGCGAGCTGTCTTGATCGCATTCTCGACCCCGCTCTTCAGCGTATCGTACGTATCCACCAGCAGCGTTACCTGGTCGGGAAGAGCTTGAGCGTATTTCATGAACGCCTCTTCCTCCGTATCATGGTCCTGCACCCACGAATGGGCGTGCGTTCCTTTCGTCGGGATGCCGAAACGCATTCCGGCCAGCATATTCGACGTGGCGTGGAAGCCTGCAATATAAGCCGCTCGCGCCCCCCAAACAGCCGCATCTGCTTCTTGAGCCCTGCGCGTGCCGAATTCCAGCAGCACATCGCCTTCCGCCACTTGAGCGATTCGTGATGCTTTGGTCGCAATCAGCGTTTGGTAGTTCATAAAATTAAGCAGTGCGGTCTCGACGAGCTGCGTTTCGAAAATTGTGCCTTCTACACGGATAAGCGGCTCGTTCGGGAAAACGATCTGTCCTTCCTCGACCGCGTACAGGCTGCCTCCAAACTTGAATTGCCGTAGAAGCTCCAAAAAAGCCGGTTCATACTGCTCCTCCTGCTCGGCTAAATAACGAAGCTCCTCTTCGCCAAAGCGAAGCCCTTGTATATAATGAACGATCCGCTCTAGCCCGGCAAAGACCGCATAGCCGTTTCCGAACGGCAGCTTGCGGAAGTATGCTTCGAACACCGCTTTCCGGTTCGCCGTTCCGTTCTTCCAATGGGCATACATCATATTAATTTGATATTTATCGGTATGAAGCGTCAAATGAAGTTCAGCCATGTATGTATCGCTCCTTGCTTCTAATGAAAATCACTCTTTCAACAGCATAACCATTTCCAGTTAAAAAAACAGCCCCCGCCGATTCACGGCGGCGGCTGTCGCCGTCAACTCCGCATGCAAATGTCCCAGCGCATGCGTTATCCAAAAAACATATCCAGCGCCGTACCGCCCGTCCCCTGCTTCCTGCCCGTCATCCGATTGGGGTCGTAAACCTCCACAAAACCACAATTGATGCAGGTCGCAAAAATATAGTGGTTATGCTGGATATCGAACAGCTTGCTCAGGCCGGTGCCGGTCATCGCCACCTCTCTCGCTTCGCAGCTTTCTCCGCCGCATTTCAGGCATGAAAACCGGGATTCGATGAAGCCGATCGCATCACCGGAATGCTCCAGCGTGTATGCGCGCTCCTGCGCCCCAGCCTCTTCCCCTTCCATCTGTTCTGCGATATGTTCCTGTCCCACTTCGTTTTTGCATTCCGGACAGCAGCCTCGCCGGTCCAGCTCCACTTCCTCATGACACCAAGGACATTTCACCTTCACCCGAAACCGTCTCCTCTCTGATCCATGTCGGTTGCAGGACAGCCTCTTGGAAAGCTCCCGCCTCATGCTCATTGTATTCGCCGCATGAGACGGTTTACCTTTTCTTACCGATAGATTGGAGGCTGACATCTCTTTTTGCCAAGCATATATGTGTCTGTTCGCTAAAACGTTTTTCAACGAATATTTTCCTTACGGATTTTGCGGCGTATGCCGCGCAGACGCCCGATGCCGAAGAACAAGGCCGAGCACAACGACCAACCCAGCCAGCAAGATCGGCACGACATAATGGCCGCCTTGGAATGGGAGTTCGAACAAGTACCCAATGCCCTTGTCGCTTTCCATCATTTCTCCGGCCGTATAACCAAGCAACGCAGCACCCGCCCAAACGATGATCGGAAGCTTCTCCATCACTTTCATCAATAGCTGGCTGCCCCATACGATTAACGGAATGCTGATAGCAAGCCCGATAATAATCAGCCCTACATTGCCTTGCGCCGCGCCAGCCACTGCCAGCACGTTGTCGAGACTCATGACGAGGTCGGCGATGATGATCGTTTTAATCGCCCCGCCAAGCGTTACGCTCGATTTTACGCCCTCTGACCCTTTATCGTCCAACAGCAGCTTCACCGCTATGTACAATAACAATAGACCGCCAACAACCTGCACAAACGGTATTTTTAAAATCCAAACCGCAACGAAGGTGAGTCCAATACGCAGTACGACCGCGCCCGCTCCGCCCCATATCGTCGCCTTCTTCTGTTGGTGGGCCGGCAAGTTGCGGCTGGCGAGCGCGATGACGACCGCGTTGTCGCCGCTCAGCAGCACGTTAATTAAGATCAGTTTCAGCAATC
This sequence comes from Paenibacillus sp. NPDC058071, assembly GCF_042885235.1. Lineage (NCBI taxonomy): Bacteria > Bacillati > Bacillota > Bacilli > Caryophanales > Paenibacillaceae > Paenibacillus > Paenibacillus sp. NPDC058071. Next base: position 83,251 of record NZ_JBHVSK010000012.1, read on the forward strand.
CGGTTAATAATTCGCTTTCCATCCCGCTTCTCCCCAATCCTTCCGTAAGGTCAAATTGCATGATATCTATCTATCATACCCCTATTTAAGCCGTCTATAAAGTTGCGAGGCGACAGATGAAAAAAAAAGGAAACTCACCACTTTCCCCAAATCGGAAAAGCGCCCCAATGCCGACCGACGGAAACAACGGTATTACTAGCCGGGAACGGCTGCGTTGTCTTCGTCGACGCTTCGGGGCGCTTCTTTTTATTTGCGATGCATTTTAAACTCGAGGAAAAGCTCATTATAGTGCGAGAGCATTCTTTTTCCCAAATTCTCGTACACTTCCAGCTTCTCGGTCAGTTCTTTGCTTGGATAAAACCGCTCGTCACCGGCAATCTCCTCCGGCAAGAAGGCAAGCGCCTCTGCATTCGGAGTTGAATAGCCAACATACTCGGTGTTTTGCGCGGCAACTTCCGGGTCGAGCATAAAGTTGATGAAGGCGTGCGCGCCTTCGATATTTTTCGCCGTCTTCGGAATGACCATGTTATCGAACCACAGGTTCGAGCCTTCCTCCGGCACGACGTAATCGAGCTTCTCGTTCTCGCTCATAATCTCCGACGCATCGCCGGACCAGACGAGTCCGACAGCCGCCTCTTCGTTGGCCAGCAGCATTTTGATCTCGTCGCCGACAATCGCCTTCACGTTCGGCGTGAGCTTGCTCAGCTTAGCCGTCGCTTCCCGCAGATGATCCTCGTTCGTGTCGTTGAGCGAATAATGCAAGCTATTCAGCCCCATGCCGATCACTTCTCGAGCGCCATCCAACAGAAAAATTTGATTGCGCAGGCTTTCATCCCATAGGTCGTCCCAGCTCTTAAATTTCAAATTGGTCAGATCCGGGTTGAATACGACGCCGACCGTTCCCCAGAAATAAGGAATCGAGTAAATGTTGCCCGGGTCGAACGACAAATCCATAAAGCTGGGATCAATGTATTTCAAGTTCGGCAGCTTCGAGTGATCGAGCGGCAACAGCAAGTTTTCTTCTTTCATTTTGCTAATGGCGTACTCGGACGGAATGCTGACGTCGAAGGTTGTACCGCCCTGTTCGATTTTAGTCATCATCGCCTCGTTCGAATCAAACGTTTGATAGATGACTTTAATACCCGTTTCCTTCTCAAATCGTGCGATCAGCTCAGGATCGATATAATCGCCCCAGTTGTATATCGTCAGCGTATTGCCGCTGGAATACCCTTGGCTTGAATTCAAATAAGCAGTCAAATACATAAGCGCGAAAGCGACGATGAATACGGCCGCAAACGTCCGAACCAGCTCTTTCATCCCCGTCCCTCCATTCCGGCAGACGGCTTGTTGTTCCGCTGATTAATGAAGTAGTAGCCGATGACGAGCACGATCGTGAACAGGAAGATCAAAGTCGACAGCGCATTGATCGAAAGCGAAATGCCTTGCCGCGCTCTCGAATAAATTTCGACCGACAAGGTCGAGAAGCCGTTCCCGGTCACGAAGAACGTTACTGCGAAATCGTCGAGCGAATACGTTAACGCCATAAAAAATCCCGCGAAGATACCGGGCTTAATAAACGGCAGGATAACCTTCGTCAGCACATTCCAGCCGCTCGCACCGAGATCGCGCGCCGCGTCGATCAGCGTCGGGCTCATCTCCTGCAACTTTGGCAGCACCATAATGACAACGATCGGTACGCTGAATGCGATATGCGACAGCAGCACCGACGTGAAACCAAGCTTAATGCCGATAATGGTAAACAGGATTAAGAACGAGGCGCCGATAATAACGTCGGGGCTTACGATCAACACATTGTTCAGCGTCAGCAGCGTGTTTTTCGGCTGATACCGTCTGACCTGATGAATCGCCAGCGCCCCCGCCACGCCCAGAATCGTCGAAATGGCCGCCGACAGCAGAGCAATGACGAACGTATTCAGCACAATAATCAGGAGACGCGTATCGGCAAACACCTCGGCGTACCATTCCAGCGTAAAGCCTTCAAAATTGCGCATCGCGCCGCCGCTGTTGAACGAGTAGAACATTAAGTAGAAGATCGGCGCATACAGAATGGCGAATACGACGACCAGGTAAATATTAGACAGCTTTTTTTTTGACGTCATCCTGCAGCCCTCTCTTTCTGCTGCCCGTCAGCAGCATAATGATCGCCATCGCGATAATGAGGAAGACGGCGATCGTCGCGCCCATGCCCCAATCTTGCGTAACGAGAAAATGCTGCTCGATCGCCGTACCGAGCGTAATGACCCGGTTGCCGGCAATAAGCCGCGTAATCATGAAGAGCGACAGCGCCGGAATAAATACAGCTTGGCAGCCGGATTTGACGCCGCTCAGCGTCAGCGGGAAGACAACGCGCCGGAACGTCGTCCACGGCGATGCGCCAAGATCCCGCGCCGCGTAGACGAGCGACGGATTCAGTTCCTCCAGCGAGTTGAAAATCGGCAAAATCATAAACGGAATGAAAATATACACCGACACAAACACGAAGCTGAAGTCAGTAAACAGAATTTGCTGCGTGCCGATGCCGACGAATTCGAGCACCGCATTCACGAAGCCGTACGTCCCGAACAGGCCGAGAAAGGCATACGCCTTCAGCAGCAGGTTGATCCAGCTCGGCAAAATGATAAGCAGCAGCCACAGCTGCTTATGCTTTGTTTTCGTCAGCAAATACGCCGTCGGATACGCGACCAACAGCGAGAATGCTGTAATAAGGAAGGCGTACCAAAACGAGCTGACCGTCATCTTCATATAAACAGGCGTAAAAAATTTGGCGTAATTGGCGAACGTGAACTGCCCCTCTACATTAAAAAAGGAGTAGTAGACGACGAGTAAAATCGGCGCCACGACGAACAAGACGATCCACAGCAAATACGGCACGAGATAGACATTGCGCGTGTTTGCGTTCATCGTTGTTCCACCCCGACTTTAAGCCCGTCCCCTTCGCCTTCCGAATCGCTGTATGCATCAAGGCGCTTGTCGAACTCCTCTTCCGTCTCGCCGAATCGCATAACGTGAATCGCTTCCGGATCGAAATAGAGGCCGATTTTCTCGCCGACAACCGCTTTTTTCGTCGAATGAACTAGCCATTCGTTGCCGTCGTCGTCATACGAGCTGATCTCGTAATGGACGCCGCGGAAAAGCTGCGAATCGACGCGTACCTGCAGCTTGCCTTGCTCAAACGACGTTATCTCCAAGTCTTCCGGGCGAATCACGATTTCGACCGGCTCATTCGAATTGAGCCCTTGGTCGACGCACTCGAACGACTTGCCGGCGAATTGCACCTCGAAATCTTGCACCATCCGTCCCGGTACGATATTCGACTCACCGATGAAGTCGGCTACGAAGCGGTTGATCGGCTCGTCATAAATATCGTTAGGCGTACCGCTTTGCTCGATTATGCCGTTATTAAGCACGAAGATCTCGTCCGACATCGCAAGTGCTTCCTCTTGGTCGTGGGTGACGAAAATAAACGTAATGCCGAGACGGCGCTGCAGCTCGCGCAGCTCGTACTGCATTTCGGTGCGCAGCTTGAGGTCGAGCGCCGACAAAGGCTCGTCCAGCAAAATAATTTCCGGCTCATTGACGATTGCCCGCGCAATGGCGACGCGCTGCCGCTGGCCGCCGGACATTTCATTGATTTCGCGGTTTTCGTAGCCTTCCAGATTGACGAAGCGGAGAGCTTCCTTCACCTTCGTTTCAATGGCCGGTTTTTTCAGCTTTTTAATGCGCAGGCCGAAGGCCACGTTCTCGAATACGTTCAAATGCGGAAACAGGGCGTAGTCCTGAAATACGGTATTCACCTGCCGCTCGTTGGCGGGAACACGGTTAATCACTTTGCCGTTAAAATAGATTTGACCCTCCGAAGGCTCGATGAACCCCGCGATCAGCCGTAAAATCGTCGTTTTCCCGCAGCCCGACGGACCTAGCAGCGTATAAAACTTACCTCTTTCGATTTCAAAGCTGACATTCTTTAATACGACTGTTTCGCTGTCGTATCTCTTCGTCACATGCTCGAACCGGATAATCGACTGTTGCTCCATTTCTTTTCGTTCCAGCTCCTTTCACCCGTTTCGCCATCGCGAAACAGCGGACTTTAATCTTTTTATTATAGCGGTAAGCCTTCATCCAATAGTTATAAAGTTCGCTTCCAGCATTTGATTATACATCATGCTACTGTTTGTGTAACGTAGAATATACTCAAAATTCGGCTCAAAACCGAAATCAGTTCTTGACTTGAAATGAGGGGAAGCGCTGCGGGTCAGAGGGTTCTTCCGATCGCCATTAAAGCCTGATTCCTTTATTTTATAGCGACCACTTTCGTTTCTCCAGAATCCCTCTGCCCCTCCACTTTTTCTCCTTTTCCCGTCAAGCACTGATTTTAGTATGAACCCGAAAATCTTGTAAAAACCGATAAAACTCGACGTTAACGGGCTTAGCTTGCCTCTAACGACATTAATGCATTTTTCTTCTGGCCGCAGCACGATGTCAGCCCTCTCGCCGCCGGATGACTTTTGCCGGGCAAAGGGATATAATACAAGCAGGCATCTTACATCTTGCCGGACAAAGGAGTTGTTTATGACATGGCGCAATACCGCGAAATCGACACGTTAGAACAATGGAACGAAGCGTTTGAAGGTTCGAAGAATCAACCGCTCGTTATTTTCAAGCACAGCACCACTTGCCCGGTAAGCGCCAACGCTCACCGCGAGTTTTCCGAATACTTGGCCGAGAAGCCGCTTGAAAATGCGGATTACGTTCTCGTCAAAGTAATCGAATCCCGCCCGGTTTCGAACCAAATTGCTGAGGATACGGCGGTCACGCACGCTTCTCCGCAAATTTTGTTCGTGCAAAACAAAGAAAAAGTATGGACGACGTCCCACTGGGCGATTACGAAAGAGCACATCTCCGCCGTTCTCGACTAGTTCGATCGTTTCCATCGCAGTATAAAAAACAGCCGCAGCAAGCTCATCGCTTGCCGCGGCTGTTTGCCTTTTCAGGCCATTTTTAAAACGGTGAATACAGACGATCCGAGAATAACCTCGTTATCTTCGAAAAGAGAGGGTATCCGCTGGTTGTCATTTACATCGAGGCCTCTGCAGCCTAGACCAGTCCGCCCAGCTTGCCCGAGATTTGAGAAGCCGCAGATTTGACGTAGCCGATCAGGTCCTCAAGCTCGTCCCGGTTCAACCGATGAACAGGCCCCGCAGCCGACAAGCTCGCCACGATCCGCTGCTGCGGATCGAAGATCGGGGCAGCGATCGCGAAGACGTCGGTGTCGACTTCACCAAGCGTGAAGCAATAACCGTCGTCGCGAATGTTACGCAGCTCCTTTACCAGTGCGGAACGGCTGGCGCCTCCGCCATCCTCGGCAAATTGCTTGTACATCTCCTCAATAACCTTTTCGCTCTCAAAAGCAAGCAGCGCTTTGCCCGAAGCGCCGGAGTTCAGCGGCAGTATACGTCCGTTCTCGATGGACAGCCGTACAAGGCGCTTGCTGGTGACGTTTTCAATACAAATCGCCTTTGAGCCTGAACGAACAAACAGTACCGTCGTCTCGTTGGTCAAGGCCGTCAAATCCTCCATAATCGGCCGGGCAATTGTCAGCAATTCCTTCTCAATCTGCTGGGACAGGCTTCGGGCCAAATCAAAAATACGCAGCCCGAGGCCGATCTGTCCTCTGCCTTTCCGCTCAACAAATCCGTTCTTAATTAATGTCTGAATAAATCGGTATGCCGTGCTGTCCGGTATACCTACCTTCTCGGCAATTTCGCTGACGGTAAGCGTCGCTCCCGACTCCGCGAGTACAAATAAAATATCGATAGCGCGTCCAAGCGTTTGCGTTCCATTCATCTCTGCACCTCAAAAAAACCATAATCGCTCTCAATTTGCGATTATTATATCACACTCGTTGTTCGCCGCGCGCTTTTCGCAAGGTCATTTTTTCTATTTTTAACAAAAAAGTATTTGTCGATAAAGCGAGCAGCGACACGAGCAAGGTGCCGTATACCATTTTTGGAAGCGAGTTTTGGTACAAGCCCTCGAATAACACGCCGCCTAATCCGCCTGCATTAATCCACGCCGCGATTGTAGCGATGCCGATGACCGATACCGACGCGATGCGAATGCCCCCGATAATGACGGGCAGTGCAAGCGGCAGCTCGATCCGGCTAAACAGCCTCCAAGGGCTGAAGCCCATTCCCTTGCCCGCCTCGATGATCGAAGGATCGATCGACTGGAAGCCCGAGATGACGTTGCGCACCAATATGAGCTGACTGTACACCACCAATGCGATGACCGCAGGCTTGAAGCCCAATCCGACTAGCGGAATCAGCATGGCGAACATCCCAAGACTCGGTATCGCATAAATAATGCCTAGCACTGAAAGTATGGGAATGGAAATGCGGCGATGGCGCGATAGCCAATAGCCAATCGGGAGCGCAATCAACAGGGCAATAAGCAAGGATACAAAAGTTAAGTAAAAGTGCTCCCATAACGAGATAAGCAAATCGTCATAATAGCGAGTCAAGTACTCGATCATTCACCTCACCTGCCGTTTCCAAGCTTCAACTGCTCGAGCGTCACACGGCCAGCCAAACCTTGATCGCCGTCCAACACCGCGACGTAAGGCGCGTTACTCTGAAGCAGCAGTTGCAAAATCGCCTTCAAATTCTCGTCCACTCCGACCCGTGGAACAGAATCGGGCACTAGTCCGTCCGGCAGTTCGATCATGTGGTCTGCCGCTTTCATCAGATGCAGCCGCTGGAACAGATCGTCGGATTGAATGAGCCGCGATACGAAATCGTTGCTCGGGCCGGACATGATCGCAAGCGGCGTGTCGTACTGCTGAATCGACCCTTCGTTCATGACGATCATACGGTCTCCCAGCTTCATCGCCTCTTCTACATCGTGAGTGACGAACAGCACGGTCTTGCCAAGCTCGCGCTGAATTTGTTTGAAGTCGTCCTGCAGCTTCGTCCGCGTAATGGCATCGATCGCACCGAACGGCTCGTCCATCAGCAAAATCGCCGGGTCGCCGGCCATTGCCCGTGCAATACCGACGCGCTGCTGCTGACCGCCCGACAACTGGCGCGGATACATTTTTTTATAATTCTCAGGAAGGTGAACCAGGTCCATTAAATAATCGATCCGTTCCGCCGTCTTCTGGCGGTCCCAGCCGAGAATGTTCGGTACGGTCGCAATATTTTGTTCGATCGTCAGATGAGGAAATAGGCCGACCTGCTGGATAACATAACCGATGCTTTGGCGCAGCTCGGTTACCGGCGTGCTTCGAATGTCTTTGCCAAACACCGATATCGTGCCGGATGACGGCTCGATAATCCGATTGACCATTTTCAGCAAAGTCGTCTTACCGCAGCCCGATGCGCCCAAAATCGTGACGAAGGAGCCTTGCGGCACGACGAGGCTTGTCTCGTTGACAGACGGCTTGGCCGCTTTCGGAAACGTCTTGGATACTCGCTCGAACTTGATGGCTTCTTTGCTCATTGCTTATCAGCTCCTGTTAGAAAAGGGGCTCCTCCGGTTGGTCCGGCTGGGAGGCCCCTTTCCTCGAAATAGGGATAGCGTTATAAACGCTGATGTTTCACTGCCAATCTTTCTATGCCGGAAAAACCGATTTCGGATAAAATGGCAAGCAAAGCTACCGGAAGGGCGCCGACCAGCAGCAAGGAGAAGTTGTACATGCCGAGCCCGTTAATGATGAATGTTCCAAGCCCGCCTCCGCCGATGAACGCCGCCAAGGTGGCGCTGGCGATCACTTCTACCGCGGAAGTTTTAATGCCGGACAGCATGAGAGGAGCCGCTAGCGGCAGCTCAATCTTCCGCAGCATCATGCCCTCTTTCATTCCAAGGCCAGACGCTGCTTCCAGAATGGAAGGCTCAATGCCTCTGAAGCCCATATACGTATTAATGAGAATAGGCGGACAAGCCAGAAGCGTTAGCGCGATAAGCGCAGGCGCAAAGCCGGTACCCATAATCGGCAAAATAATAACCAGTATTGCCAAGCTGGGAATAACCCGCAGCGAGTTGAACAGTCCCATGATCGTCCCGGTCAGCCACTGCTTCTTCGCGCATAAAATACCGAGCGGCACGCAGATGACGAGCGCGATCAGCAGCGCGTAGAAACTGATGCTTAAATGAACCTTGACCGCTTCCCAAAACCGATCGCTGTTCGCGACTATATAGTTGTAAGCACCGAGGAAAACATTCACTTGAAATTCGTCCCCCTTCCTTATTGATTATCGAATATCAATAATGAATTACCACCATTATCAGTCGTTATTCATACCATGTCAATCGGAATTGTGTAATATCATTCATTTGCTAGCTTTAAGAGTGTGTGCAGGAGAACGTTGGCTCCTGCCTCGCAATCCTCAGGGCTGCTCCATTCCATCGGATGATGGCTGAGCCCGTCTTTGGACCGGACCAGAATAAGTCCGATCTCCGCCAGTTCGCTCATCACCACGGCATCGTGCCCGGCTCCGCAAATCAAAGGATTCGCTTGCAGTCCGATTTCCGCGCAGCTGTCAGCAATCAATGCATGAATGCGCGGGGACGTTGGTACCGGCTGTGCCCCGTCGATTACGCGAATTTCGGCGGACACGCCCCGCGAATCGGCTGTTCGCACGATCGCATCCTGCACGGCGACCGCCATCGCGTCGAGCGACTCCTGCCTCTCGTGGCGCAGATCAACCGTAAAAACCGACTCGCCCGGAATGACGTTAATCGCTCCCGGACCGAGCCTCATCGCCCCTACCGCCGCAACGCCTCCCTCGGCAAGCGCAATCCGCTCAATGGCGAGCATCGACTCGGCGGCAGCCATCGCAGCGTCGCGGCGCAGCGCCATCGGCGTCGTGCCCGCATGATCGGCGTGCCCCTTAAGCGACGCTTCCAGCCAACGGTGCCCGTATATGGCGGTAGCCGTGCCAACCGGCGCTCCAAGCTCCTCCAATACGCGTCCCTGCTCGATATGAAGCTCGACGTAAGCGTGCACCGACTCGCGTGTTCTCGCTGCGCCCGCGCAACGGGACGGATCAAGGCCGGCTCGCTCCATCGCCGCTCGCAGCGTTATCCCTTCCGCATCTCGCAGTTCCAGCCATTCGCCGTTCCAGCCTCCGGCCATTGCCCGGCTGCCGAAGTAGCCAGCCCCGAACCGTACGCCTTCCTCGTCGGTAAAGCAAACGACTTCAAGCGGCCTCGCATGCGGGATCGCATGCTCCCGGATCGTACGCAGCGCTTCGATGCCAGCCAGCACGCCAAGCGCTCCGTCGAACATGCCCGCCTGCACAACTGTGTCGATATGAGACCCGGTCACGACGGCGCCGTCTCGTTTCGCGGCATACGCCTCTAAGTGCGGCGCTTCATCCGCACCATTGCCGCCGCCTTCGAAAGCTTCCAACCGGCCGATCAGATTTCCGGCGGCGTCGACCCAAACAGTCAGCCCTGCCTCCTTCATGAGCCGGACGATACTTTCCCTCGCTTCCACTTCCGCTTCGCTGAGCGAAAGGCGAGTGATACCGGTCCCTTCGGCTCCAGCGCCGTAACGGCTAAGCTCAACAAGAGTACGCCACAGCCTTTGACCATCGATTGTTACGCTCGCACTCGCAGACGGCTTAACCATGGCGCCAGCCCGCCAAGTCTTGCGCATCGAATCGAAGCAGTGCGGCGGCCAACGCTTCGGTACCGGCGGCCACTTCCTCGTAATCGGTCCATTCCTCGGGGCAGTGGCTCCGGCCGCCCTTACTCGGCACGAAGATCATGCCGATCGGTGCAATAGCCGCCAGCTGATTGGCGTCATGGCCAGCCCCGCTAGGCAACAGCTTCACGGGCGCTACCGATTCGCAAGCTTCCCGAATCATTTGCAGCACCTGTTCCTGCACGATAACGGCGTCCGATTTGGACAGTAGCTCGAGTTGAAGACGCAGCCCCCGCCTTTCGGCGATTTGCTGGGCCTCCTCTTTGAAAGCGGCGTAAACCGCTTCGGAAACCGAACGATCCAAAGAACGAATTTCGAAATCGAAACGGACAAGTCCCGGAACGACATTGGAGGCGTTCGGCTCGTTCGTCAGCTTGCCGATCGTGCCGACTGCGTTCTCCGCATGCCCCAGGCAGTGCCGTTCGAAAGCGAGCCCGAGCTCGCAAAAACCGGCAAGCGCGTCGTTTCTAAGCCCCATCGGCGTTGTGCCCGCATGATTCGGCGCTCCCTCAAGAACGGCGCGATAGCGGTGAATGCCGACGATGCCCATCACCGCTCCCAGACGATGACCGCTCTGTTCCAGCACCGGCCCTTGCTCGATGTGCAGCTCCAGATAGAGCGCAGCATCGCCCTGCTTCCTTGCCTGCTCCGCGAGCGACTCGACGTTCCCGCCTTGGCGGTTCAGCGCGTCCTTCAGCTGCAGCCCTTCAGGGTCCCGCAGCTCCAGCATCGCGTCAGTCAGATTTCCGACCATGCCGCGGCTGCCGATTGTGGAAATACCGAATTCACTCGGCTCTTCTGCAGTGAAATCAACGATTTGCAGCGGATGGCGCAGCTTTGTACCCGACTCCTTCAGCATCCTCGCAATCTCAATTCCAGCCAGCACGCCGATAATGCCGTCGAAGCGTCCGCCCCCCGTTACTGTATCGGTGTGGGAGCCGATCATAATCGGCGGCAAAGATGGATCGACGCCCGGCAAGCTGCCGATCAAATTCGATGCCGCATCGATCGAGACGGCAAGCCCCGCCTCAGTCATCTTCTCCGTCAGCCATTGCCGTCCTTGTTCGTAAAACGGCGTAAACGGACGTCTCGTCCAGCCGGGCTTAGCGCGGTCGACCAGCTCGGACAGCCGCTCGATGTCGGTCTGCAGCCTTGCCGTCTGCGGATGCAAACGGATAGGCTCCGTTTCTTTTTCCATATCTGTCCCTCCCTTGAATCCGGGATTCATTTCATTATTTCGAATGCTCGGCTTTCACAAATTGCCCGTCGCCTGGTTGCCCTACGATCGCGCCGTTTTCGTATACAAGCTTGCCGCGTACGAACGTATGCGTTACTTTGCCTTGCATGCCCATTCCGTGATAAGCGCTCCAGCCTGCGCTGGAATGCAGGTCTTTCTCGTCCATCGTCCATGCGACGGCCGGATCGAGAATGACGATATCGGCATCATAGCCGGCGGAAATCCGTCCTTTGCGATGGCCGAGTCCGAACGTATCGGCAGGTCTCTGCGCAAGCAGCCGCACCAAATCGTTGATCGCCAATCTTCCTTTCGCTACACCCTCGCTATAGATGATCGGCAGCAAGTGCTCGACGCCCGGCGCGCCGGACGAATTTTTGAAAATATCGGGATTCGACTTTCGCTCAATCAGCCAAGGCGCATGGTCGGAAGTGATCATATCGATCGTTCCCGTTTTTGCAAGTTCCCACAATCCATCTACGTCCTCTTTCGTCCGCAGCGGAGGATTGATTTTCCCCTTCGCTCCAAGGCGCGGCATATCGTCCTCGCTCAGCGTCAAGTAATGCGTACAAGTCTCCGCCGTCACCCGCGCTCCAAGTGAACGGAAGTAATCCGCCAGTTGAAAGATGCGGGGATAGGTGCAATGGTACAAATGCAGCTTGACTCCCGTCTCGTAGGCCAGCTCCATAACGGTGAGCGCGGCTACCGACTCGCTCACTTTCGGCCGGCTGCGCACATGAGACTTGGGATCATGCCCTTCATTCTCATATTTCCCGATGTATCGGCGAACGATTTCGTCGTTCTCGGCATGCACGCCAACCGGACAGCCGGTTTCGGCAATAACAGCGAACGAGTCGAGCAGTTGACCGTCGTCAATACGCGGAAAACGGAAAGAATCGGTGTTGAACATCGATACTTTAAAACCGCAAGCGCCTGCATTCGCCAAAGCACGGATATGCTCGTACCCGTCCTGCTTGTGTATGGTCACCAGCATAGCCATATCGACGAGCGATTCGCGGTTCAGGCGCTCTTTCTTTTCCTCGAACATGTCAAGGGTGCAGACCATGCCGGTCGCATCGTACGGCATTTCGATAATCGTTGTGACTCCGCCTGCAGCCGCAGAGCGGCTCGCCGTCTCAAAGCCTTCGTCCAGCGAGCTGTAGCAGTGCACGTGAGCGTCTACCGCTCCCGGCAGCACATAGCTGCCTTCGGCGCGGTACGTCCGTTCTGCTTGCCCTTCCCATTCAGCCGCTTCCTTCTTACCGCCGACGGCAACGACTGTTCCGTCCTTCACTGCAATCGCCGAATCGTAGGCGACGCCTTCCGGCAGCACGATATTTCCATAAATGACTGCATCATAATGCGTACTCATGCCTATTCCCCGCCTTCTGTCGAAATCCCTTGGCGAATCCATGCGTGAACGGCAGCGATGTCGGGCGTCAGCGGACGGTCCTCCGTTATTGGCGGCACGATGCCGCGAATCCGCTCGTACACCTCAGCCGAGCCTGTGCCCAAATCTGCCTGCGAGCCTCGCAGGTCGATAGCTTGGGCGGCATGGATCGCTTCGATTCCGAGAATGTAATAAAGTCTGTCTATCAGGTCAGCCGTCTTCCGGACGACAAGCGGCGTATTGTTCGCATGATCCTCCATATCGCCCGCCAACGAGAAATAGTCAGCCGATACCGGATTGGACAGCAGCCGGATTTCCGCGTCGAGCGACGTATATGTCTTTTGCATCGTACCGAAGGCAATCGTCCCCGGCGCAGGCGACAGAAAGCGTCCAAGTCCGGTGAAAGAAGGAGTGCCCAGCCGCAGCGAGCGGTAGCACGATATTTTCGAAACATGACTGAGTGCGATGGCGACCATTTCGAAAGCGACCGTCCATGCGGTGACATCGAAGTTGGAGGAAGGCACAAGCTTGCGCTCATCCGGCAAGACGCACGGATTATCGTCGGAGCTGTTCAACTGAATCAGCAATTGCTTCTCGGCATAGGCGAGCGCATCACGCGCCGCGCCATGGACATGACAAGCGCTGCGGAAGCTGAGCGGGTCCTGAATTTTATCCCGCTGATCCATATCAGCAAGCGCCCCGCCTTTCAATAGTCCGCGCACGTTGGCTGCGCTGGCAGCCGCTCCCTCGAACGGCCTAGCGCAATACAGCGATTCGTCAAGCGGGCTGATGCAGCCCTGCAACGCTTGGAGCGATAGAGCAAATACGGCGTCAGCGGCGTTCAAGAGCCGCCAAGTATCCGCAACGACGAGCGCGGCTGTACCGGCCGAGAGCGCGTTGGAGCTGACGATAGATAAAGCGCCCTTCGGTCCCAGCTCCGTCAGCGGTTCAATGCGGGCGTCTTGGAACGCTTCTTGGGCCGGAATGCGCGCACCTTTGTACAGTACCTCTCCCTCGCCGAGAATGGTGAGACCCACATGCGACAGCACCGATATATCACCCGCTCCGACCGAACCGCGCAGCGGAATGACCGGGTGAATGCCCGCGTTCAGCAAATCGCGGTACATAAGAACGACGGAAGGCCTTACGCCCGAGCCGCCGGTCAACAGCGTATTCAGCCGAGCGGCCAGAATAGCTCGGACCTCCCGTTCAGATGCGTTCGGTTCTACCGCAGTGCTATGCGAGTAAATAAGGTTGCGGTTGAAGGTTTCCAGCATCTCCGGCGTCACTTCGTGGTCTTTGTTTAAGCCTACTCCGCGGTTCAAGCCGTAGATCGGCACGCCTTCGGCAGCCAGCTCGTGTATCAAGCGATGAGCTTGCTCGACCCGCGTGATTGCCTCCTCAGCAATGACGACGCGGCAGCCGTCAGCAATATGCTCCAGCTCTCTAACCGTCAATTGCCGCCCATTCAACTCGATAGCATGGCGGCTCACTGTTCCATTTTCCGCATCCATTCGTCCGCCGTTAGCGTTGCCTTCCATAGCCACACCTTCTTATTGTTTGTTGCTGACCGCCCAATCCTGGCCGCCGCTTTTCCAATTCGTTTGCCTCTGCTTTTTATATAGGAGCTGCGAACTTTAATGCCGTTAAGCCAACTTTAATGCCATTATTTATTGCGCAACTTCGAGATGCCTTTCAACCCGTACTTCGCCAGCGGAATGCCCAGCGCTTCCTCAACTTCCGGGTAAACGGTCGGATCCTTAACGCTGGAGCTAAGCGGCACATGCTGCTTATCGATCGCTAACAACGCGATTTCCATTCCTTCCTGCACGCCGCCAACACTGATTGGCAGACCTGTTGCCGCTTCGAACGTTGTAATAACGTCCGGATAAGTCGTCAGCCGTTTGCCTTTCTTGTCGTCAACAGCCATATATTCGTTCATGACATGCAGCGTCAGCTGCCCGCCCTTGCCATCTTCCATCGTAATCGTCCCGATATCGAATGCGCCGGAATAATGTACGTCTTTTTTCAGCACTTTTCCGCGCCCTAAAATCTTGCCTTTTGTTTTCTCACACACAGTCTCTATAATCGCTTCCGGACCAATCTTCTCCGCTTCAATCATTGCATAACCCAATTCAAGCGCGATCGAAACGCCTCCGATTGCCGCATGCTCTTTAATATAAGAAGCTGGGATCGGGTGACGTGCGGATGCGATAAAACCGCCGGACATGTCGGAAGCCGTCCGCAAAATGTTCGAGGTTTTCGCAGGCGTTCCTTTTACAACCAGCTCCAAGTAGGAACCTGTGTCCCGTCTTCCGCCTACGACAACCTGAATCGTCTCATAGTCGAGGCGGGATGCAAGTCCCATCGAGCCCATCTTCCCTGTCGGATGCGCCCGGATGTCGCCCGTTGCGTCAACGACTACAAGGCCTAGCGCCGCAGCCGGCAGCCAGCCGTTGATCGTGCTCGACATCCCGTTTTGCGGGGTCATGACGCCTACGACTTTACCGTCGAAGTTATCCATCAGCAGTTGAACCGCTTTGATATAATCGACTCCCCACATTTCCCATTCGTTACCTGCCGGAGCTCCAATTGCCGTACAAGTAATAATGATTGCGTCGTCTGGAAGCTCATCCACCGAGACGAGCTTCGGCTTAGCGATACCTACTGCCGCTCCGCCGATTTCAAGGCCGTGATCGACCCAACCCCCGCCGCCCGCGGCAAAAACGGCTCCTCCTCTTACTGCCGCACGGACATCATTTATCGTTAACTCGCGCATTACACATTCCCCTTCCGATCTGTATCGATTCGACGTATTCCTTTTTTGCTCACTTCATCTAGCGATTCCTCGTAGCCGGCGTCCGCGTAGCGCAGCACGCCCAGCCCCGTATCGTTGTCCAGCGTCGTTTTCAAACGGAGATCGGCATCCGCCGAGCCGTCTGCTACAAGCGTGACGCCTGCGCTCGTCATATAACCGGCATAACCGCCGCCGCCCGAATGAATGGCGACGAGATCGGCCATCGACGAGCAGTTCAGCATCGCATTAAGCAATGGCCAGTCGGAGATCGCATCGCTTCCGTCCTTCATGTTCTCGGTCATAATATTCGGATGCGCCATCGCCCCTGCGTCTAAGTGGTCGCGGGAGAAAGCAATCGGGCCGCTCAGCTCGCCCGAGCGCACCATTTCATTCACTGCCAGCGCCAGCTTCGTGCGGTCGCCGTGCCCGAACCATCCGATTCTCGCTGGAAGTCCTTCTACTGGAACATACTTGTTGGCTAGGCTGATCCAGTTAACAGCCACTTCATTGTCGCTGAAATGCTTCAATATATATTGGTCGATCTTGCGAATGTCTTCAGCATCGCCGCTCAGAGCTACCCAACGGAACGGGCCGATCGCGCGTGCGAATAGCGGCCGCAGAAACGCTTCAGTGAAGACGGCGATATCGAACGCATTAGGCACCCCATACTGCACCGCTTGCGAGCGGATGTTGTTGCCGTTATCGAAAACGACCGCTCCCTTGCGCTGGAATTCCAGCATCGCTTCCACTTCAACTGCGATGGATGCACCGGCGTCATTACGCAGCTGTTCTGGCGCCGTTTTACGCGCTTCGGCCACTTTTTCGAGGCTGTAGCCGCTCGGAATGTAACCGTACATTAAATCATGCGCCGAAGTTTGATCCGTCACGACGTCAGGCTGCACGCCGCGCCGCACCAGCTCCGGATAAATATCAGCTGCATTGCCGAGCAAGCCGACGGAGACGCTTTCACGTTTGGCAACGGCCTCTCGAATCCAATCGAGCGCTTCGTCCAAATCGGCCGTTTTGCGCTGCAAGTATCCTACTTCAATGCGTTTGTCGATTCTTGCTTCGTTTACCTCGACGCATAAAATGGCCGCGTCGGCCATCGTGCCCGCAAGAGGCTGCGCCCCGCCCATGCCGCCAAGTCCGGCGGTCAGGATGAACTTGCCGGCTAAGCTGCCGCCAAAGTGCATTCTCGCAATGGATTGGAAGATTTCATAGGTGCCTTGAATGACGCCTTGGGAGCCGATATACTGCCAAGCCGCAGCCGTTAATCCGCCCCATACGATCAAGCCTTGCTCTTGATATTTATAGAAGTTGTCGCTGGTCGCCCAGCGTCCTACAATATTGCAATTCGCCATAACGACAATCGGCGCGTATTTGTGCGTACGCATAATGCCGATCGGCTTGCCGGATTGAATGACGAGCGTTTCGTCCTCCTCCAGCGATTTGAGCGTATTCACGATGGCATGATAGGAATCCCAGTTGCGGGCCGCTTTTGCAAGCGCGGCATAAACGGTTAATTCCTGCTGATTTTCGCCGTTCTCGAGCACATTTTCCAGCATGCGCAGCAGCGCTTCCTGTCTCCACCCTTTGCAGCGAAGCTCAGTGCCTCTGGCCGCCGTAATTCTGTCCATGTTCTACACTCCTTATTATCAATATTCAATAATATATTTCTATTTATCAATAAATTATCAGACGATTTGGATCTCGTCAATAGATTTTGTGTTATTTTAAGTAACGCACTAGGAATAAACTGCTTTTATCATCGTATCATCGCTTTTCCAGGATGTCCAAGCCCTATTCCAGCAAAAAAAGACGGTCCGACAGCCATCCCATTCTCCCCCTTTATAAATAGAAGAAACGGATCCTGCTAAACCGTGAAATGAAAAAGCTTATCGTTTCTGAAATGGTCCTTGCCATATAGAAAAACCTCCTCAAACCACTCGCTTATATGGCATTGATATGCAACTGGAATATCAGTCGATTTTTGACGAAATATTTGTAGAATCATCTCGAAACATCCAGTAAAAGATGGTAAGATGAGAGGTAATTTATGCAAAGGAGCCGTCAATGATTAAAGTTTTGAAGCCAACCAAAGGTTTTAGGCTGTTTACCATCATTTCGCTTGTCGTACTCCTTTCCGTTCTAATTGCAATCCTCATTAATATAATCGTCGGTTATCAGACCGAAAAAAGTTCTCTGACCACCAATACCATCGAGCTAAATGTGATTACAGCGGGAGACTTAAGCAAAACTACATACTCTCTCATTCGATCGATGAAAGACAGTATCCGGGTGACAGCCGATTATTTGGCCGATTCCGAGCTGTCGGACGCGTCGGTGCTCACACAGCTCGATTTTTTTATGAATACGAATCACTACTTTAATTCTATTGCCGTTATCAATGCACAAGGCACCGTCGTCTCAACCTCGCCTAACAATTTAGGAATTATCGGTGCGAAATTGACCTCAAAGGCCGCTAAGGAATCGCTGGAGACGCGCAAACCTTACATTTCCGAGCCTTATGTCGCTTTGACTCAGCGGCTGCTCGTGATGGTCAGTCATCCGATTTTTGACAGCAACGGAAACTATAAAGGCTTTGTTGCGGGAACGATCTATTTGCATCAACCCAACATTTTTCAGGATATATTGGGCGTTCAAACGAAGAACAACAGCGGTACTTATTATTACGTTGTCGATTCCAATGGGACGATCATTTTTCACCCGGAGAAAAAGAGAATTGCCGACAATGTGCAGAACAATCCCGTCGTTGCTAAATTAATGAACGGCCAAGCGGGCCATCAGCGAGTCATCAATTCCGAAGGAAAAAGCTTTCTCGCCGGTTTTTCGCCCGTTCCGGAGATTGGCTGGGGGATTGTCTCGCAAACGCCCGAAGCTTATGTTATTTCGACCTCGCGCAATATGATTACGCAAATGGCCGTTTACTCCACGCCTTTTCTTATCTTGCTGCTGACGCTGACTCTCTGGCTCTCGCGGACGTTGGTGGAGCCGCTTAATCGTTTGGCCCGCGACGCGTACCGCTTATCCATGGGAGACAGCACAGCTATGAAGTTTTCGAATAAAGTGTACTGGAATTATGAAGCTAACCAGCTGATGAGCACCGTAGCTCTGGCGTTCAGCAAGCTGCAAAAGCAAACGGAGACGCTGACGCAAGAAGCGCATACCGATTCGTTGACCGGTCTCTCCAACCGGCGGATGATGGACGAGATTATGAACGCCTGGCATAAGCAGCATCTGCCATTTTCCATTATTGTGCTGGATCTGGACCACTTCAAAAGCGTCAATGACGAATTCGGCCATCAGATGGGCGATGAAATGCTAAAGCTACTTGCAGACACGATGCTGTCCGTCAAACAGGATAAAGATTACTGTTGCCGCTTCGGCGGCGAAGAGTTTACCCTATTGCTGCCGCTCGATTCGGAACAGCAGGCGTTCCGTGTAGCCGAGACGCTTCGCCGAAAAATGGAGACGGTTCCGACGCCTATGGGCCGCCCTGTTACCGTCTCGCTCGGCATCGCCTCTTATCCGAAAACGTCCAACGACCTTCAGACGCTGTTCAAATGCGCCGACGAAGCGCTGTATCGGGCAAAACACGAAGGACGCAATCGCACCGTTCTTTATAGTGAGATGGAGGACGTCGCAGATAAAGGTATCGTTGGGTAGGGAAGCCGCCGGGGCGGCAGCGCTTCGCGGCTAGAGAAGCCGCCAGGGGCGGCAGCGCTTCGCGGCTAGAGTAGCGCCGGGGGCGGCAGCGCTTCGCGGCTAGAGAAGCCGCCGGGGGCGCAACGCTTCGCGGCTAGACTGCGCTGCAATTTGCCTTATGACTCAGCAGCAGTTTTGTGCCCAGTGTTCCATTGCTTTGCACATGGCCTGGCAGCGCCGACCTACCTGTTCAAGAGCAACCTAGCCTAGCTATTTCACACCACTCTTCACCTCGCCCGCCGTATGGTGTGCTACACCCCCCACCCGCTCACTAAATAACTGCGAAAAAGCAGTTATTTATCACAGTAACAACCCTTCAATTGGAAATAACTGCTTTTTTGCAGTTATTTCCTGCTGAAACTCTCTATTTAGCTGGAAGTGCCGAAAATAACTGCCTTTTGGCAGTTATTTTCTATATTTGCCGCTTCAAGGAACGAAATAACTGCATTTTTGCAGTTATTTCGTTCCTGCAATCGTCGTCCCTTCCCACGAAAACTTCCACACCCCCATCACCATACCTCTCTCATCAAACGTTCACACGATTACCTCAACCACTCATTTACGCTACTCTCGACAACCCCCGCCATACCGCTCTCACCAAACATTCACACGATTACCTCAACCACACACCTACGCTACTCCCGACACCCCATCACCATACCTCTCTCACCAAAACATTCACACACGATTACCTTAACCACACACCTACGCTACTCCCGACACCCCCTCACCATACCGCTCTCATCAAAACATTCACACACGATTACCTCAACCACACACCTACGCTACTCCCAACAACCCCCGCCATACCGCTCTCCTCAAATACTTCACAGGACCACTTTCGCCCGCGACGCATCTTTCGCCCGTCATTCAGCAATACTAACCGGAAAATACAGCCAAAGCTGGAGGCTTCCATGAAACCTATTTTCCGACTGTACGCACGCGATATAAGTGGAATCGTCCGCAACTGGGCGGCACTCATTACGATTTTGGGACTTATCTGTCTGCCTTCTCTGTACGCCTGGTTTAATATAAAAGGCTCCTGGGACCCTTACGGCAATACAAGCGGCTTGGCCGTCGCCGTCGCGAGCAATGACAAGGGCGCGACCATTCGCGGCCAAGCCTTGAACGCGGGAGCGGAAATTATTGAGTCGCTGCACAGTAACGATAAAATCGGCTGGGTGTTCACCGACGAGCAGCAGGCGCTCAAGGGCGTGAAGCACGGCGATTACTACGCCAGCATCATCATCCCGGACAACTTCTCCTCCCGGATCGCAACCGTTCTGAACGACAAGCCAATTCAGGCCGAAATCGAATATTTCGTCAATGAAAAAATAAATGCCGTTTCGCCGAAAATAGCGGCGTCCGGCGCCAGCGGCATTGTTCAGCAAATTCGCAGCACGTTCATCAAAACAGCGAACGGCGCTATTTTCAGCCTGCTTAACGAGGTCGGCGTCGAGCTGGAAAAAGAAAAACCGACGATCGAAAATACACGGAATCTTGTATTTAAGCTGGAAGAGCTATTCCCCGACCTGCAAGACGCCGTTCGAACGGCGTCGGACGATGCGGGTAAAGCGGAGCAAATCGTCAAAAAAGCAAATGAGGCGCTGCCGACGGCGGTCAGCCTCGCCAACGACGGGCGGCAGCTCGCCGAGAGGGTGAACGGCTTACTCGCTGAGAGCTCACAGGCATTCGACCGGCTCGCTCCATCCATTAAGCAGGACTTGGAGCTCGTCAATGCTACGGCCAAATCTGTGGCGGATATTGCTGCCGGTCTGAAGACGAGCGGCATCGATCCAGAGCAAGCGAAAAAGGCGCTGACCGCTCTCTCCACCCGCCTAGCAACAGCGATTCGCATTACCAGCAGCGCCGCTTCTCTCTTCGGCAAGCTGGCCGATCTGACCGGCAGGAGCGGGCTTGCCGATGCTCGCACGAAACTGAATCAAATAAGCGCCCGCTTGGATGACAGCCGCAAAGCGGCCGATCAGATTGTCCAAGCGATAGACCGGGGCGAGGAACCGGCAAAGGAACTGCTCGATAAGCTGGAGGAAGGCGCGTCGAAAGCGAGCGCAGTGCTTGACGATTTGCTGGGACGCTTCGACAGCGAGCTGAAGCCGCAAATTTTAAAAGGCTTGGGCAAAGCCCAAACCGCCGCGCAAAACGCAAATCGCTTGTTCCAGCAAGCGGCGGCTGATATGCCTGGCATCGAAAGCTTGCTTCGCCACGCTTCCAAAGGTCTAGGCTTCGGACGCGACGCTCTGACGCAGATTGAGAAGAAAATGCCCGTCGCGAAAACGAAAATCGACAGCTTAGCCGCGCGCATCCGCCAGCTCGAAAAGGAAGGCAGCCTCGAAGAGGTTATCGACCTGCTTCGCAATAATGCGCAGCGGGAAAGCGCCTTTTTCGCCGAGCCGGTGCTGTTGAAGGAAAACCGCCTGTATCCCATTCCGAATTACGGTTCCGCCATGTCGCCCTTTTTCTCCACCATGTCCATATGGGTTGGCGCTCTATTGCTCGTGTCTCTGCTGTCAACCGACCCGCATTTAAGAGATGGAGACAACTTTCGCAGCCATCACATTTATTTCGGACGCTTCCTGACGTTCCTTACCGCTTCTTTGCTGCAATCGGCTCTTATCACGACGGGCGATATCGTACTAATCGGAGCCTATGCTTCTGACGCGCTCTCGTTCGTTCTGTTCGGCCTGCTGCTCAGCTTTGTCTTCATGCTGATTGTGTACACGCTCGTATCCGTGTTCGGCAACGTCGGAAAAGCGCTGGCGATCGTGTTACTCGTCTTGCAACTCGCAGCCTCTGGAGGCACATTTCCGATTCAGGTGGCGCTTCCGTTCTTCCAAGCGATTCATCCCTTCTTGCCGTTTACCTATGCGATTAGCCTAATGCGCGAAGCGGTCGGAGGCATCCTTTGGGACGTAGCGAGAATGGACATGCTTGCGCTTATCACATTTGCCGCTGTCGCACTGCTTATTGGTCTCTTCCTAAAAGCGCCGATCAACCGCCTCTCCGCCGGCTTCGTTCGCAAGGCAAAGGAAAGCGATCTGATTCATTAAACGGCGTTGGGCGAAAAAAGATGGTGATTCTGGAGCAATAGGACTACAATGGGGAAGGAAACGGACTACCGTTAACTTAGGATGTGACCTTCACCATGAACGATTTTCCCTGGAAAAGAAATCTGCTCGTGCTTTGGCTTGGCGTCTTCTTTTGCAGCACGGCATTCTCGACTTCGATTCCTTTTATCCCGCTGTTTCTACATACAGAGCTTGGCGTGGAGAAGCACCTGGAAGCTTGGTCAGGCATCGCCTTCGGCATCACATTTCTGGCCAGCGCGCTTATAGCCCCCTATTGGGGCTCGCTTGCTGATAAATATGGCCGCAAGCCCATGCTGATCCGATCCGGCTTCAGCTTGGCGGCGCTTTACTTTATGACTTATTTCATTCACGATCCGTACCTGTTCCTCGGACTGCGTGTCTTTCAAGGCTTGCTGGCCGGCTACATTCCAGCGGCGATCGCCATGGTCGCGACAAACACGCCAGAAGAAAAAACGGGCTATGCGCTCGGTATTATGGCGACGTCCAGCGCTACCGGCGGCATTATTGGCCCGTTGATTGGCGGCTTGGTTAGCCACTGGCTTGGCAACCGGGAATCCTTTTTGTTTTCCGGCGGCATCGTGCTGGTTTCCGCTTTAATCGCCACCTTCTTCACGAAGGAACAATCGTTTAACCGTTCCGCGCCAAGATCGTCGGTCAAGGAAGATTTGAAGCATGCGCTGGAAAATCGGACGTTTATGACGCTGCTTGTTCTTACCGGCGTCGCGACCTTCTCCGTCATGATCTTGGAGCCGCTGCTGACGGTATATGTAATGGAGCTGGGAGCGGACCGAAGCAACGCTTCGCTGCAATCCGGCATTATTTTCTCCGCCGTCGGCATCGCCACATTGATTGCTGCTCCGCAATGGGGTAAAATCGGCGGCCGGATCGGCTTCTCCAACGTGCTGCTAATCGGCTTGTTGGGCGGCGGCATCGGCAACCTGCTGCAATTTTTCGTCGGCGGCTTTGGCGAGTTCGGCGCCTTGCGATTCGTTTACGGTCTCTTCTTCGCCGGCGTATACCCCGCGCTTAACGCCATGATCGTGAAAGTAACGGAAAGCGAGTTCCGCGGCCGGGCTTTTAGCCTCAACCAGTCGTCCACTCAGCTTGCGACTATGCTCGGACCCGTTATTGGCGGCGTGCTGGGCGGACTCATTCCAATCCGCTGGGTATTCGTCGTCAACGGTGTTTTGCTCATTTCGGCCGCCATCCTGCTGCGAAGCCGCAAAATGGAAAATAAGCTGCATGCGCCTTCTGTATCGAAGTAGCGCATGCAGCTTTTTTCTTTTTATATTTCCTTTCGGTTGAAATAAGCTAGCCCGCCAGTCAGAAAGACGAGAAAGCTCCCAATTACAGTCGTTAGCAATTGCCAATACGGAATGGTATAGCCGCCGAAGTCCATGGTACCGCCCGACATCATAAGCAGCGTCGGCTGCGCCCAAGGATAAAACGGTGAAATATCCGCCGAATTAACAACCATCATATTGGGCAGCACCAGCATGACATTCAACGCAAGCGGAGCCGCAAAGCTGCTCCATAGCGTCGATACAGCCAGTTGAAGCGCAGCTAGCGGCAGACATGCCGCCCAACCGCCGACAACACTCCCCAGCAACAGCCTCCAAGACGGCTCAATACCGTGCCGAATCATCACCAGCCATGCCGCCGCAAGGAAAAGCAATTGGGCCGCCAACACGAGCAGCGCCACAACCGCAAGCTTGGCAAGATACAGCTCCGTTCGGGAAATCGGCAAGGCGAGCAGCTGCTTCCAGCCTCCTCCGCCATGCTCGTAGCGGCACACAAACGCCGACCAGACGCCCGTCATGATGGGGAGCAGCAGGATGCTGTGCATCATTGCCATGGTAGAAAGCACAGTGCTTGCCCGGTCAGCCTCCCCAATGCCGTCCAAGTTCATCAGCATGCCAATGAGCAGCATAAGGAACGGGCTGATCGGCACAAGCAGCCAAATTGGCGACTTCCTTAGCTTCAGCCCCTCCGACGCCAGCAACGAATAGAAGGAACGCATCAACTACTCCACATCCTTTCGTCCAAAATGGAGCGCGCCCATCGCAAACAGGACAACTCCGGCTGCAAGCCCGGCGGTTGCAAACCATCCGCTTTGCGGGTGAAAATAAGCGAATCCCGGCCAGTTGACCGGCAGCCAGTCGAACTTCGGAACGAGGGCAAACACCGCGCAAACGACGCCGAACGTAATCGGCAATCCTTGATTTTTTACAGTCAGGCAAAACCATAGCAGCACCGCAAGGCCCGGCAAGGACCCGAGGAAAGGCAGGAAGCTCAGCTTCAGAATGCCTGCATAAGGAATCGCATCTGCCCCAAAACCCAGCAAAAGACCGAGCACTATGGTAAGCAGGGCAAGCAGGACGCAAGAAAATAAGAGCAAAGCAAAGGCGACGGTCAGCTTCGATGCATAGACGGGGAAGCGGCCGATCGGCAGCGCCAGCAGCTGCTTCCACGAATTCGTCTGATGCTCAATGCCGGCGAGCAGTGAGCAAATGAGCGTAATGCCGAGATACAACGAGATTGGCACGAACATCATCACGCTATCCAACAAGCCTGTCCATAGATCTTCCTCATACAGCTTAAGCAAATAATCGTATCGCAAGCCGTAGTTGAGCGCCTGCATGGCGACCGTGCCGACCGGACCCAGCACAGCCAGCAGCCATAAGCCTCTCTTGCGTATTTTGATCCAATCGGATGCCAGCACGGCCCAAAACTTCATCGCCCTCCCCCCTCTTCGACGATGCGCAGAAACAGCTCCTCCAATGATTTGCGTCTCTCCTCGACTCGATAGACGTCATGATTGCGTTCGACCAGCTTGCGGACAACTGTGCCAACTGCGCTGTCGGAGACCGCATCGTTAAGGACGATCAAGCCTTCGTGGCATTCCGCATCCAACCCGAGCCCGCGAAGCGTTTGAACCGCCTCCGACGGCTCGGATGCGCGAATTGCAACCGTACTGCGCGCCTGCTTGCGCAAGCTTTCGAACGTATCCTGAAAAACGATTTTCCCTTGGCGAATGATGCCGACCGTACTTGCCATTTGCTCGACTTCACCAAGCAGATGGCTGGAGATCATAACGGTAACGCCATGCTGCTTAGGCATAGACTTAATCAGCTCGCGAATCTCCAAAATGCCGGATGGATCGAGTCCGTTGGTCGGCTCGTCCAGTACGAGCAGCTCGGGATTTCCGAGCAGGGCGCTGGCGATGCCAAGGCGCTGTTTCATGCCGAGCGAGTAGCCTTTGACCGCTCTTCGCGCCTCTTTCGTCAGCCCGACGATATGCAGCGTTTCGTCAATTCGGCTTTTTGGAGCATCGATGATTTTACGGATCGCCTCCAAATTATCGACCGCCGTCAGATGACCGTAATAAGACGGAGATTCCACAAGCGCGCCGACTTTTCGCAGCAGAGCAATTCTCTCTTTGGCGAGCGGTCTTCCGAATAGCTCCACCTTTCCCGAAGAAGGCTTGATTAAGCCTAGCAGCATGCGAATCGTCGTTGTTTTACCGGCTCCATTCGGCCCGAGAAAGCCGTATATTTCACCTTTGCCGATCCGTAAATTCAAATCCGATACGGCGAAGCGGCCTTTGTAGCGTTTGCTCAATGCTTTCGTTTCAATGACCCATTGGCTCATTTTCATCACCTCGCCATTAAGGTTAACGGATGAAGGTTAAAGCAAGGAAAAGGCCAAGTTTAAAATTGGTTTAAAAAAAGCCGGACTTCCGGCGATTATTACTCGCCAGAGTCCGGCTTCTTTCCATCAACGCTGTACCTTGGCTCCCGCCTGCCGTAAATAGACACGCGTGCCGTCTTCGTTCGATATCGTACGCCAGTCCAATCCCATCTCCCGTGCTAAATAATCGACGATGGCGAGGCCGATCCCCGACCCTCTTCGCTCAGAAGCCGCTGCGAGGCCCGGGCCGCGATCGGATATGACGAGCATGTCGCCATCCGCAGTTGGTTCAACCGTGAGCCCAATATAACAGCCTGCAGCCGCATGGCGAACGACGTTCTGAAACAAATTGTCCAATAGACGCTTGAAGCCTTCGCGGTCAATCTCCCACATCAGCCTGCCAGCAGGCAAATCGACCTCCGCGTCAATCCCTTCCTTCTCCCAAAGCGGGTACCAGGCGGCCGCGCATTCCTTGGCAAGTCTGGCAGCATCGATTTTCTCCAGCTTCAGCGGATATTTACCGCTCGTCATCAGCGTATAAGAGAGCAAGTTTTCAATCAGCTCGCTCATGTCCGATATTTTTGCCGTCAGCTGCTTAGCCGCCTCACGCCCCTCGGCGCTCAGCTCCTCTCCGCGAAGCGTGTACAAATGGCTGCCCATTACGGTAAGAGGAGTCCTCAAATCATGCGACAGATTGGCGATCAACCGCTTGCGCAGCTCCTCTTCCTCTTTCTCCCTGGCTACGCTATCCTCGAGTTGCTCCACCATACGGTTAAAAGAAATTTCCAGCTGTCCGATCTCGTCGTCTCTCGTTAATTCAACGGGGTTCGGAATTCCGCTGGCGCCGCTCTGCCCCATCGCTTTCTGCAGACGCAGCAGACGTTTGCGCAGTTGACGAATGAACAGCAGGGAGAGCACGATGAACAGAACAAATATCACGATTGTGAATATCCCGTAAAACGGCGTTTCCCAGCCTGCCGGCTGGCTTCTCTGCAGCAGTTCGCGCGGCATTTGCAGCACCATAAAAGAGCTTTCTATCGTCTGCGAGCCGCCAATAAACGCAACGACGGTAAATGGATCGCCTTTTACACCCGATTTCATAAAGCGTATCGCATCGGCAGGCGACCAGTCGTCGGGCAACGGCTCCTCCCGCCGCTCTTGTCCTTCCAGCTGCAAGCGCAGCTTGCCTGTGTCATCTACCCAGAACAACGACGCTTCCGGATATGCCTCCTTAAGCTGTCGCAACCGATTGTCGACTTCTTCGCCAGAGCTGTCCCAAAGCTCCCCCGCTTCGCGGTGCCAAGCTTTTTCGAGCTCCGTTTTGCCTCCGTACTTTAACGGTTCTTTGGCTCCGTTAAACAGCGTCGCGGTTAGCGAATACACAATGCCCGATCCCGACAATACCAAGGGCAAAAACAGAAACGCGCTCAGCATCAGCAAGATATATCTGGTTTGGAGTGATGATCGATTTTTGAAAAAGCCTCTGCTCCGTTTCTGCTTGATAGAATCGTTGCGCGGCGATTCGGTCGGCAGCCCGTCCGAGTGCTTTTGCTTGTTCGCCTTGTCCTTGTCCGTCATGCTCTCACCCTGTAGCCGATGCCCCGCACCGTCTCAATGATTTCGGGGGCAGCCGGGTCCTTCTCCAGCTTTTCCCGCAAATAACGGATGTGAACCATCAGCGTTTTATCACCCTCTATGTACGGCTCGTTCCAGACTGCCTCATAGATTTGTTCTTTCGTCAGAATATGTCCGAGATGGCGCACCAGATAGCTGAAAATTTGAAATTGCTTGCCTGTCAGCGCCACTTCCTCTTTGGTCCGGCGATCCACAATTCGATTTTCCTTCTCGTACACGAGAAGATGCTTGATCGACAGAGGCGTGGAAGCAGCATGCACGTCGAAACGGCGGAGCAATACCTCTACTCTTGCCGCCAGCTCGTCCGGATGGAAGGGCTTCGTCAAATAATCGTCGGCAAACTGCAGGCCATGAAGCTTATCTTCGATTCCGGTCCTTGCAGTAAGCATTAAAATCGGCAGGGACGGAAACGCCTTTTTCAGCTTTTGCCCGACCGTAAAGCCATCCAGTCCCGGCAGCATGACGTCTAGAATCGCCAATTCACAATTTCCCGCCTCTTCGACGGCCTGTTCACCGTTCATCAGCCAAACGACTTCGAAGCCCTTGTCCTGTAAAAGCCGCTGCACAAAGCCGCCAATTTCTTTGTCATCCTCGATATATAAGAGCGCCAAGCGTCATCTTCCCCTTCGGTCCGATTTTGAACAAAGTGTACAGCGAGGGAGGGCGGCCAGTCAACTTGCTTCGATTGGCTGAGATGTATGCGAAATATGCCGTTTTATCGCGAAACCAGAAGAAATAAGGATTGAATATATTTGTTTAAAGCCTATATAATGGTACTGGAATTTCATTTATTTATGGGAGAGGGCTGGTTATCATGTTCGGAAAAGTAGCGGCTGATCTGCTGGGCATCAGCGATATTGGCGCCGTCATTACGCCGGAAAATTACAACAAAGTCGATTCCGACGACTACGTCATGCACGAGGACAACGAGAAAATTTATTTTCTCATCAAGTCCAAATCGGATGAATACTGCTTCACCAACCAAGCCTTCATACACCTGGACGGAACCAGCGCCATCAGCAAGAAAAGAACGTTGCGCCGCTACCCTTACGGTACACACCGCATCACGAACGTCTCACTAGAAACGGCGGGAACGGTCGATCTTGACGTCGAAATTAAGTTTTCGATCGGCGATTCGGTATTCTCGATCGACGTGAACAAAAAGTTTCTAGAGCAGGTCAAGGACCTTTATAAAGCATTAGTGAAAATTTCAGAGATAACGTACGACAATGAGACAAAACTCGGCTATGCGCGACAAAGCTTGGAGCTCGCCTCCTCGACGCTCAGTCATGCGCATAAAGGCGATTTCGACATTGCCGATTCATTCGACCGCTTGAACAAATCGGCTTTCGCTTGGCTTTCCGACACGCATAGACAGTTTAAAGTGAAGGACTTCGGATCTATTTTCGAACGTTACATTAATCAATAAAATGTACTTAAATCGCCGGCTTTTGGGCAGAAGCAAGCCTAACAGTGAGGCATAAATCAATAAAGGCCGTTCGCCGCATTTGATGCGCAGCGAACGGTCCTTTTTGAATGGGAAGTGCGGTTATCAAACTTTTAGTTCCATGTGCCGAATGATGGAGCTTTCCACTTGAATCGTCGAATGTTGGATTTTGAACCGTTCCTCGATGCGGCGAATAGCCTGCTGAAGCACCTCTTGGCAATTCGTTCCCTCGGAGACCAGCAGATGGCAGCTTAACGAATCGAGACCTGACGTAATTGTCCAAATGTGCAAGTCATGCACGTCGACGACGCCTTCGATTTCACTCAGCGTCTTCTTCACTTCCTGCTGATCGACAGCAGTCGGCGTCCCCTCCATCAAAATATGAAGCGTATGCTTAATGACGCCCCATGCGCTGCGCAAAATCAGCAAGGCGACAACGACGGAAATGATCGGATCGGCGATATTCCAATTGAAAAGGTAGATGAGCAGTCCGGCCACTACCGCACCAACTGAGCCAAGCGCATCTCCGATGACATGCAAGTAAGCACTGCGCACGTTCAGGTTGCCGTGAACGTCTCCTTTGCGCATAAGCGCCCAAGCGCTTGCCAGGTTCGCCAGCAAGCCGATGAACGCAATGACCATCATCGACAGGCTCGATACAGCCGGTGGATCGAAGAAGCGGCCAATGGCCTCCCATACGATAAAACCGGCGATAACAAATAAAGTAATGCCGTTAAATAACGCTGCCAATATTTCAAAACGGTAGAAACCGTATGTTTTGTTCGGCGACGCCGGACGCGAGGCAAACCAGATTGCCACTAGGCTCAGTGCGAGCGCGCTGGCGTCGCTCAGCATATGACCGGAATCCGATAACAGTGCCAAGCTATTCGTAATTAATCCTCCGAAAAACTCCAGGATCATAATACCGGAAGTAATAATTAACGCTATAATTAACCCCGTTTTATTGCCCTTTGTATCGTAATGATGATGCCCTAAATGACCGTGGTCGTGGCCGTGATGATGTCCGTGACCCTGATCGTGGTTGTGATCATGAGAGTCGCTGTGATTGTGGGCGTGGTCATGGCCGTGTGAATCATTGCCATGGCCGCCTTCGCAGGAATGACCGCTCCCTTGTTGCTTCGCCGTACCCCTTGCGTGATCGCTGGAAAGGTCATCTTTATTCCTTTTATCGTTCATTGTGTCTCCGCCTCCCGTACACCAGTTGTATCCCAAAAAGTGATTGTTTTGTTTTAATATATTCAATATATGAGCAATTGTTCATATGTATATAATGACGCTTTAATTTGTAATTGTCAATGCTTAGAAATGTTCGATTGAAAAAGCTGAGGGCCGCCGACTACCCCACTGCCATATGGCAAGCAAGTCGTCCGCCAGCCCTCTCTTTTATGGATTATTTGTATGCTGCTTATTGACCAGCTTACCCGCAGGTTTGCCTTTTCCATACCGCTCTTTATTTGCTTGTTGCTTGTTTTGCGTATCTTTTACTTTCGATACGAATTCACCTGTAGAATCAGTCATTTGCCATCCCCTCCTTTTCCATTCATAGCGTATCCGAGGGCAGTTTTTCTATTCACCAATACGCACTCCCACCCAATCAGCAGTGATAATTGGCAGGTTGAGGAGAAACAGGGGCGGTAGTCAGTAAAGTTAGCAGAACGATAGTTAGTTGCGGGGCAAAACATATGCGACTGAGAAGAATAACTGCCTTTTCGCAGTTATTGGGAGCCTATATGGTTCAGTTGAGCAGAATAAATGCTAAATTGCAGTTATTTCCTTAAAATCCCTCTTCATGTGGCGATGAGCAGCCCAATAACTGCCTTTTTGCAGTTATATGGACAGATATGTGCCGATTGCAAAGTAATAACTGCAAAAAAGCAGTTATTACTTTGCATGGAGACATTTAAGATAGAGTACACAAGGTTAAACGAATAAAAAAAACAGTCACCCCCTCGATTACGCGGGATTGACTGTTTTTCTTGAGTAACAACTATTACACACGTGCCTGCGCACCGTGTATCCGCTAAGCCACAGATTTCTGCACATTCACACGCAAGGCTACATATCTGCTTCCAAGCACTCTCTTGGCTCATAGTCTAGCTACCTCTTACCAGCGCGCGAGATATGAAAGTATCTGCAACTGATAGCTCGGAGTTCCGGCGCTGCACTTTTCCGCCCAGCGTACTTAGCAGCATACGTGATAGGTTGGTTGACGTATTATAACTGTCCGCCCTTGTATTAAGAAACGTAAAAGCAACATACCTGCCGCTGCACATCCTACACACCGTAATGCAACATACCTGCCACTTCACATTCTGCACCACATAAGCAACATATCTGCTGCTTCACACCCTACACTCCGGTAGGCAGCGTATCTGCCGCTGCTTCTCCCTCAACCGCTGCTGCGACAGTCGCCGCTTCAGCTCCGCCGGTTGCAGCTTTCGCTGCGCCCGCTTGGAAATGGCCGAGACCCGGCCTTTCCAAGCCGAGATGCTCGCGAAGCGTGCTGCCCTCGTACTCCTTGCGGAACAAGCCGCGCTGCTGCAAAATCGGAATGACATGATCGACAAACTCCGTTAAGTCTCCCGGCAGCACGGGCGGCATAATGTTGAAGCCGTCACAGCCGTACTCTTCAAACCAATGCTGTATAAAGTCAGCCAGTTGCTCGTACGTGCCGATGAACTGCATATGGCCGCGAGCGCCGATTAACCGTCTGCCCAGCTCTAAGATCGACAGTCTATCCTTACGCGCCATGTCCATGACGAGCTGTACACGGCTCTTCATGCCATTTGATGCCTCTACTGGGTCCGGAATATCAGGCAGTTGGCCGTCGATCGGATAGCCGGATAGGTCGAACTGCAGCATGCCCGACAGCGCGCCAACGACCATACTCGGCGGAATCAGCTCTTGCAGCTCCCGGTATTTCCGCTGCGCCTCTTCCTCGGTCTCGGCGATGACCGGCGACAAGCCGGGCATAATTTTCAAGCTGTCCGGCGATCTGCCGAAAGCGGCCAGCCTGCTTTTTACGCTTCGATAAAACGATTGAGCCGCCTCAAGCGACTGCTGCGCCGTGAAAATGACTTCACCAAACTCTGCCGCAAACGACTGCCCCGGCTCTGAAGAGCCAGCCTGGATCAGTACGGGATAGCCTTGCGGCGGCCGGGGAACGTTAAGCGTCCCTTTTGTCCCGTACCAATGTCCCCTGAACTCAGTCTCCCGAACCTTTGAATCGTCGGCAAAAACACCCGCTTCGCGATCGATTACAAGCGCACCGTCCTCCCACGTATCCCAGAGCCGAGTGACCGTCTCGGTAAACTCCCTTGCCATCTCATAACGCAGCGCATGCTCCGGGTGCTTCTCCCGACCGTAATTATGCGCTTCCGCATCCAGCTGCGAAGTGACGATGTTCCAGCCTGCACGGCCGCCGCTAATATGATCGAGAGAAGCGAACTTCCTCGCCACGTTATAAGGTTCGTTATAGGTGGTCGATACGGTAGCCGTCAGTCCCAGCTTCTCCGTCACCATGGACAGCGCAGCAAGCAATTGAACCGGCTCCAGCATGCCCGACGCGGCCTGTTCGACGCCGCGCACATATAGGAGATCGGCCAGAAACATCATATCGAATTTGCCGCGTTCCGCCGTCTGAGCCAGCTTTTTATAAAACTGAATGTCGAACAAATCTTCGGCCCCCGAAGCCGGGTGCCTCCAGCCAAAATGATGATGTCCGGTATAGTAAATAAACGCCCCAAGATGAAGCTGTTCTTCTCTCCCCATTGCGTTTTCCTCCCGCTTCGGTGTTCATTATCCTTTAAAGGTGTCCCGCCAGCGAAGCCAGCGTCTCTCTAGCAAACGGACGAGCGAGTCGGACAGCTTGCCTATGACGGCAAAAATAACGATTCCGACAAACACAATATCCGTCTGCATATACACTCTAGCGTCTTGAATCATATAGCCGACTCCCGCGCTCGCACCCATCAGTTCGGCAACGACAAGCACCAGCCAGGCGACTCCCAGCGAAAGCCGAACGCCCAGCAAAATATTAGGCAAAGCCGAAGGGACAATGAGCCTGACAATGAGCTGGTAGCGCGAAAACTGGAACGTGCGTGCTACGTCGAACAGTTTGCGATCGACGCTGCGGATGCCAAGAAACGTGTTGACGTAAACAGGAAAAAAAGCGCCTAACGCGATCATCAGCGTCTTTGAAAACTCGCCAACGCCAAACCATAAAATAAAAAGCGGAATGAGCGACAGCAGCGGAATCGTTCTAAGCATTTGCAGCGTTGGATCAAGCGTTTTCTCGGCAAGCTTGCCCAGTCCGGTAAAAAGCCCAAGCGCCAGACCCGTCGCTGCACCCAGCGCGAAGCCTGTCATCGCCCGATAAACGCTAATGCCCAAATGCGTGAAAAGCTCGCCGCTTGCCGCCAGCAGCACAAATTGCTTGCCTATGGCGACCGGCGTCGGCAGCAGCGATTCCGAGATCAGCCCCAGCATGCCCGAAGCTTGCCAAACAATCGCGATAGCGACCGGCAGCAACCAGGCGTGAAGCCTTTTCGGAATAACGCCCAGCCAGCCCTCTTGATTCGATCGCGAGCCTTTGCGCTCTATCGTTTGTCCGTTCATGCCGCGTCGTCTCCTTTGTAGCTGTCCTGCCAACGCAGCAGCCTGCGTTCGGCCAGCAAAATAAGCGAATCTGTCAGCTTTCCGACAACCGCGAACACGAGAATGCCGACAAATACGACCGATGTCAGCGAGAACGACCTAGCATCGTTAATTAAAAAGCCGACGCCGGCGCTCGCCCCCATCATTTCCGCAACGACCAGCACCAGCCAGGCAACGCCAGCCGATAACCGCACTCCGAGCAAAATATTCGGCAACGACGCCGGAATAATGAGCTTCGCGATCAGCTGCTTGCGGCTGAACTGGAGCACTCGGGCTACGTCGAACAGCTTGTCGTCGACAGACCGGATGCCTAGAAACGTATGCACATACAGTGGAAAAAAGGTACCTTTGGCGATCAGCAATATTTTCGACGTTTCGCCGAACCCGAACCATAAAATAAAAAGCGGAGCAATAGCCAAATGCGGCAGCGTACGCAGCATTTGCAACGTCGGGTCGAGTAGCCGCTCTGTCTTGTAGGAGAAACCTACGGCTACACCGGCCGCAAGCCCTAAGCCTCCGCCAAGGAGGAAGCCAAGCAGCGCCCGCCAGGCGGATACGCCAAGGTGACGGGCAAGCTCGCCGGACGAGGTCAACGCGTAAAGCTCCTCAAAGATCGTACTGGGAGACGGCAGCAGAATCGGATTGAGCATACCCGCCGCTCCCGCTATCTCCCAAGCGATGATCAGCGTTACAGGCAGCAGCGCCCCCAATAGCAGGGAGACAAACGGAAATCCTGACTTCGTTCGCCCTTTGATTTTTGCGGCGGCTTTGCTATTGGCTCTTTCCTTCGAAAAAGCCGGAGATGCTGTCTTTTCCATCTTTACCGCCTCCTCTGACGTTCTTTATTTCTTCAGCGCTGCTTCCACGTATTGATTGTCAAATACGTCGGCAACGTTCACTTGCTTGCGTATGTTTTTAATTGAAAATTGGAAATCAGCGGTCTTCTGAAGCTCGGCAATTATTTCGTCGCTCACCGGACGATTAATCGTTTTGGAACGTTGCAGTGTAGCTTTAATGACCTCAACCGGTACCTTCCGCTCCGTCGCATAGCGATTCAGCGCTTCATCCAAGTTTTGATCTTCCCATTGCAGCGTCTTCTCGAACACTTTCAAGTAGAGCGTTACCAATTCCGGATACTTGTCGGCGAAGTCTTTACGCACAATTTGGAACGATGGCGACAGCACGCCCAGTTGTTCGCCATCCGCCAGCACCTTCGCTTTGCCGGTCAGCGTATTGAGCGTAATGAACGGGTCCCACGTAGCCCAAGCATTCACACCGCCAGATTCAAAAGCAGGCTGTGCTTCGTCCGGCTGCAGCTGAATAATTTCCAGATCAGAATCCTTCACGCCCGCATCATTAAGGCTGCGATACAGGAAGTTGTAGGCATTGCTGCCTTTTGCCACCGCTATCTTTTTCCCTTTCAAATCTTCAATCGTTTTCGCCGGGCTGTCGGTCGGGACGATAATGGCGACATTGTTTTTTCCTTCGAGCAGCTGCGAAATAACTTTAAACTTAATGTCCGCCGCCTGCGCCGCCACGATCGGCATGTTGCCGAGCCCAGCGAAGTCGAGGTGATTGGCAGCCATCGCTTCTGTCATCGGTGGACCGCTTTGGAATTCTGACCACTCCACCTTCACGCCGAGCTTGCCGAATTCATCCTCGAACCACTTCTCCTCGCGCGCTTTGCCAAGCAAACCGCCGCTTCCTTGCACGCCGAGCTGTACCGTCAGGCCATCGTACTTGTTCGCACCCTCGCTCGCTTTTTTATCCGTGTTCGCGCAGCCAGCAGCCAGCACCGCCACTACCGACACCAGCAATACGACTTTGATTTTCCATCCCTTTAGAAACTTCATCTTCGATCTCTCCCCTATCCTGTTTTTTGTTTAAATGCCCGCACCTTGATCGATCGCAGGCTCTTCCACTTTCTCAAACTCATTAAGCACCTTGCGTCTCCATTCTTGAAAAGAGGGGCTCGACCTCTTGCGAGGGTAGAACAAATCGATCGGCAAAACGGACCGGATATGGCCCGGACGAGGATTCATGATGACTACTCTCTCGCCAAGAAAAACCGCTTCGTCCAGATCATGCGTCACAAACAGCATCGTCGTCCGATTCTTTTGCCAAATATCGAGCAGCACCTCTTGCAAGTGAGCCCTTGTAAAAGCGTCCAGCGCCCCGAACGGCTCGTCGAGCAGCAGCACGTCCGGATTGCGGAGCAGCGCTCTGGCGATCGATACCCGCTGCGCCATGCCGCCGGACAACTCGCGCGGATACGACTTCTCGAAGCCTTTCAGCCTGACGAGCTCGATCAGCTCGTCAACTTTGGCTCGCACCTCCGGTTTTTTCAGCGATAGGTTGCCAGCGATGTTTTTCTCGACGCTTAGCCATGGAAACAAGCGAGGCTCTTGAAAAATAAAACCTTTTTCGATGCTCGGACCGTTGATCGGCTCATCGTTCAACAGCACGGTGCCGGTATATCCGGTATCCAGCCCCGCCACGATCTTGAGCAGCGTGCTCTTGTCGCAGCCGCTCGGTCCGATCAGCGTAATGAATTCCCCTTTTTTCACCTTCAGCCTGATATTGCTCAGCGCTGCCACATCGCCCGCAGGCGAAGAAAAAATGCGATTCAAGCCGTCAATGACAAGCGTTTCGGAAGCCATCGCGCATCCCTCCTTTTTAATACATAAATAAATCTACCTGTTTACTTGGTTTTAAGGCATAAAAAAAAGAGACTGTCCCGACGAGATACACTTGCCCCATGCGCAAGTATTCATGTCGGTCCATCTCCAGTTGGTCTGGTCGATAACGACTTATGCTTTTTACCCAACAAACTGAACGTTGGTTCGTTTTGATAAAAGTATGATAGCAACTGGGGAGAGCGATTGTCAAACCTTTTTTTCACAGCGGACGAATTACGATTCGGATTTGTTCTCGAACAAGCGAACGAGCTGAGCCGCCCGAATAGCAACCGGAATTTCATAGCCTGGTGCAAGCTGCAGCGTCAACCCTTGAATCAAGCTGACGAAATAAAAGGCATGCTGCTCTGGATCGCCTTCCAGCAGTAGACCGTCACGTTGTCCCTGGCGCATAATCTCGGCCATCGGCTGCAAATTGACGGTAAAACGCCGCGTCGCATCCTCGCGCAGCTTGGGCGATACGGTTTCGTTTGTCCGAATGCTTTGCAGCATAATGGTAAAAGCCCAGTTGGTCGGCGTTTTGATCCATCCGTCAGCTATTGCCAACAGCTTCTCTCTGGCGTTTAGCTCGCTATTTGCGGCCATCTCCGAAATCATCCGCCCGTAATTGACCTGCCCCCGCTCCAGCACCGCACTGAAAATGGCATCCTTCGATTCAAAATAGTTATACACGTTGCCGACACTGGCTTTGGCTTCCTTCGCGATGCTTTTAATATTCGCCGCGTCGAGTCCCTGCTTCGCGATCACCTGCAAGGCACAGTCTAATATATGCTCTCTTCTCGCCTCTCTTGCCTGCCTGTCTCTTTCCACATTTCTTGGCGACAATTTTTGATTCCTCCTAAAATCTTTACGTAGTAAAGGTTACTTCGTAAGCGATACTTACCTTTGCGCAGCAAAGGTTGCTTAGTGAGCGGTACTTACCTTTTCGAGAAAAGGTTATTTCGTAAGCTGTTACTTACCTTTGCTTTGCAAAGGTTGCTTCGTGAGTGGTGTTTACTTATCGAGGAAAAGGTTACTCTGTGAGTCGGTATGCACCTCTGCACAGCAAAGGTTACTTCATAAACGGTACCCACCTTTTCGCAACGAAAGTTACCACGTGAGTGTTTCCTGCTTTCGCACATCAGATAGGTTTCACTAAATATGTTAAAAATAGAGAACCATCTGCCCATTCTGTCATGCTGTAAGCCCGACCAGTATATCAATGAACCGCTCCAATTTCCATAGTGAAGAAGTCTCCGAATCTGATCCGTCGATTCCTAATGCATCTTGCGTGAAGAATGAAGCATACGATCGAACAAACGGAGGCTTCGGCTCTCTCTTAAGTAATATGCTTGAAAAATCAGCTCAAAACGGACGGCCGCCAGCACTTTCTCCAAGTGGCCGACCATAAGTGCTTGATTTTATGTGAGGGGGGGGAAGCGCTGTGGGTCAGAGGGTTCTTTAGAATCCCTCTGACCCTTCGCCGCTCTCTCCTTTTCAGCCAAGTACTGATTTGAAGCTCCCGTCCGTCTAATATGTATGAATTTTCATATATATTTTTCTAAATCTGAGAAAATTCGTCGATTATATATGATTTTTCGACTATAATCGTCCAAAATACCGATTTTCGCAAAATTATGTACGATTTTTCATACATATTCGGCTCAAAATCGAAAGCAGGGTGCTCGATTTCAAATGAACGGGAAGCGCTGCGGGACAGAACCTGGCGCCGCGATTGAACGCGACGAGTTACTCTTACAGTAAGCAAAAAGACGCCGGCTGACTACCGACGTCCCTTTTGTTTACTGCTGTTATTGCCCGCCACAACTGCTATTGCAGCTTAAGCGCTTTGGCTACCATTGTTGCGAATTCCGCTCTGGTGATCGCTTGGGTTGGACGGAATGTGCCATCCTCATACCCGGTGATGATCTGATTAGAGGCCAAAGTTGCGATATACGCATGCGACCACGAGCCTGCTGTCACATCCTTGAATGAAACAGTGGTTCCGCCGCTAAGCTTGAACGCTCTAGCAACCAAAGCCGCCATCTCTTCTCGATTGAGCTTGTCTTCCGGTTTGAACGTGCCATTCGCATACCCATTCATTAGTCCCGCTTTTTCCGCTGCACCGATAAAACCAGCTGCCCAGTGCTTAGTAGGAACATCGGTAAAGTCACCGGCTTGCGCCTCCAACCCGAGGTAGGTTGCCAGCACCTTCACGGCTTCTGCGCGAGTAATGCCCATATTAGGACGGAAGCTGCCGTCTGGATAGCCGGATAACAGTCCTTTGCTAACAAGCAATTCAATGCTTTCTTGCGCCCAGTGCCCTTTCGTATCGGCAAAGGAAACTGTTCCTGGCTTAGGATCTACAGATCCGTTACCGTTACCGTTGCCCGGTTCTGTTGACCCGTTGCCATTGCCACTGCCAGGCGTTGTTGGTCCATTGCCATTACCGTTACCATTGCCATTGCCATTTCCGTTTCCAGGCTCGCTTGGTCCGTTGCCGTTCGAGTTATCCGATTGGAAAGTAAGCTTAGGTGCAAAGGCTGTGACGGAGCGTGCTTTTGTTTGCTGCTCCAGCGCATAGCCCATGCCCAGCACGTTCGCGTCATCCCACGCTTTGCCTACCAACTGCATGGAGATAGAGTATCCGTTCGGACTCTTGCCCACCGGCACAACAACCGTCGGCAATCCAACGTTGGAAGTCAGTACGCCGGTAGCCCGGTCCGAACTCAACTGGGAGGCGGCGCTGTCATTGTTGTACATATCGCTGATGAAGCCAGGATATACAACGCTGTCCACGTCAAACTGGTCCATCCAGTTCGCAATAATGGTCTTATAGTTGGTTCTGTAATCGATATATGCTTGTACTTCGTTTTCAGTCATCCGTGGACGTACTTGCAGACTTCTTTGGTTATACAACAGCACTTTTGGCGATGCGAGCAGCTCGTCGCCGTTGGCATAAGGGAAATCCGGATGCAGTTCGATATATCGCGCCCATCCCTCGCTGCCGGCATTTCCCGAAGGTCTCGACCCGCCGCTTGGCGGCGCGCTCATTTCAACCAGTATAGCGCCTGCCGCTTCCAGATCGGCAAAATGCTGTTTTACCGCGTCGCCTGTGCCGTCATCTGCATAAGACGAAACGAAGGAAGACGGAATATAGCCGATACGTTTGCCTTGCAGAGCGTTAGGATCAAGTGCGGCAGTCCAGTCTTGCGGCTTACGCGCATCTGAATCTTTTGTAAGCATATCTTGCGGGTCTGTACCTGTCGTAGCGTTAAGCAGGTAGGTTACGTCTGTTACCGTCCGGGCAATCGGACCCGCGTAGTCCTGTCCCCAGGTCAAAGGCATAACGCCGCTCGTGCTGGCCATGCCGTCCGTACCGCGGAAGGTAGCCAAGCTAGCGCCAACTGACGGAGCATACAGAGATACGCCTGTTTGCGTGCCCATCGCCGCCGACGCAAGGTCTGCGGCAACAGCTACTGCGGACCCGCCACTTGAACCAAACGAAGTTTTGGAAGGATTAAGCGCATTCCACGTTTGCATCCAGCCGCTTTCGCTGAAGCTGCCGCTGTTGGCGAATTCCGATGTATTCGTCTTGCCGATGATCACTGCGCCTGCTTCTCTGAGCTTTTGCACCTGATAGGCATCGCTTTTTGGCTGCCAGCCTTCCAGCGCTCGAGAACCACCCGTTGTCGGCATGTCCTTTGTATCATAGATATCTTTAATGGCAATCGGAATGCCGAGCAATTGGCCCTTCTGGCCTGCTTGCCGCGCTTGGTCAGCCGCCTTGGCTTGCTCAATTGCAGTTTCAGAAACATGAAGGAACGAGTGGAAGCCAAGCTGGCCTGCGTCATACGCTGTGATCCGATCCAGGTAGGCACGCGTAATTTCTTCCGAAGTCGTAACGCCTTGTTCCATGTCGGCTTGCATTTCCTGAATGGTTTTGTTCACAACATCATATTTGGAGGTTGTCACCATTGCCGGCACTGCAGGAGTTGCCGGAATGTCGAGGCGGGTTACCGTTCCGCAGTCAGCAGCGTCAAAGCCGGAAATCGTGGACAGATCCCAGTTGCTGATCGTACATATTTGTGCTTCAGACAATTGAGTAAGATCCGGCTGCTGCGCAAGCTGGTCCAATGCACCGGCTGTATTCGTCAAGCCAGAAGCGCCCGCTTCCCCAGCCAAGACGTATCTGGCAAGCGATTTGGTTTGACCCGGCTCGATCGTCAGACTATGTATAAAACCATAAAAGTTTGCATCATTGCCCGAAGTCGCCATCGGTGTTGTGAACGGATCTTTTTGTTGGTTGCCGGTGCCTTTCAACGCCCCTTCGAAAGGGCCGGGCGAGCCGAGAACAACGCCTAACGGAAGATCCGCCGCTCTGGCATTGTCGACCAGTACCCACGAATCGTCGGAGGTAATCGCCTTGTCACCGCTCGAAGTAGATTGGATGGCTCCATAATAGTCGCCAGAACCGTAGCCAAGCGAGCCGCCGAAGGATACATCGACCGTTACTGGTGAAGCGGTTGTGTTCGTAAACGTATCGAAGTAGCGAGTTTTGTTATTTTCGCCATCAAAATAAATATCCCGTGTAATAAGAACGTCACCGAGATTGACGGAACGGGTTGTCGCAAACGTGTCTTTGCCATCGTATTCGAGACCGAAGCCGCGCATCATTTGACCGTTCATACGAGGCGAAGGATTGGAAGATACTTGAACAAAAATATTGCCGAAGCCTTGTGCAATCGTATTGCTAGCTCGACGAATGCTGCCTGAATCCAGATTTGGCGCAAAGGAATCGTGAAATTCCCATTGCGTGCCGCTGTCGGCTGTCAATCTAGTTAATGCATGCGCGCTATTAACCGGCCCTAGACCGGCGATAGCCAAGGAAATAGCTAGAGTAGCCGCAAAGGTAGACTTACCGCTCCATGTACCTTTTCTTGTTTGGGCAGACGACTTGTGTTCTTTAACAGACAGGCCTGTTTCGAACCTCTGTTGTTTCTTGTTGTTAAACAATATGTCCCACTCCCTTATATGAATATAGTAGGAATTCTAGCATCGTGTAATTGTTGTGTCAATTAATATAACATAAAACACAAAGAATAGAACAGAAAATCAATCCTTCACACGCTAATTCACACTAAATTCATTATTTTATGTTAGGTTTATATGATTAAAATCAAGAAAATCATAAGATTTCGAATTTCAATGTAATATATAATGACTTAATATTAAGCATTGAAGAACTTCAAGCTATTAATATGACTCTCTATCAAAACGAACTTTGCAACGATCGATTTAGCTTTATTTCAGCTTTTTTAGTTGAGAGAGTAAAAAATCATTGAAAGCAAATATGCGAGGAAATGGGAGAATTCATGCGCAGTGATGATGAGTTGAACGCAGCAAAAAAAAACATGAAGACATCCACATGATTCAGATTAAAAAGAACTTATCATCTAATCATGTGGATGCATTAAGTGGAAAAACACACAGCCTGAAAGCGGTTTGATGAGGATACCTAACATACGACGAAAAGCTAAAAATCGGCATGGATGAGCTGCGCATTCACACCCATCGCCGCCCGGCTGCCTCCAGCCGCCGCTGCGATCAGCTGGGCAGGCACGATCAAAGAAGCATCGCCAGTCGCATATAATCCTTCCACATTCGTGCGGCCAAAATCGTCAGCAGCGATGCCGCCGTGTTCATTCAAGCTCAATCCGAGCATGCCCGCAAAATCGATCGGATGCTCCCATTTCGAAGCGACAAACCCGCCAGTCCGCTCGATTGCCGCACCATCATCGAACACGATCGCTGACAGCATGCCTTCTTCGCCGCGCAAGCTTGCAATCCGCTGCGCGTAGACCGCAATTCCCTTGCTCCGCAACTTCTCTGTCTGCTCATCTCCCAACGACTCTCCACCGTTCAAGCAAACGGCAATATCGGCGCTCCATTGATACGCCATTACCGCCATATGATAGGCATGCTCTGCCGTATCAGCGATGACCGCGAGCGGACGATCCCGCTGCTCCCAGCCGTCGCAGTAAGGACAGCTAAATAAAGAGTTGCCGTAGTATCGCTCCAATCCTGGAACCGGCGGCAAACAGTCCCTTAGGCCAGTCGCCAAAACAACCGTTCTCCCCTCATACCGTCCGCCTTCTTCCGTCGACAGCTCAAACCGCATATCGCCGCGCTTGACGATACCTACCGCTTTGCCATGCAGCACTTGGATGCCAGGATAAGCGGCTAACTCGCGATGGGCCAATTGCCGGAATTCTTCGGGCTTTACGCCGTCTCGCGTAATAAAGCCATGCGACTCGCGCGTCACCGCATTTCGCGGATTGCCACTGTCGACAAGCAACACCTTTCTTTTTGCCCGCCCGAGCACAAGCGCCGCATTCAAGCCTGCCGGACCTCCTCCAACAATCAAACAATCATATCTCAATCGCCATCCTCCTCTTCTGCCGCCGTATCACACTGATACGACGCTCCGTAATCAATCAGTATGGCTGTATCGGCGTCGCTCCATGCGTAAAAGATGCAATATCGTCCAATAGTCTCCATTTTGGCCGCCACACCAACCCACTTGCCGCATGCTCAATCACAAGACCTAAGGATTTGAACGTTTTCGCCTATGTTCGAGCTTTTTCGGATTCGGTATCGTTAAGTATCAATTAGTATATTTCCAATATCGGAATGGAGGGAATTCGTGAAAGAACGCATGAAATGGATTGACGTCGCCCGCGGGGTCAGCATCGTTCTGGTCGTCATGGGACATGCCGGCAACGACGTCATCAATCATTATCTCGGCTGGTTCCGCATGCCGCTGTTCTTCCTTGTGAGCGGACTACTGTTCAAAGAGGTGGCAGCCGAGGCTTATGGCAAATGGGCGTGGAAACGAATCAAATTTTTCATGATCCCTTATGCCGCCTATGGCGTGACCATCGCACTGCTCGTTGCCGTCCGGCTGCGAGACCCGCTGTCTATTCCCCAAGACTTGCTTCTTTTGGCATACGGCGGAACTGTTCTCGGCGGCTGGTACGGCGTTTTCTGGTTTATTACCTGCTTGCTCGCCGTCCATTTGCTCATGGGTTATTTATCCCGTTTCAGCTTGAAAAAAGCGGCCGCAGCCGTCGCAGTCTGCTACGCCGCCGCTCATGCCATCAGCATGACGCCCGCAAGGGAATGGGATATACCTTGGAATATTGACGTCGCCTTGATGGCAATCGTCTTCTTTTTCCTCGGCTATGCCGGCAAAAAA
This sequence comes from Paenibacillus sp. NPDC058071, assembly GCF_042885235.1. NCBI lineage: Bacteria > Bacillati > Bacillota > Bacilli > Caryophanales > Paenibacillaceae > Paenibacillus > Paenibacillus sp. NPDC058071. The sequence continues at coordinate 126,614 of NZ_JBHVSK010000012.1, forward strand.
ATGATTCCTGATCTGCTCGAGCAAGGATCGGCTTTCTTTCCCGCGCTGATGGTCTGGTTCATTGCGGCAGGGCTGAACATCGGCGGCTTATGGACATTGCGCATCGACATGAAATACAAAATTTATGATCAGCCTGTGCTTGATCTGCTTGTACCGGTCGCCTGCGTGCTCGTTGTGCTCCATCTGTGCTACTGGTTCTCCCGATATAGAGCGGCGAACGTTTTCGCTTTTCTCGGCACCGTCACGATTGCGATCATGTATTTGCATGTGCCCGTCAACATTGTGCTGCAATACGGCATCGGCCTAACTTACGGCACACTTGTGTTCACGGCCGTCGGCGTACTCATTCCGCTTGGCATCGCCTGGCTAATGTCGCAATCAAGGCCGCTGTCGTATCTCTATCTAGGACCGAACGGATTCGGCGGTAAAACAAAACCTCCGAAACAGCAGCAAGCGCCGGTCGGAGGTTAATAGCCTTACATCGTTTTCAGCTTGTAAAATTCGCCGCGCTTCGCCATCAACTCATCGTAGCTGCCGATTTCGGCGATGCGCCCTTTCTTCATCACTACAATGCGGTCGACGTTGCGGATGGTGGACAATCGATGGGCGACGATAAACGTCGTCCTTCCCTCCATCAGCTGCTCCATTGCCTGCTGGACATGCTTCTCGCTAATATTATCGAGGGCTGAGGTCGCTTCATCGAGTATGATAATCCGCGGATCGCGAACGAGCGCGCGAGCAATGGCGATACGTTGGCGCTGGCCGCCCGATAAGCGTCCGCCATGCTCGCCAACCTTCGTATCAAGCCCTTCGGGCAAACTGTCGATCACATCATGCAGATTGGCCATCCAGACCGCCTGCTGCAGCCGTTCCTCTGGAATGTTCGGCAGACCGTACGTAATATTCTCACGAATCGTTCCCGAGAACAGGATATTGTTTTGCAGCACGATCGCTAGCGACTGGCGGTAGCGCTTCATGCGCATATCGTCCATCGGAATGCCGTCGATCCGTATCGTTCCTTTTTGCGGACGGTAAAAGCCGATAATCAGGTTCAAAATCGTCGATTTGCCGGAGCCGGATTCCCCGACAAAAGCGATTTTTTCACCGGCCCGCACCTCAAGCGTCAAATCCTCGAGCACGTGGCGGTCGCCGTTTTTATATTTGAACGCTACACTCTCGAATTTGTACTCCCCGCGAATATCCTCCGGTTTCACCCGTCCTTTGTATTCCTCTGTCTCAGAAGACATCAGCACTTCCGACACCGAATGAAGCGACTCAAAGCCTTTCAGCAGGTTCGGATAAACGTTCAGAATCGAGTTGACCGAACCTACCATCATGCCGAAAAAGCCCTGATACATGACGATATCGCCGATTTGCATATAACCTCTGTAAGCCAAATAGCCAGTGAAAAACAGGCAGGCTACCTGGAACAATTGAAAAGCCACCCAACTCGTCGAGCCGAAATACGCTTCGAGCACGTCCAGCCGATGTCCTCTTTCGCGTATATCGTTCAGAGCGCCGTCCACCTTGCGGATCTCGACGTCCTCAAGCCCGTGGGCGCGAGTGACTGGGATCATTTCAACTGTCTCGGATACCTTGCCGGACATTTCCTCAATATTGCGCCTTACCTCGCGGTTGCGGCGAGACATTTTAGTTTGAAAAAAGCGGACCAGCCCAATAGCCGTCGGCCCCATCAACACAAAGAACAGCGCGACAATCCAGCTATGGTACAGCGTAATACCGACGACGACCGCAAGGTTAAGGAACGCCGGGATGATCGCCATCATGATTTGCCGTGACAGGAAATCGATCGCTTCGACGTCGCGCAGCACCTTGGCCTGCATTTTGCCGCCGCTTAAATCGCCGTGATAGCTGAGCGAAAGCTTTTGCAGCTTGCGGACGAGCGTGCTGCGCAACCCCGCTTCCACATGGCGCACCGCTTTACTGATATAGCTGACGTGCAGCGTATGCGTCAAAATATTTTGCGCGATAACAGCCACAACAACGACTAGATTGATCCAAAATTCACTCATCGAGTGCTTATCGGGATAACTAATAATGTTAATGATGTTGGCCGTCACAATCGGCAGCACAAATACCGGTGCCGCCTTGAGCATGTAATAGATCGCCGACATCAGTACTTTTCCCCAATGATCGCGATACAGCCCCATAAGCAGCCTTAACGGCTTCTCAGGTTTGCCGCTTACCTCTTCAAACCGTTTTGAATAATCGAGCGAAAGCTTGCCGCTTTGCGCCGTTGCTTGTTTTGCCATCTTCACTCCACCCGTTATTGCCTTTAAAATAAAGGCATCTCTCTTTTCCTATTTCCGGCCGCGGCATTCGTTTTGTTTTGCTATGCTTTGCATAGCTTAGTGATAACAAAATCCGACGGCTTTTACGCATCGTTTACAAGTATAAATCCGCCGATAGGGAACATCTATAACATATTCGGTCTTTCGCAATAAAATGATTTAACAAAATGGGACATTTTTTGTGGAATGGCAAGGTGACTTTTATGGCAATTAGTACGGTAGGATTGACCTACCACTACCAACATCCTTATTTTCGCTCCGAGGCTTATCTGTACGGCTCGCACATGGCGACGGCCCGCAAAGGCTGGCTATGCGGCAAGCATGTTCATCATATGATGATCGAGTTCAATCTCGTTCTGAAAGGAAAGCAGACCGCCGTCATCGGAGCCGCAGAGCATGTGCAGGAGGAAGGCGATCTGTTGATCGTGCCTCCGATGCAGCTGCACGACTTTCGGGTCGAGGATTCCGAGGGGGTGCAATATTTTACGATGCATGTCCAGCTCCCTGATTCTTCTTTCGTCGAATTGCTGGAACGTCAATTTACAGCACTGTACCGGCGCGGCCATCCGCTAAACGAAGCGTTGACGCCGCTTGTGCGCGAAATTGCGGACGCTCTCGCGGGCGAATTACATTCGCGGATCGGTCTTTTTGCCAATCTATACGCCATCGCGCATCGGCTGGAGCAGTATCTCGAGCAGGAGGGGCAAGGTCGGACGTGGAAGCCTTCGATGTCCTACTTGATCGCCAAGGAAATCGAGCATATGGTCGTTGCGGATGAAGCTGTGGAAGAGAAACAGCTCGCACTCGATAGCGAAAGCAACTGGCTGGTGCAAATTTCGCACAAGCTCGGCGTTAGCCGCCGCCATGCGTATCGCGTTTTCCGGCAGACGTACGGCATGTCGCCACGTGAATATTTAATGGTGTTAAAGCGACAGGAAGCGATGCAAATGCTTGCCGCCAGCAATGACTCGATCGAAACGATCGCCCACCGCATCGGCTACGAAAACGTACAAAGCTTCAGCCGCCAATTCGCCGAGTGGACCGGGTTCACGCCAAGCGAATTCCGCAAGCAGGAGCTCGACGGCATCCATCATTTGATTCCGATTGAGCTTTGATGTCGGAAGGCTCGTTCGTTCAGCCTAGCGCCGCCATTTGGGTTCGGGTCCGATGAATAACTGCATTTTAGCAGTTATTATCTAACATAAAGCTCGTACAACGGCAAATAACTGCTTTTTTGCAGTTATTTCAAGCCTCGCATCGCCATTTGGACCCGTACCCTAGAGAATAACTGCATTTTGGCAGTTATTCTCTCAGAAATGCCTGTAAAGCGCCAAATAACTGCTTTTTTGCAGTTATTTCAAGTCTCACATCGCCATTTGGACCCGTACCCCAGAGAATAACTGCATTTTGGCAGTTATTTCTCTCACAAATGCCTGTATAGCGTCAAATAACTGCTTTTTTGCAGTTATTTCAAGTCTCACATCGCCATTTGGACTCGTATCCCAGAGAATAACTGCATTTTGGCAGTTATTCTCTTACATATAGCTCGTACAACGGCAAATAACTGCTTTTTTGCAGTTATTTCAAGCTCGGCATCGTCGTTTGGCACACGTCACTAATGGAAACTGATTATTTGACGACCGAATGGCCGGGTAGCCATCAATAGACACAGTTGCACTACCAGGAGGAAGTTGGATAAAAAGCCGCATCCGCAAATAAGGAGATTTTCAAACCAACCTTCGCAGATATTGAGATCCATAGCCACGCAGAGCGGAGTACCAACTTAAGTGATGCCATCAGCATCTGCATCTGAATCTTCTGAATCTGAATCTGAATCTGAATCTGAATCTGAATCTGAATTATTATAAAGCTGTTAAATAGAAACAGCCCTTAAATAAAAAAAGCCCTTAAATAAAAAAAGCCCTTAAATAAAAAAAGCTCTTAAATAAACAAAAGCACCCGTCCCCCGCAAGCCATGCGGAGTCGGGCGCTTCTTTTGGCGTTCTTTTACTTAACCGCTCCTGCTGTTACGCCGTCGGCGATTTGCCGCTGGAACAAGACGTAGACAGCAATAACCGGGATCATGGATAAGAGCAGCCCCGCAAACAGCGGCCCCCACTCCGTCCGGTACTGCATCTCCGACTGCATAATCGCGATGCCGACCGGCAGCGTATATTTCGAGGGATCGTTGATGAAGACAGTCCCCATAATATACTCGTTCCAAATGTTAAGAGCGTTCATAATACCGACCGAGACGAGACCGGACTTGGCCAGCGGCAGCATAACCGTAAAAAACGTACGGTTATAGCCCGCCCCGTCGATAGCAGACGCTTCCTCAAGCTCTCGCGGCAGCGTCTTGAAGAAGCCAACCAGAACGAAAATACCGAAGGGCAATGCGCTTGCCGTATAGACAATGATAAGTCCAACCAACTTATTAATCAGATGCATTTCGTTCAGCAAGAAAAACAGCGGGATAAGACCCAGGATCATCGGGATCATCATCGCCGACAAATACAGATTGAGGAGCGTGCCGCTTCCTTTGAAAGCGAACCTTGCGAGAATATAAGCCGTCGTTGCGGCTAACAGTACGGAAAGCAAAGTACTCGCACCTGCTACAATCGCCGAATTAAGAAAGTAACCGCTGAAACCGTACGTTTCCCATACATACGAGAAGTTCGACCACAGCAGCGGAAACTTCGGCAAAGCCCAAGGCTTGCCTAACATAAACTGCTGGTTATCCTTGAGGGACCCGAACAACGTCCAGACGAGCGGATACAGCACAGCCGCCGTCCAAACGAGCAACACAGCAACCGTCAGCGACTTGTAAAAGGGATGTTGTTTTGTGGCGGACATTTTTTTCATCTCCTACAAAGTTTTGCACAGCAAAACTTTCTTCGTAAGCATCAACTTTGTTTTGCGAAGCGAAACTTCCATCGTAAGCATCAGCTCCGTTCTGCTAAGCAAAACTAACTTCGTAACCACAATCGTTTTGCAAAGCAAAACTTCACTTCGCATAGGCTAGCTTTCTGGTGCCTAGCAAAACTCGCTTCATACGGGGCTTCCTTTTGCCGAGCAAAACACTTCGTGAGCGCAGCTCCGTTTTATATGAAAGTCGATCGAGCAGCAAAACTTCAATATGTGACCAAATGCAAAAACATTTTTAGATAATCCGGCAGCCACTCTCCTCTTAAGCGCCTATCCACGAAGAACTAAGCAAGCTCCACGGTCTCTCTTCGCAGCAGTCTTCCCAGTACGATCGTCGTCAAGAACGACATGATCAGAATGAGAACGCCGATCGCTGCAGCATAACCCATATGGAACTGGCGGAAGCCCATCTGGTATAAGTACGAGCCCATTACCTGCGTAGCATTGTCCGGGCCGCCCTCCGTCATAATCCAGACGATAATGAACGAGCCGTTCAGCGTCGTCATGACAATATGCAGGATGCTCACCTTCATTTGCTCCCATATCAGCGGAAGCGTAACGGACCAAAATTGTCTGCCCTGCGAAGCACCGTCCAAATCAGCCGCCTCATACAGCTCTTGAGGTATGCTCAGGATGGCCGCAATCAGCAAAATCATATAAAACCCGATTCCCGCCCATATGGACGGCCAAAGGAGAGACCACATTGCCGTGCTTTCCTGCCCGAGCCAAGGCGTTTGCACCGGCTGATCCCGAAACAACGACAGAAACGAGTTGATAAAACCGAGATTCGGGTTATAGACGTAACGCCACAGCACGCCGATGACGACGACGGAAATGATATTCGGAATAAAAAAGATAATCCGGTAAAAGGAAGATCCTTTTATGTTCAATCTCGTAACGGCAACCGCAAACAGCGTCGCCAGCAGTATAATGCCAATCACCTTGCCGACAACGAGAAAATAGTCGTTTTTAAGGGCGGTCCATATGATCGGATCCTTCAGCAGCTCGCGAAAGTTATCGAAGCCGATGTAAGTCATATTTTTCGCGCTTCCGGACCAGTCGAAGAGCGAGATGTAGATGCCGCGTATAATCGGGTACAGCGTGAATACTCCAAAAAATGCGAGTGTCGGAATAATAAAAGATGCGATAAAAAAGCGGCGTTTCGCTTTTTGGGACAAGGTCTGTCACCTTCCTCCAACCTGACTTGGCTAAAAAGAGACAACCAACAAGGGCTGGCCGCAAGAACGGCCATCCCCTGTTGGCGTCGTGTTAGCGGTTGTGTGTGAAATGATACAAATAATGAATACGGCTATTTTCTAGCTTTTGCAGCAGCAGCCTCGAGACGTTTGATCCATTCTTCCGGCTGGATTTTGCCTACCGTCAGAGCGAGCGTCGCGTCTTGCTTCGCTTTTTCCACATCGGCGTTCAGAACGGCAACCGGGGCAACCGTCGTTTTGTCGGAATTAAAGAACTTCATAGCGTCCTTTACAACTTGCCCAGCTGAGGAAGCGTCGAGATCCGCTTTTACGTTCATAATTGCGCCAGTCAGCTCTGCCCAACGAACGGCATGCTGCTTCGTGAAAGCAAATTGCAGGAACGCTTTGGCCGCTTCAGGGTTTTTCGCGTCTTTGGCGATCGCAATTGTGTTCGTGTACGGAATAACAATGTTGTTCGCGCCGGCAGACTGAGCTACCGATGGGATAAAGCCGAAGTCAAAGCCGGACGGAATGTCTTTTTTCATTTCATTTTCGAGCCACAAACCGTTCGGGATAAATGCGCCCTTATGCTGAAGCCATTGCGATTGCGAATCGGTATGATTGAGCGATACAGAGCCTTGATCGATGAAACCTTTGTCGCGCAGCTCGACAATTTGATTAAGCGCCGTTTTTACTGCATCGCTGGAGAAGCTGCCTTCCTCCAAAGCTGCCTGCTTCGTCAAAATGGAGCCGTCGCCGCCGTTCGCAGCTACCATCGCAGAGTCGACCAGACCTCCGTTGATATAGTAAGGATAAACGCCGGTATGAATTAGAGGGCTGATGCCCGCGTCTTTAATTTGCTGGCTGACGCTGAGGAAGCTGCTCCAGTCGGTCGGAACTGTCCAGCCCTTCTCTGTAAACAGCGCCTTGTCATAGAAAATGCCCCACGAGCCAAATACGAGCGGAACTGTGAAGTTTTTGCCGTCAGTGTAAGCGGTAGGCTGGGATATCAGAATATCGCTCAGCTTTTCGCCGTCCACATTGGTGGCGCTGCCCAGAAACTCGGTCAGATCAAGCAGTTGTCCATCGTCGATCATTTGACGCTCGTTAGAGCCTTTGCCGTCGATGTAAACGACATCGGGAGGATTGCCTTGAATCCAGCGCGGTTTCATCTGTTCGTTGATTTCCGGTCCTGCCGATTGCTTGATTTTCAGATCGGGGTTGGCTTTCTGGAACTCGTCGATTACTTCTTTCCACCACGCGTCGCCATAGCCGCCAACGAAATATTGGATTTCGAATTCGCCCTTCAATCCGGCCGGAGCGGCAGGCTCAGTCGTTTCCTTGGCTCCTCCGTTATCCGCCGTGGAAGCTGGCGGTTCAGTCGTCGATTTATTTCCGTTGCCGTTGTTGCCGCCTCCGCAGGCGGCCGTGATCGCGAGCAGCAATACAGCGCATAACAGCAGTCCTTTTCTCAACATGCGCAAGATCTCCCCTTCTTTGCCTTGTTTGTTGCGAATCCGTCCGAAACCTGCCTGTTAACGCGATACCTGCGTGCACGCAAAAAAGGACATAAGCTACATAAGCATTCTCATGCTTACATAACTCATGCCCTCAAAGGTAACACGTTATGTTTTCTTACGTATTCGACTGAAAATAATCATATAACCGCTTTATAAAATTGTCAATACGAAAAATTTATTTTTGTAAGCGATATCTTTTGGTAATGTATGCGCTTTAATTAATTAGGCTAAATACTTGCGTTATTTTTCATAACATAAACATTCCTCAGATCCGCGTAAATCCTGATTTAATGCTCTTTTCGAAGTTAGCCGTTTTGGGAGAGTCCAGCAACAAACGGTTAGCGTTCATGCATTTTTGAGTGACTTTGAGTGACTTTGAGTGACTTTGAGTGACTTTGAGTGACTTTGAGTGACTTTGAGTGACTTTGAGTGACTTTGAGTGACTTTGAGTCACTTTGAGTCACTTCGGATGACTTTGCGTGACCAGCCCCCGATTGGGGATGGGAGTAAGGTTGAAGACAGACTTCTTTCTTCTCAAGCCAAACAGCGCCGGAATAACCGGCGCTGCCTGCAGCGAATATGTTCCGAAATGTTGCCTACTTGCCGACGATTGCGTTAAGCTGTTTCCGGCCGGCTACAATTTCTTCTTCATAACGGGTCTGCATCGGCTCCAAAATGGCTGGACTTACGCCGATAGCAAGCAATTTGTTACCTGCTGCGCTGAACACGACACTGTACTGGTTTGTGCAATTCGTGAAGGCAGAAGTACCCGTCTTATACAGTTCTGTCTTGGCATGCGTTGATGTCAACGTTGTAAACTGCACGGCGTAACCGGTTAGCTCAGCTTGGCAAGCGTTACGCAATTGAAACAACTCGGCCGAGGTCTCATTGTAAATCTTTTGCGTCTCTTTATCGACGTCGATACCTCCGTTATTGCCGTTGTTGCCGTTGTTGCCGTTGTTGCCGTTATTGCCGTTGTTACCGTTGTTACCGTTGTTGCCGTTGTTACCATTATTGCCATTGTTGCCATTGTTGCCATTGTTGCCATTATTGCCGTTATTGCCGTTGTTGCCGTTGTTACCATTGTTGCCGTTGTTGCCGTTGTTGCCGTTGTTGCCGTTGTTGCCGTTGTTGCCGTTGTTGCCGTTGTTGCCGTTGTTGCCGTTGTTGCCGTTGTTGCCGTTATTGCCATTGCCGTTTCCGTTGCCCTTGTTCTTCTCTTTCTCCGCTTGAGCTTTCAGCTGCTGCAAAACTTTATCCAGGAATGTATTCTCGAACGGATTAAATGAGCCGAACGAAGAATTGGCCGAAGCTGAAACGGATCCTTGTCCAGAAAACAGCGGACTGCCGGACGGCTTGGCCGCTGCGGATGCGCTAGTCGCCATGGACGGCAGTAGTAACGCGGCCGTTAGCGCGATAGCAAGAACGGTCTTTTTCTTCTTCATCGCCTTCTCTCCTTTTCCTCTCCTAGTCCGGCCGCAACATCTTCTTTGAAGACAAGCCGCCGGCCTTATAAACAGACTGCAGAACCTTGACCGGGCATGCCCGGTCTGCCTAATGATTCACCTCCTCTCCCAACCGCTAAAATCCGCTACAGATTGACCGATTTCCGCGTCACTCCTTCTGTTCGGTTCACCGCCCTGCGTCCAACCGAATAATATACGAAGCCGTTCCGCTCCATCTCCGAAGGCTGGAAGCAATTGCGTCCATCAATCATAACTGGCTGTTTCATCCCCGCTTTGACAGTCGACAAATCCATGCCGACAATATCTTTCCATTCCGTCAAAATAACGCAAGCATCGCAGCCGATCGTCGCCCGCTCCGCACTGTCCGCATACTGAACCTCTTCCGGCAGCAGCTTGCGCGCCGCTTCCGCAGCGATCGGATCGTAGGCGCTCACCTCTGCGCCCAGCTTAATCAGCTCCGGAACGATCGACAACGACGGCGCTTCCCTCATATCGTCGGTATCCGGCTTGAACGCCAGCCCAAGAACAGCAATCCGTTTGCCCGCCAAGCCCCCGAGCGCCTCGCGCAACTTGTCCATTACGACAAAGCGCTGGCGATGATTCGTACGAATGACCGACTTCAACAGCTCAAACTCATAGCCAGCTTTGTCCGCTATATGAGCGAGCGCGTACGTATCTTTCGGGAAGCAGGACCCGCCGTAGCCGATGCCCGCCTGCAAGAACTTGCCGCCAATACGGCTGTCCATGCCCATGCCTTCCGCAACGTCCCCGACATCCGCGCCAACCCTTTCGCAAATATTAGCGATGGCGTTAATGAACGATATTTTCGTTGCAAGAAACGTATTGGCCGCATATTTGATCATTTCCGCGCTTTCCAGATCGGTTTTAAAAATGGATGTTTTGAACGGCGCATGCAGCTCCGCGATCTGATTCGCAGCATCGGGATTGTCGGAACCGATAATTGCCCGGTCCATGTTCATGCAATCCGACAAAGCTGAGCCTTCTCGCAAAAATTCGGGATTCGAGACGATATCGAAGCCGATCCAAGGGTATTTTTTGTTCGCCTGCACAACTTCCCGGACCAGTTCTCCCGTACCGACCGGCACCGTGCTTTTGTTGACGATAATTTTATGACCGTTCAAATGCTCCCCGATCATACGAGCCGCCGACATGACGTACCGCATATCCGCTTCGCCCGTCTCTGACATCGGCGTGCCGACAGCGATGTAGACGATGTCTGACGCTTCAATCGCCTCGCCGACCTCGGTCGTAAACAACAGCCGCCCCTGCTCCTTGTTCCGCTCCACCATCTCCTGCAAGCCAGGCTCGTAGATTGGAATTTCGTTGCGGTTCAGCATATCGATTTTTCGCTGGTCGACATCACAGCAGATCACCCGATTGCCGATTTCCGAGAAGCAAGCGCCCGACACCAGACCGACGTACCCTGTACCAATGACCGTTATTTTCCGCATATCACTTCGCCACCTTGTTTAGAATCGGAAAATGCTTCTCATACACCGACTGCACGTAATTGAGCACGTCCTTCTGCAAATCCTCGCGCTCCAGCGCAAAATCAAGCGTCGCCTTAATAAAGCCGAATTTATCGCCAACGTCGTATCGGACGCCATCGAAGTTGTAGGCAAGTACGTTCCGCTGATCGTTCAGCTTCTTGATCGCATCGGTCAGCTGAATTTCATTGCCTGCGCCCGGCGCCTGATGCTCCAAAATATCGAATATTTCCGGTGTCAGCACGTACCGTCCCATAATCGCATAATTCGAAGGCGCCGCCTTGCGCGCCGGCTTCTCGACCAGACCGTCAAGGAAGAAGACCGACGGCTCAATCGACGAGCCTCGCGGCGCGATAATCCCGTACTTCGATACATCCTCGTCACTGACTCGCTGAACGCCAACAACTGACGAAGAATACCTGTCATAGACTCGAATCAATTGGCTCAGGCAAGGTACTTCAGACTGAACGATGTCGTCGCCGAGCAGCACCGCGAATGGCTCGTTGCCAACAAAGCTGCGCGCGCACCAGATTGCGTGGCCGAGCCCTTTCGGCTCTTTCTGCCGGATATAGTGAATATTAGCCATCTCTGAAATATGGCGAATCTGATCAAGTTCCTTCGTTTTGCCTTTCTTGGAGAGCATGTCCTCGAGCTCGAACGTTTTGTCGAAATGGTCCTCGATCGCCCGTTTGCCCCGGCCGCTGATAATCAAAATATCTTCGATACCGGATGCGATCGCCTCCTCGATAATGTATTGAATCGTCGGTTTGTCGACAATCGGAAGCATTTCCTTCGGCTGGGCTTTCGTGGCTGGCAAAAATCTCGTTCCAAGACCTGCCGCCGGAATAATCGCTTTACGAACTTTCATAGAGACATCCTCCTATATTAAAAAGTGATGATTGCGTGAGCGATCCGCTCTAACGGACAACCCGCCCCAGATCTAGGCAAGCGCCCGTTTCTTCACTTGCAAGCTTTCCTTCACCGCATCGATAACACGATTTTGTTCATCCTCGGTCAAGCTCGAACCGGAAGGCAGGCATAGGCCTTGTTCAAAAAGCCGATCGCCGACGCTTTCCTGCTCGCTGTGCGGATAGTACGCGTAGTTGCGGAATACCGGCTGCAGGTGCATCGGCTTCCACACGGGACGCGATTCGATATTCGCTTCGGCCAGCATGCCGATCACCTCCGCCGGACGCACCCCGGTCTCTTCCGGGTCCAGCGTCAGCGCGGTCAACCAGCGGTTCGTTCTGCCGTAGTCCGCCTCCGGCATCAGCCTTACGCCTTCGCAGGAAGAGAAGGCTCTTTCGTAACGTTCAAAGACGGCTCGTCTTGCCGCAACTCTCTCCCCTAGCAAAGCGAGCTGCCCCCGGCCGACGCCGGCTAAAATATTGCTCAACCGGTAGTTGTAACCGATCTCCGTATGCTCGTAATGAAGAGCCGCCTCGCGGGCTTGGGTCGCGTAATGGCGCGCTTTGGCAAGCGCGTCCAAATCGTCCGACACCAGCATGCCGCCTCCCGAGGTCGTAATGATTTTATTGCCGTTGAACGAGTAGATACCGAACTGCCCAAGCGTTCCGCTTGCCCGGTCTCGGTACGTCGAGCCGAGCGATTCGGCCGCGTCCTCGATGACGGGAATGCCATATTCGTCGCACAGCCCAAGAATCGCATCCATGTCGGCGCTTTGTCCGTACAGATGAACGACAATGACCGCCTTCGGCAGCCTCCCGATCCGCTTGCCGTCTTCGAGCGCCCTCGCGAGCGCCTGCGGCGACATATTCCACGTCTCCCGGTCGGAATCGATAAAGACTGGCTCGGCGCCCTCGTATCGAATCGGATTCACGCTAGCGACAAACGTTAACGACGATACAAAAACACGGTCGCCAGGACCGACATTGAGCAGCCTCAGCGCCAGATGAATGGCCGCCGTACCGGATGACAACGCGACCGCTCCCCGGGCGCCGACGCGCTCCGCCAGCTCTTGTTCAAAGCGATCCACGTGGGGGCCGAGCGGGGCGATCCAATTGGTGCGAAATGCTTCCTCCACATACCCCTGCTCCAGAGGGCCGATATGCGGAGGCGATAATAGAATGCGTTGGTTCACGCCTCTCAGCTCCTTTTTTCATTATCCGCAAACCCGTTCCGGCTTGAAAAAGCCGGCTCAGGCAGCAGCTTTCATCCTTCTGCAGCTCGCCGTTTATCGGCTGCGCTCAGCGCCGAGCGGATCGCCCGCGCCGGCACGCCGGCTGCCGTTATGCCAGCCGCGATATCCCGAACGGCTACGCCGCCGGCGCCAAGCACCGACCAACTGCCGACGCGTATGCCAGGAATTACGACCGCGCCGCTTCCGATATGAGCGCCTTCGTCGGCAACAGCCGCGCCCGCCATTGTTGCATTCGGCGATACATGCGCGAATGGCCCGATCACGGTATCATGCTCGGCGACGGCGCCGGAATTGACGATAGCATGAGCGCCAACGACAGCTCCCGGCCCGATTACGGTGCCGGCCATTACGACCGCTCCCAAACCAATTCGTGCTTCATGGGATACAACAGCGTTCGGATGAATCAGCACGGCGTAATACGATTCCGGAAGGGCCAGCCGATTAGCGACCAGCTGCCTCGTCCGATTGTCGCCAATGCCGATAACGACATGCATGCCAGGCTCGTCGGCAATAAAATTACGCAGCTCGCCGATCGGCCCATAGGGTAGGCCGCCGCGCAGCTCCACTTTGGAGTAGCGGTCGTCCAACACGGCAGCAAGCCTATATTTCGGCGATACGCGGGCAATATCCATCAGCACCCGTCCATGTCCGCCCCCGCCGACGACAATAAGCGGGCGGCGGGGCGGCTTTTCCGGCTCGGGATACAGGTATGGCGAGTTGTTGTTCCAATCCGTCAAGATGCATTCCCCATTTCCCGGCTGCCCGTAAATTTCGTGACGGTCGCTTGCCCTTGCTGCGAAATGCCGTCCCTTTTCAATACTTTCACGACCGTCATCGCCAAAATGCGTAGATCGAACCAAAGCGACTGTTTCTCTACATACTCCACGTCCAGCTTAAATTTCTCTTCCCAAGACACAGCGTTCCGCCCGTTTACTTGCGCCCAGCCGGTAATTCCCGGACGAACGTCGTGGCGGCGCGCTTGCTCCTCGGAATAAAGCGTCATATATTCCATCAACAGCGGCCTTGGCCCCACTAGGCTCATGTCGCCGCGAATAACATTAAACAATTGCGGCAGCTCGTCCAAGCTCAGCCTTCTTAACCACAGCCCCGCAGCCGTCATCCGTTCCTCATCGGAAAGCGGCTGTCCGCGGCTGTCAAAGGCGTCCCGCATCGTACGGAATTTCAGCACATGAAACGGGTTGCCATAACGGCCCGGCCGTCTTTGCTTGAACAGCACCGGCGATCCGAGCCGGAAACGGACAAACAACCCGACAGCCGCCATTACCGGTAACAGCAACAGCGCGGCTGGCACGCTTAGCGCCAAGTCGAACAGCCTTTTTGCCATACTGTTCAGCTTAGAGGAAAGCTTGGAGCGGTGTGCCGTCCTGCGTTCCGTTTCGCTGTATATCCGCTGAAGCCGCTCGACCACACGGGCTTCCGTAAAATGCCGCTCGATGCGCAGCAGTCCCGCTTCTCCAAGTCTGCGGCCAAACGCTCGATCTCCGAGAACGCGCCGCAGCGCCCCAGCCAGCTCAGCCGGATTGCGGTACGAAACGAGCAAGCCGGTCTCTTCGTCCCGCACGAGCTCCCTCGTGCCCAGCACATCGGTCGCCACAACCGGCTTCGCAAGCGCCATTGATTCCATCAGCGATCGAGGAATGCCCTCTTTCTCGGAAGTAAGCGTCACCGCATCCGCCATCACGATCCACGGAATAATCGAAGACTGCTGGCCGACGAAAGCGATATCGTCCTCCATGCCGCAGCGAGCCGCGGATTGCTGGACCGCTTCCTGCAGCGGCCCTTGTCCGGCCAGCACCGTTACCCAGTGCAGTTCACCTGCTTGCTTCAGCAGATGCAATGCTTCCAGCAGCAAATTATGATCTTTGACCGTTTCGAACCGGGCGGCCATGAGCAGCACCGGCTTATCTGGAGCGATGCCGTATTCGCGGCGCAGCCCCTCAAGCGCTTCCGGCGTCACCTGTCTTGCTTTTTGCTGCAGCCGTTCGAGATCAACGCCGTTGCCTTCCATATAAACCGGCCTCCACGGCGCCAACTCTCTCAGCACCCCCGCATCTTCCTCATTCTGCGAAGCGAGAGCGTGGCAGCTTCTTGCGCCGATCTTTTCCAGCAGCCTGTAAAGCCGATAGGCATTTTTCGGCTGGCCTTCGTAGAACGGCAGTCCGTGCGATGTGTGTACGACGACGGGAACGCCCGCAAGCTTGGCCGCAACCCTGCCGATAATGCCCGCCTTCGCCGTATGCGTGTGCACGATATCGTATTTTTCCTTCCGAAAGAGGCGGTACATCGCGATAATTGACCGTAAATCCTCTGCTGGGCGGATCGTACGGGCCATGTTCACCATTCTCCACTCGAACGGGTAAGCAGCCATCGCCGTCGAATCGGCCCCTTCCGCCGATGAAACGAACGTCACTTGATAGCGTCCGGTTTCTTGCAGAATCCGAAGCTTGTCGCCCATAATTTTGTGGCTGACGCCCGACGTGCAAATATGGGCTACTTTCTTCATTTGCCCGCCGCCTTTGCCACAAGGTCCGTTCCCTTGTTGTCCCCGGTTCCGTAATACTCCCGGTACCAGCGGACGAACCTCGCGATGCCTTCCTCAATTGTCGTGCTCGGCCGGAATCCTACCGCTTCGGCCAGCCCGTCGATATTGGCATAAGTCGCTGGAACGTCGCCCGGCTGCATCGGCTTGTATTGGATATTCGCTTGGACGCCGAGCTCCTTCTCGATCGTGCGAATGAAATGCATCAGCTCCACCGGCTTGTTGTTGCCGATGTTGAAAACGCGGTACGGCGCATAGCTGCTAGCCGGATCGGGATTCCCTCTATCCCATGCCGGGTTCGCCTGCGGCACATGGCCAATTAACCGGTAGATGCCCTCCACAATGTCGTCTATATACGTAAAGTCACGCAGCATCCGTCCTTCGTTGAATACGTCGATCGGTTTTCCGCTCTCTATTTTTTGCGTGAAGCCGAAGTAAGCCATATCCGGTCGGCCCCATGGACCGTACACCGTGAAGAACCGAAGGCCGGTCGTCGGCAAGCCGTACAGGTGGCTGTACGTATGCGCCATCAGCTCATTCGCTTTTTTCGTTGCAGCGTACAGGCTGACAGGGTGGTCGACGGCATCGGCTTCCGAGAACGGCATCCGTTCGTTGGCGCCGTAAACCGAGCTGGACGAAGCGTAAATCAGATGACGGATACCGGCTTGCCTGGACGCCTCCAGCACATGGCCAAACCCTTTCAAGTTCGTCTCCAAGTATGCGAAAGGATTGGTCAAGCTGTACCGGACGCCCGCCTGGGCCGCCAAATGGACGATCTCCGTTACGCCTTCCGAGCGAATCAGCGCCAGCAGCCCGTCGTAATCGGCGATATCCAGCTCCTCGCCTTTAAACAACGGAGACGGTAGCAGCTTCGCGAAGCGGTCGCGCTTCAGACCAACGTCATAGTAATCGTTAAAATTGTCGATGCCGACGACGCGCTTCCCTTCCTTCAGCAGTCTTTCGCTTAAGTGATAGCCGATAAAACCGGCCGCTCCGGTTACTAAAATCGTCATAACGCTTCCACCCTTTCTTTCGTATAGGTTGTTCGAACGGCGCCTCCCGATCGGACGTATTCGCCGAACGAGCGCCAGAACGCTTGCCGTTTCGCATCCAAGCGAGGCTTGGTATACTGGCGCGATTTGCCGAAATTGCGTTCCGCCTGCTCTTTCAGCCAATCGCGATCGGTAGCGGCCCGCTTCAGCTGCTCCGCCAGCACGCCAACTTGTCCCGGCCGATGCAAGCAGCTCTCATGAAGCAGCTCGGGAATACCCCCGGCTGTCGAGCCAAGCACCGGGCACCCACGGCTCATTGCCTCGATCGTTGCCCGCGGCAGCCCTTCTTGGAAGCTCGGCTGCACGTACACATCAATGCCGTCCAACCACTCGAAGACAGCATTGCCGCTTGGCAAGACTCCCTCGAATGTGACCAGGCTGCCGACGCCGAGCTTATTCGCCAGCGCTTGCCAGCGCGCAGCGTCACCGTCGCCGAGCACTCTGAACCAAATGCGCGGCATTTGTCCTTTCGCTTTGGCGATCGCCTTCAGCGCAATATCGATGCCTTTGACGCTGCCGTTCAAGGAGCCGATCAGACCGACAGTCAGCGTCGTCGACTTAGAGCCAGCCTGAATGCGTTCCAGCCTGCGGGTCAGCACTTCGTCTTCCGTTTCGGGAATTTCCACGTTCGAGCAAGATTCCGTCAGTCCGTCCGGGCAAGGGTATCTCTTCTGCAAAAACTGCTCCGTCACATACAGCGAATACGATGCGTTCCTCACGAGCGCCCGCGTTCTCGACAATGCAACCGGCGCGTAAAGCTTGCCCTGCGCGTTGCCGTAATTCCACAGCCCGTCCCAAGCGCAGGCAACCATTTCAACCGCATAGGGCTTGCCGAGCAGCTGCGCCACTCTTACGGCTTCGGCTCCGATCTCGCTCGGCAGTCTCGCGATAACCGCATCAGCTTTGCCGATTGCCTCCCGCAACAGCTGTTCGACATAGCCGCGTTTCGTCAGCTTGTTAACCGGATTGCTGAGTGAAGGCAGCACCAGAAAATCAACGTTCGGGCCGCTGGACAGCGTTTTGCCCGCCAAGTCGGCCTCGAACGGCGTTTTTTTGCCACGGCAGGCGACCGTCAGCTTGTCAAACACGCCCAGATATCTCTCCCATACCGCATAAGGCAGCTTGCCGCCGGAGAAAAACTTGCCCGATTCGTTAAAATAAAAGGTATGATCATGCGCCCATACTACGTTCATTTGGTTCCCTCCTCTTTCTATCTGCTTCTCGCTTTCAATCATCCGGCGTATGCCCGGCTGTTATTGTTCAAAGGCCATTCTTCGTCTTCCCGCTAATGCCCTCCCTTCGTTCTGTACAGGCTAATTTGGCTCATGTTTCCGCGTTATGCCGCCCTTTCCCACTCCTCCTAACGGCCGATTTGGCCGCTATTATATCGATACCGCCCCACAGTCGTCTGCCTAATCTGCTTTCCTTGTTCCTTCAGCCTTCCGCAGCGAGCCTTGCTTCGCCCGCCAGCCGTTTGACCGGCTTTGCCGGAACCCCCGCCGCGATCGTCCCTCCTTCGACGGACTTTGTCACGACGGCGCCTGCGGCGATCACCGCACGCGGCCCAATCTCAACGCCGGCCAGGATACGAACGCCGCAGCCGATCCAGACGTCGCGGCCGATTCGTATCGCGCCTCCGACGACCGGATTGTCGCGAATCGTCAGCTCTGCGCGGGCCCATGTGTGCTGAAACGAGACGAGCGACGACTGATGAGCGATTGAAACCTCATCGGCGATCGTCAGCCCTCCGTAAGCGTCGATGTAGCATTGCTTATGAATGCTGACGTTCGAACCGATCGTTAACCGTTCCGGGTATTTGAGCTCCACCGAGCGGCCGATCAGCACATTGTCGCCGCAGCTTTTCGCCAGGCTGCGCAGCAGGCAATAACGAAGCGCCACTCCTCCCGTTTCGGGCAGCAGATCGCTGATGGCCCAGAGCCAAAGCCGAAACGAACGGGGAAGCGGCGCCAAGCCTTTTTCAACCACTCGCAGCACCGGCTTGAATTTTCCGAACTTATCACGTCCGCGCATTCGTCTCCCCCTCCTCCTTAACCTGTTTGATCTTTCGCTGCGTTAATAATTGAGGCCAAATATTTTCAATTTTCCGATACTTTCCCGTAAAGGAGTGGCGGCACCAGACAAGCGTATAGGCGCTAACCGTATAAATTAGCGGGAGAATCGGCAGTTTTTTGCGCACCATATTGTCGCCAATCGTACCAAGGCCGTAATCGAGAGACCGCCCCGTCACCGTCGCATAGCCAACGAGAACAAGTACACAGGCGTAGGTGAAAATCAGCATGCCTGCAATAGCGTAAAACTTGCGAGTCTCCTTGAATTTGATGGCATGATAGACCGACATCGCCAGCATAACCCCCAGAAACAGCGCCTCCAGCGTGCGAAGCATCAGCTTCGGCTCCCAGTTGGGTAAATTCGACGGGTTCGGGCTTATGAAGAGAAATACCGAGAGCATGCCCGCATTAATGACCGACAACGGTCCAACCTGCCAGACAATAAGCAGCACTGCTCCTACCATCATGACTGCGGTTGCTCTGATCCGCTGCGTATACAGAAAGTAAAAACCGAGCGTATACGTGATCGCGTAATCCCGCAATCCGGTCGCGTAAAGCATGACCACGATGAACAGCAGCCATCTTTTTTTCAGCATCAGCATCGCACCGTACAGGCCAAGCAGCACGCAAGTGATGTCTTTCGCGAACAGCGACGACATGTACATCAGCGACGGACTGACAAGCATCCCTACCGCGACGATAACGTTGAAATGCAATCTGGCCTTGGATGCCGCCGCCTCGTCCGTCTCTCCGATCATTCCCGGCAACGCATAGCCGAACTTTTCCTCGTTCAGCCTGTACGCCGCGTTCGCAATCAAGAGCAGCAGCACCGTGTTCAGCAAGATCACGGCCATCGGATCGTCAAGCTGCAGCCATTTGTAAAAAGGCATATAGAGCATGCCGAATACCGGAACCGCCGAGATATTCATCCACTGCGTCTTGAAATGCTCCATCGCATACGGGAAATATTCGGAGAGCGTCGAGAAGGTCGTAACCTGCTCGAAGTAATGAATCTCGTCCGGCCCGGCCAGCGGATTGACCGTCGCTCCGTACACCAGCTTTCCGATCAGCATCGTCGTGAAAGCGGCCATCAGCGCAAGCGGCGCATTGGGCCAGCGCAGCAGCCAGAACAGCGGCAAAAGCAAGGCACCGTACAGGATGAGCGCAATCGTTTCATTTGAAGCAAATGCCCACCTTGCCAGCAGCGCAAGCATAACCGCATAGACAACCGCTGCAGCTTCTTTCGCGTCGATGCGTCCGAGTTCAATCCGCATACAGCTGTTCCAGTCTCGTAGCGCTCACCCGAATGTCATAACCCTGCTCGGCGATTGCAGCCTCCCTCGCCGGCCAGTCGGGCTGAGGCAGCGGAAGCGAGGAGCCGTCTTCGCCGCTTCGGGACCGCTTGGCTCTCAGGATGAGCGCCTCCAGTTCCTCACCCCAGCGCTGCGGCGACTCGCTTACTGGCAGCCGCTGAATCATGCCCAGTCCAAGATCGGCTTCGCGCGGCACCTCCTCCGAAATGAGGCAAGGCACGCCTGCAGCCTGCGCTTCAATAAGCACGATGCCGAGCCCTTCATAAAGCGACGGAAGCACGAAGCCGTCCAGCGCTCCGAGCAGTTCGGGAATATCTTTGCGCAGACCGAGAAAACGGACCTGACGTGTGATGCCGAGCTGCTCCGCCCTGCGCTCCATTGACGGCCGCAGCGGCCCTTCGCCAACGAGCAGCAGCGTCGAGTTCGGCTCCTTCGCTGCGTAGACGGCGAAAGTATCCAACAGCAGCGCGTGATTCTTTTGTTCGCTGAACCGGCCAATATGCCCGATTAGCGGCCCTTCATCCTCCGCGCCGAAGCCTAGTTGGCGGCGAAGCTCCGACCGGTCGAGCGGCAGCTTTGCATAAGGCTCGGGCGAAATCGCGTTCGGAAACACGCTGACCCGATTATCCGCCCAGCAGGCGCTGCCGAACAGCGATTCGCAAGCCGCCCGCGAGCAGCCTAGCAGATGCGTCGCGTTTTTGCGCAGCAAGCTTCGCATATAACCGCGGTACAGCACCCGAAGCACCGATCCGCCGCGGCTGTCGTTCGTGTTATGGCTGTGACCGATGCGAACCGGCACGCCCAGTTTTTTCGCCAAGCCGAGCACATAGCCGCTGAAGCCGAATACATGGCTATGGACCGCCGCGTATGGCCCATGTTCATTCATATTGGCGAGCAGTTGCTTGCGAAAGGCGCTAAGCCCGTTTTTCGGAGGCGGCTGGACGATAATCGTTCCTCCGAGGGAACGGATTTCATCGTCATAAAAAGCCGGCTCAGGCGACTGGACTGCAAAATGGAATTCATACCTTTCACGGTCAATATGGCGGTAAATGTTCATGAGCAGTGTTTCAATCCCGCCCGGATGCATTTTTCCTACAATGTGAAGCACTTTAATCTTCGGAGCCGTGCCCGGAGGCAGAGAAGACGACCGATTTTCTCCTTTTAACGACTGCGGGTGCAGCTCCCGTTTCATTCGATCTCCTCCTTTGCTTTTAACGCCGGACCCCATGCCAGCGTCTGTACGCCCGGCTTCCGCCGCACCAGCAGGACGGCGCCGATATTCCACACCATCATGGAAGCGGTAGCCGCGACGGCTCCGCCCGCCATTCCGATCGTCGGGATCAGCAGAACGTTCAAGACGGCATTGACGATAGCTGCGACAATCAATATTTTCGTCAAAGCGTTTTGACCGCCAGTCATCGTCGCCACGATGCCGTTCTGTCCGCAATAGGCGTTAAACACTTGCCCGAATACGAGAATGAGCATAGCCGGATACGCCGCGACAAACTCGGTTCCGAACAGCCCCAGCGTCCAGCGGCCGAATAGGACGAAGAACAAACCGACGACTGCTGCGAAGTAAAAGCCGACTCTGCCCGTCGAGGTGCAAACCTGCTGAAGCAGCTTCATATCGCCTTTCGCATACGTTTCCGAGATCAACGGTGAAGCCGTCATATTGACCGCTGTCAGCATGAAAGCGACCAACGTCGCCAATCGGACCGCGACCGAGAAGATGCCGGATGCCGTTTCTCCTTGTAGCAAGCCGATCATCAGTACGTTGAGCTGGCCCAAAATGAGATAAACGCCGGCATTGGCCATCAGCGAGCCGGATAGCTTGAGCCAGCTGCGCGTCTCGTATTCCGGGTCGATGTTGGCAATGTGAGCGCCGATTCGCTTTTTCAGCACGACCGCCCCCACTACGTAAGAAGCGATGACGGCTACGACGAAGCAGATCATTGCCAGTCCAGCGCTGGCTTGAGCGCCGAGCGCAACGGCTCCGGCAACGAAGGCGATCGTCAATACCGGGCGCAGTATTTTCTCAGGCATTTGCGCGTACAGCACGTCCTTCATCGCTTGCAAAGCGCTCTGCCGAAGCGTCGCCAGCGTCAATAAAGGAATGGACGCGAAGCCTACGCCATAACAGATCGCCTTGGATACGTCGCCGCCCGTCCCTTTCCAAGCGATCACTGCTCCGCCAATCAGCGCCACCAGCATGGAAAGCGCCAGCCCGATCTGATTGCTGCGCTGCAGCAATCCTTTAATGAGCGGCCATTCGCCATTCACGCGGTAAGCGGCAGCAAGCTTGACGATTGCGGTATCGAATCCGAGCTTCGTCGGAAACGTCATAAACGTAACTACCGTAGTCACGAAAGCGTAAACGCCGTAGCCGTCGACGCCCAACAGCCGGGCAAGCGCCACCTGCATCAGCATGGCGAGGCCCATGCCTGCCGAATTGATCAGAAAGCTGGCGCTTCCCCCCCGGCTCAGCCGCTTGGCGACTGCCGGCTGCGGCTGCCGCGAGGCAGCCTGGCCTGCCGTATCGCCTGTGCTCATTTATGCTCTCCCCTGTCTTTCAATATTTAAGCGATTCAATCTATGCGGCGATCATCCTCAAACTCAACATCAGCCTCAGCTTCAGCCGACTGCCGTCGATTCCGCATTTCGGTATGATGGAACCAAGTGACGCAAAACGGCGCGAATCTCGTCGGGATGCTGACCGAGCACCTTTTCCATTTTGCGAATTTCGAAGTCGAGCTCCGTCCGATTGAGCTGCCCCGGCCGTCCGATAAAAATCCGGTCATGCTTCGTCGATGACAGCCCTTCCTCGTTCGTGAGCAGCTCCTCGTACAGCTTCTCGCCTTCCCTCATGCCGGAGAACGTAATGTCGATGTCGACATTCGGTTCGTAACCCGACAGACGAATCAGATCGACAGCCAAATCGTAGATTTTGACCGGCTTGCCCATATCGAGTATGAACACTTCGCCGCCCTTGGCGAACGATCCGGCTTGAATAACGAGTTGGACGGCTTCCGGAATCGTCATGAAGTAACGAACCATCTCGGGGTGGGTAACCGTGACCGGGCCGCCGCGCAAAATTTGATCCTTGAACCGCGGGATTACGCTGCCCCGGCTGCCGAGCACGTTACCGAACCGAACGGCTACGAATTTTGTCTCGCTATGCTTGTCCAAGCTTTGAATGAACATTTCGGCAATCCGCTTGGTCGTACCCATAACGCTTGTCGGGTTAACCGCTTTGTCCGTCGAAATCAGAACAAACCGCTCGGCTTTGTACTGATCGGCGCATTCGGCTACGTTTTTCGTGCCGAACACATTGTTTTTGATCGCTTCCGCCGGGTTGCGCTCCATAAGCGGCACATGCTTGTGCGCCGCCGCATGAAAGACGACCTGCGGCCGGTAACGGGCGAATACACCCTCAAGCCTTATCCGATCCTGCACGTCAGCGATAATTGTCTCAATCGCCAAGTCCGGGAACGTGGCTCTCAGCTCCATCTCGATCGTATAAATGCTGTTCTCGCCATGGCCTAGAAGCAGCAGCTTGTTTGGCGCAAACGGCGCGATCTGGCGGCAAAGCTCCGAACCGATCGACCCCCCGGCGCCGGTAATGAGCACCGTTTTCCGCTCGACGTAGCCGGCGATATGCTCCAGATCCGTGCGAATCGGATCGCGGCCAAGCAAATCCTCAACGCTGACATCCCGCATCCGGCCTGTCGGCCCGCGGCCATCGATCATATTTTGCAAATCGGGCACGATCCGAAGCTTTGCTTTCGTCGTCTTGCACACATTGACTAGCGCCGATATTTGCGTTTTGGATACCGACGGCATTGCGATAATAATTTCGTCGACGCGCTGCGTTTCCGCTACGCATGCGATCTCTCCGCGGCCGCCAAAAACCGGCAGTCCGAGCTGTTGCATCCGGTGTTTGTATGGATCGTCATCAATAAATCCGACCGCCGTTATATTCATCGAATCGTTCTGCTGCATTTCTTTCGCAATAAGCGTTCCGCAGCTTCCTGCTCCTACGATCAGCGCCCGCTTCTTAGACGGCTGCTTCTTCACGCTGTAGTTGTCGCAGAACGCCCGCCATACAAATCGCGGTCCA
Source organism: Paenibacillus sp. NPDC058071 (assembly GCF_042885235.1). Taxonomy (NCBI): domain Bacteria; kingdom Bacillati; phylum Bacillota; class Bacilli; order Caryophanales; family Paenibacillaceae; genus Paenibacillus; species Paenibacillus sp. NPDC058071. The sequence continues at coordinate 150,813 of NZ_JBHVSK010000012.1, forward strand.
GCCATCAGTGCCACGATGCCGATAAAATGATGCAGCATCAACAGTACGCCGGCCTCTCCGCTTACGATCCATGCCGCGGCAAAAGGCAGTATGGCCGCCAATGCGGCCGACTGCAAAATGCAGATCATTTCAGATATCCCCGTGTATTGCCATATTCGGCGATGCATTCGCTGCCTTATAAAGCTCCAGAAACCGATGGCCATTGACAGTGCTGCATAGGTCAGCCATAATGCAGCGCCGCCGGTCCATGCTGCCGCACCGTCTGCTTTCGACGGCTCAAGCGCATAGGCTGCCGCCAAACTGATTCCGATTGCGGCTAAATCCCAAGCAATAATGACTTTTGTCCGATAGGCAACTCGCATGTCTTTTCTCCTCCTCTTTTTTCACGCGACTCTCTCGGCGCGCATTATGGCGCCGGACACTCCTTGGTCTTGTGTGCCATGCGCACACGCCTCAATAGTTGCGGCGGCACAGCCTTTATCCATTCAACCGTCATTGCGTGAAATACGCTATGCGGTTGGATAGAGCCGACGATAGACGGTTTCTTCTTCCAGCCCCGGTCTTTCCGAAAGATCGGAATGACCAGAATGATTGTGATTCCTTGGAGCTGTAATATAGTCCGAATAGGCCTTAACGCTCCGCATATTCGTAATAGGGGCCGGCATCTCGCTGCGGCATCTCATTCAGCACGACACCGACCACTTTTGCCTTCACAAACTCCAGCGCGTTTCTCGCCTTTAGCGCATACTGCCGTTTGCCTGTGCGGGCATTAACGACGAGCAGCACGCCGTCGCATCCGGCGGCGGCGACTTGCGCGTCGCTGACCGCCAGCACCGGCGGCGTATCGATCAGCACAATATCGTACTGCTCTCTCAGCTTCCCAAGCAGGCTGTCCATGCGAGCCGAGCCGAGCAGCTCTGAAGGATTGGGAGGAAGCGGCCCTGCGGTCAACACGTCCAGCCCCGGGATACCGCTCGGTTGAACGAGACCGTCTAGCTGCGTCTGTCCAGACAGCAGATGCGACAGTCCGCTTCGATTGCTGAGCCCGAATGTATAATGAGCGGTCGGCTTGCGCAGATCCGCATCGACCAAAATCACTTTACGTTCCGACTGGGCGTAAGCCGCCGCCAGATTCAAGATCGTCGTCGACTTGCCCTCCTTCGGACTTGCCGATGTCACCATCAGCACCTGCAATTCACGATCGGCGCCGGCATATTGCAAATTCGTCCGGAGCGTACGATATGCTTCCGAAATCGGCGACATTGGATTAACGTCCGTAATGATGCGCCGATGCTCGCGTTGCTGGCGCTTAGCCATTCGCTTTCTCCCCCTTTGCCTCTCCTGAAGAAAAGGCGTTGCCAGTCCCCGCAGCCATAGTCGGCGTCTTCGAGTTGTAGTCGTTCGGTTTGATCGCCGGAATGACCGCGAGCGCCGGTAGACCGAGATAGCGGTTCACCGCCTCCTCTGTCCGGATTCGGTCATCGAAGAACTCCAGCAGCAAGACGAGCATAATGCCGAACATAAGTGAAACGACCGCGCCAATTGCGATATTCACCTTCGTCTCCGGTTTCACCGGCGAGGGCTGCTTGTTCGTGTCGGCCGTGTGCAAAATATAAACATTGTCGACTTTCATAATGAGCGGGATCTGCTGTTGGAAAACGAAAGATACGCTGTTCACGACTTTCGCCGCCCGCTTGTAATCCGTATCGAGGTAGGACACCGTCACGACCTGCGTTCCGTTTACCGAACTAAACCGGATGTTGCGCATCAGCTGTTCGGTCGTCAAACCAAGCTCAGGATTTTTCTCCACGACCAAATCCATAATGGAAGGGGTCCGGATGATCTCCTTGTACGTATTGATCAAGCTGAGATTTGTATTGATCATGTTAAGATCGAGCTTGATCGCCCCCGCGTTGCCGAGCGTTGAATTGACGATCAGCTTCGTGTAGGCCTCATAAACCGGCTTAGCGACCCATAGGCTGTAACTCCCTGCCCCGGCCGTTCCGATCACTGCAACGAGAATGACGATCCAAAGCTTTTTGCGAATGAGCGCCAAAAGCTGCTTTAGGTCCAATTGATTGGTCAAAACGACAATAACCTCCACCCTTCTCCAGCAAGACGCCTTATTCGTTTTGATTATGTCACAATCGTTCAGGAGGCAATGAGGGGATAAGGTAATATTTTCAATTAGTCGTCTGCTATCATTTTGTTTATGATGCATACGCATTTTTTCCTAACGTTTTATGAAAAAACTAAAAAATAAATGTTCATTTTATTCATTTTCCGATCATTATTAAGAAATTAACTCGGTAATATCGGCTTTTACAGACTATAACTGGAATGGTTACATATACGCCTATTGGAGCAAAGACGGGAAAAGACGGCGAACGGCGGCTTCCCTTGTTCCAGCGGGGGTTTTTCACGATATATGGGGTGAACGGGAGACATTGAGGAGAGAAAAAGCAGTATCCAAACGCAGGGACTTTTGCCATATGGAGGCCCAATTTCAGGAATTCGTTCCCGATGGAGGATAAGAGGGGGTTGAACGCAAGAATTGACAATGCTCCCAAATAGACTGCCAGATGACCTATTAATGGGGGATACGCAAGGGCGGTCCGACCCCCTTCTTGTCCGATTGCCATACTTGGAAAGCCGGGGATTTGCTTGTTTAGCGGTAAATTAGAAGTGAATTGGCAGTTATTTTGACAGGTAAACGTTTGCAGAGTGGTTTTCTACTGCTCCAACAGCGGGGAATGCAAATTTACGGTAAAAGGGGTAGGACGCATGTAGGAATTCTAATGCGCTCTCAGAGAATAAGGACAACCGATTCAGTCCCGGGACCGGTCTTTGGGACCGTACTGAAATGTGCACATACACATGTGAAATGGTGGGACTCGAGCATGAAAAAAGCTGCCAGCCGACTTACTCGGCTAACAGCTCTTCGAATCTTTTGGCCTGCTCCATCGTTCTTAAGGGATCGCCGACACCGTCTTCTAAGCACCACCACGCCGATAGAACGGAATGGCTGAAGCCCCACTCCAATAAACGGGTTCGATCCAAGGACAGCTCCGAGCAAAGCAGCTCGACGCGCCGGCGAAGCACGTCCCGCTGCTGGCCCGGATGCTCCGGCAGTTTGTTAAGCAGCAGTGGAATCGTGCCGTATTCCGCCTCCCCGATGACTCCCTTCGGATCGATCGCAATCCAGCCGCCCTCCGACTCCGGTGCGGACAGGATATTATAATGATGAAGATCGCCGTGCAGAAGCAGTTGCTTACGCGGACTTGTGGTTGTGGTTGTGGTTGTGCTTATGCCTGCGTCTCCACTTGCGCCTGTACCTGCGGTTGCGTCTACGGCAAGCAGTCTTTCGAACGTCTCTTCGGCTCGACGCACCATGCGTTCAGATAGAGGTCCCGTCCCGCCGTCAAACCGGAGGCGCACTTTACGCAGTCCCGCGGCCCATTCAGCGACAGACGGGAATGTTTCTCCGTCCCCAGCCTCATTGCCTGCTGGAGCAGCCGCTTCCGTCCGCAGCATTAGCCGTGCAGCCGCAACCGTCGCTTCATCGTCATCCCGCACCGCGTCCGCGAGCATGCGGCCCGGTGCCACACGCTCCAGCAGCAGCGCGCCTGTCCCGAGGTCCGCCTCAAGCACCTTCACACCGCCCCGCCCAGAAAAGGCCTGCAGAGCCGCATGTTCCAGACGGTTTTCGCGGCCAGGAACACTCAGCTTAAGCACCGCTTCCGTGCCGTCCTCCATGACAGCGGGAGCGACGAAATTATAAGATAGTCCAAAGGGAGAGGGCAGTTGCACCCGCAAGCTCCATTTTTGCTCGCAATCTCACAGCAGCTGATCAAACGAAGCAAGCCATAGGACGCCGCTCTCTCCGAATGCAGAAGCTATCGTACGGCCTAGCTCTTTCGGCATTGCAGTCATTCTCTCTGCTCCTTTCAGATCGCTTGTCCTATTATGAAACACACATGAATCCTGCTTTCCAACCTAGACAACTCGCACTCGCAGCCTCTTCGGTAAACCGGCTTGGCTCCCTCCAGACCGAATAACGGCGTCCTCCCGAATAGTCTGGCGATCAGCGCGGGTACGGTTACGCCTAAAGGATCGTAACGCTGACTTTACTGCAACCAGCTCAACTGTTACAAGTTTTTAGCTTCTTATCTTCTCACTTTTCACGCACGTTAGGATCGCCGAGCTGACCGCGACCTGTCCGCTAGCTCGTAACATATCAAGCATCATTTGTTGTTTCTGCTCTTCATAGTAGGTTCGGAACATTTTATTTAAATACAACGGCCCATTTAGCCGAGATAGAGCAAAACATTATCGTACAGCAAGCTTTCCTTTACTTGGGCACACAGCGCCTGCGAGGACTTCAAGTCCTATATTAACATGTTACTTTTATATGACTCATTACGTGTCCAATATTTATGCATTCGCCTGCACCTATCCTATAATACGTAGTACTATGTATTATATTTGTCGGCGGCAGATCCATAAATTAATTAAGAAAATCCTTTATCTGTAGTAACAGACCGGCCGAATTGGACAAACCTACAAAGGCTGCTTTCAGTCGCATGAACTCTGGCCGTCCGTTTGAGTACCATTTCTACTTTCTTCAATACAATGAAGGCGGCCAAGCAGTGGCCCCCTCACAAGATAGACAACGATCATCATACGAATACAATCTCCGGCTTTATCTGTAAATTGGCAAGCGGTTCCCGGATCGGCTTGACTGCTTGCATATACACAACCATCTCCCGAACAACGTTTCGGTACGTGTCTACCGCCAGCATTTGTTCATCGTATGGCATCTCCTTAAAGTGGTCAAACAAATGCAGCTCAATGCGTATCGGCTTCCAATCCCCACGATATCCATAGTCTGCACGCCAGTAAAACGGCTGCGAGAAGTAACCAAAGGAGCCCCGGAAATATTGCCGTACGTGCGTAGGATCGGTGAATGCATCGTCAGTCGATCCGTACGGAATCTTTACCATTAGCAGCCCGTCGGGTTTCGCAATACGGTGCAACTCTTCCATCAGTGGCAATATATTCGTGATGTGTTCTACCAGATGTGACGCTAGAATATCATCAAACGTGTTATTTTCAAACGGTAGCTTAGTATCCTTACAGCGCTCCAGATCGGCGACAACATCGACGCCCGGTAACGGCATATAGTCCAAATTTACGAATCCCGGTTTAATGTCACGGCCGCAGCCTAAATTAAGTTTCAAGTTGTTATCCCCTTTATGTTTTATATGGATAATTATAGGTTGTCTAGCTGAAAAACCGATCAAATAGATAAATTCTGTACATATGTCTCTAAATCGGACGCCTTTCACTCTCGTTGTCATCGTCGACCTACTCTCCCCTAAAGGTCTCGATGAGTGATAGTCGGTCAATCGAAAAATATCTTCCCGTATGAGCTCCGGCGAACCGTCGAACGGCTCACGCTGATCTAGTTGGGTTCAGGCTCGACTGAGCATAGAACACCTGTCTTATGCTCATCAAAAACTAAAAATAGTGAGCCCAAAACAGCCAAAACAGATCATTCATGTATGTTACGGCACGTATGGCGGGACTAGTATCTACCTCACATCCGTACCCAAATGAGCATCCTCTAAGCAGCGCGCTGCCTTTTGTGAGGCCAATCCTACGTAATTAGCAGCGCCCTCCTCTAGAAATAGGCAGCCTGCACGCAAACAGGCTGCGGCAATTCAACGGAGTAACCCGTATAGACTGGCAAGCCGTTGTCTTCCAATTTAAAGACTGCCAGATTGTTAGTATCTTTGTTCGCAGCGATCAAATACCGTCCGCCCGGCAGTATCGCAAAATGACGCGGATGCTTGCCTTCCGTCGACACGTGGCCGATTAGCTCCAATTTACCGGATTCGGAATCGGCGGCGTATACGACAATGCTGTCGTGTCCGCGATTTGAGCCATATACAAAACGGCCGTCTTCCGACATCGTAATTTCGGCGCAGCTATTCGATCCCTCAAAGTCCGAAGGAAGCGTTGTAATCGTCTGAACCGACTGTAGGCTTCCGTCTGCCTCATAGCGGAAAACGGCGACCGTCGAATTCAGTTCATTAATGACATAAACGAAGTGGCCGTTCGGATGGAAAACGAGATGTCGCGGGCCAGCGCCGTCAGGCACAGACGTCTCACCGTGGAACACAAGTTTGCCGAGCTCTTTATCCAACCGATACGATCGAATACGGTCGATACCCAGATCCGGAACGAAAACAAACTGCCGATCCGGGCTGAAGAATAAGCTGTGCGGATGAGGAGCTTCTCCTTCATGCTGCACAATATCAAGCAATTGGCCGACTTCGCCGTTCTCTTCCAGCGAGGCAAGGCTCACTCTGCCGCCATGGTAGCTCGCCAGCATCAAAAACTTGCTATCCGCATCGCGTTGAATATGGCACGAAGGAGCCGTGATGGCTAGCGCCCGGTTAAGCTGGCGAAGGCTCGGCTTGTCACCCTCTGTTTCAATCGCGAAAGCGACGGCATCGCCACCCTTCGCTCCGTCCTCCGTCACACCTTCCGCAATCGCGTACAAACGGCGGTTCGCCGCGTCCACGTTCAAATAGGTCGGATTACGCATGCCGCTAGCTTCGTCCAGCAGCTTAAGCGTTCCTTCTTTTTCGTCAAATGCAAACATATATACTCCACTTGCAGACACTTCCGCGTAAGAGCCGATAAATACCGTTAATTGTTGACCAGTTGCTGTCATTGCCCAATCTCCTCCAATATCCGAAGTCACTACCCCTATTCAATAGTTGGTAGCTGGAAGCATATATCCAATTCTAGTGTACAATCCATTTCCAATACGCTATTCCAGTTTCTTTCATTGTACTAGCTGAGCCCCTGCAAACCAAGTTTTCCTTGAAAACTTTGGCTGCCTCTGATCAAAGAGTCTCGTTCTGTCGGCTTACGTTCCTGTCTGTAAGACGGTTTTCCGGCTTACAGGTGCTATTTCAGCCAGCTTTCCGCTCTGTAAGACGGTTTTCCGGCTTACAGGCGCTACTTCAGCCCGTTTTTCATTCTGTAAGACGGTTTTCCGGCTTACAGGTGCTGCTTCAGCCCGTTTTTCATTCTGTAAGACGGTTTTCCGGCTTACAGGTGCTGCTTCGGACCACTTTCCACTCTGTAAGGCGCTTTCGAGCCTTACAGAGACTGCTTCGGCTCACTTTCCACTCTGTAAGGCGCTTTGGAGCCTTACAGGTGCTATATCAGCCAGCTTTCCGCTCTGTAAGATGGTTTTCCGGCTTACAGGCGCTACTTCAGCCCGTTTTTCATTCTGTAAGACGGTTTTCCGGCTTACAGGTGCTGCTTCGGACCACTTTGTACCTCTGTCAAGAAAGTAGACACGCTCATTATGCAACCTGGTGCTGCTCGTAGTAACGTTTTTCACACAGATGTGGGGTCATGTAACCAAT
>NZ_JBHVSK010000013.1:0-146939 GCF_042885235.1 Paenibacillus sp. NPDC058071
ACCAAATCGCGTATCCGGTATTAGCATTCGTTTCCGAATGTTATCCCAGTCTTAGGGGCAGGTTACCCACGTGTTACTCACCCGTCCGCCGCTAACTATCAGGAGTGCAAGCACTCCATCAAGTCCGCTCGACTTGCATGTATTAGGCACGCCGCCAGCGTTCGTCCTGAGCCAGGATCAAACTCTCCATTAAAGAGTTTCCTGTTGTCAGCCGAAGGCTGACTGGGAAAGCTCGAATTGAAGTTTGACTTGCTCAATCTTTTTTATCGCTTTTCCATTAATCCGTTAGGATTAACAGGGCAGTTTCGCTCGTTGTTCAGTTTTCAAAGAACAATCTTTTTTTCATCGTGTGCGCCGTATTGCTCAGCGGCGACTTTTATAATATATCACAGTCGCCTATGTTTTTGCAAGCACTTTTTTTCGATTTTCGACATTTTTTTTAAAAGCTGATTATGTACTGCTTTCTAATCACTCTGGCAGCAAAAACGAATCGTTCCTGTGCCAATGTCTTATCTTTATAAGTGCCCTTCAAAAGCGGCGAATATTAATTTACCACAGCCTCGCGAATGAAGTCAAGCCTTAGTTGCAAAAAAGTTTTCCTTCATTATATGCACTTCTTAAGTGCTACTTTAAAACAACAGTACCCGCCCGAATAAAGCTTCGAGCAGGTACGAATGAACAAGCTATTGACTCATATAGCAGGCATTATATACTTCAACTCCAGCGCCTCCGTATCGACGCTGTTCGGCATGACCGCAACTTCCCGCACATAAGCGCGCTTCACTAAGTTCTGCACCACAAGGGAAATATCGATTTGCAGTTCCTCAATCTCCCGATGATTTTGCAGCTCGGCAATGCTCCACGGCTCTTCCCTCTCCGCGATGACGTCTAGCAGCAGCGAGCAGCAAGACTTCATTTTATTCATTACCGTGAATTCACACGCAAGTGTGACCAGTTCAACGCGCTGCTTTAACGTTTCATTGCTCGCCGTTAGCTCCTCATACAGCTTGTAGACGCCGGGATGCACATGCTTCATTTGTTTCCACACCGTCAGTTCGGGATGTTTTCCTTCCTCTACAAGAACGATATGCGCCCAATGATGCAATGCAGTTAAGCTGTGGCTGTACGCATCTAATATATTTTGGTTATCGAGCTCATGCTTTGCTTGCAAATAAGCCCGCAAAAAGCCGTTGAACTCCACCAGCCTTTTCTGTTCGCGCATCTCATTCGGAAAAATCATGATCTGTTCGCGCATATTCGTTAAAAAACCGCCGCGATCCATCAATATCTCCCCTCGAACGATCCATTCGATAATACTGCGGTTTTCACCGCCGACCACCCATCGTTGCAAGCTTTCCATCTGAATTGTACGCACAAGAACGCGATCGCCGTCAATTGAAAGATGATCCGTTCCTGCCGCACCTTCCTCCTCCGAAATAAGCAAGAGCAATACATCCAAGCCTTCGGTAAAAGGGTTGTACGGGTAAGGATTTTCCACAAGAGCAAGACTGACGACACCGGACTGCATACGAAAAGTTTCCATAACATGCTGTTTGATCTGTTCCACTTCGGCCTCCGTATAGCGTATCCAGTTGGATTCGGCTATAATAATAGTCTACGGTGATTTCTTTTTTCGACAAAGTAGGTTCGGTTTCCTGCTTTTCAACGCAAGAAAACCGTCTAATTCTACATAACGCCATTACGATGGAGAGGATTGGAAATCGTGAACAAGATTTTTTTCAAATCAGCTAAAATTAATGAGTTCCGGTTATGGGGTCTCGTGTTCACTCTGGTTGGCATGGGCATCATGATTTTAGGAACGGCAGGCATTATCTGGTGGGGCCAAGCCGGTAAAATTTTTGCCGCGATCTTTATGGTCTTCGGGATGATTTCCTTGCTGGCGAGCGTCATCGTCTATTTCTGGGCCGGCATGATGTCTACCAGCGCCACAATGCTGCAATGTCCGGAGTGCGGACGCCCTACGAAAATGCTCGGTAAAACAGACCGCTGCATGTATTGCAAAACGATGCTGACGCTCGACCCGGCGCAAGCGACGCATGTGCCCGAAAGCGCGACTGCAACAACCGAACAATAAGGACACATGCAAAAAGCCCCTTGCACATTGAAGTGCAAAGGGCTTTTTTGCTGTTTATGAAGAAAAGATTCAATTAAGGCCGCTTGTTTAACGCTTCATCTATGGTTTTCCAGATGGAGGCCGTTTGGAAAGAACGCTGCCATGATGCAGCCCCGCCTAGATCGTACTTACGAATCAGTTCGACCCTCGCTTTGATCGATACGTCATCCTCGATCCAAATCCGTTTCAAGGCACCGTCTTCCTGATACTCCACATAGTTTTGTCCTGCGCTCTCGTCGAAGACCGGCTTTAGCTTTTTGCTCGCAACGATTTCTTTCACTTTATCCATACCGACCGCTTTTGAGCTGACCTTTATCTTTCCGTTCTCATCCTTCTTCTCTGTCCAAATTCTTGTATACAATGGCAGACTAAGAACGAGCTTGCCCGCAGGCACGCCGTCTTCCTCCAGAATGCGCGTTATCGAGTTTTCCGTCCAGCCAAGCGAAGCGACTGATCCCGCTTTCGGGCTTGATGCCCAATGCTCGTCATACGCCATGAGCATCATATAATCGACAACCTTGCCAAGCGCGGCGCGATCGAGAAAGAGCGACCACATCTCGCTGTTCGACTTCGGCGTAACGTCAACCGATACGACCAATCCCTGCTCATGGAGCAAAGGCGTCAATTCCCGGACGAATTGTACAAAATTCTCTTTATCGGACGTTCGGACATTTTCAAAATCGATATTGATGCCTTGCAAGTGATACAGTTCGGCAAATCCAAGCAGCTGCTGAATCATTGAAAAACGAGTCTCGGCGGATGCGAGCGCCTTGGTCGTCCGATCAGGCTCAAAGCCGTTCTTGAACAGCGCCCATACCTGCATGCCTTGATTATGCGCCCATTTCACATATGCTGGATCTGCTTTTCCTTTAATAGTGCCTTCTCCGTCCATCAGCTCGAACCAAGTCGGGCTTACGACATTGACGCCCGGAAGAGCTCCGATCGTAGAGGGATCAGGATTTTTGTTGTAGACCGCTTCCCACACCAAATTGATTTTTTGTCCCATGACCTTCCACGGAATAAAAGCAGATTCTCTCTTCGGCTCAGGCACCGTCTCGATATCGGTCAATGCCGCATGTTTTTTTGCCATATAACCGGAATGACCGTCTGGCCCTTGCACGTAAAGCCAGCCATCCTTCTCGCCCCAAATGCGGAAGGATTGACCTGCGGCTACCTTCTCTACGTACGGAGCACGAATGGTCGGTTCTGTCCTGATCGGAGATCCTTTCCCCGCAACCGCTTCCGCGATTTGAACGGACTTGCCTGCTTGCAGCAGCACAACGATGCCGGTACCGTCAATTGTCTCCGCCTTCAGACCGTACAGTTCTTCAAGCGGGCCGGCTGGAATATAAACGGTATCGTTCTTCGCTTCCGCCGCAATTCGCAGCTTATACGGTTTGCTGTTCGCGGTGGCCGTGAGCGAGTCGGTTTTCAAACGAAGAACTTTATCGGCCGTCGTCATAATAATCGAACCGGAATCCGCCTCATAACGAATGGGCTTGTCCTCTCCAAGGATAGCATCCACCGCGGTTAAAGGCAGCTTAAGCTCGCCATTCTCGATCAGGGCTCCGTCGTCCATCACCTCGCCTCGGAACGTTATCGGATGCTCTGACGAGTAAGAAACAACGACGTGCTCGTTACTCGGGACGAATTTGATGTAATACCCCCAACCGGCGGCAGCTATAATGCCAATGATAAAAAACAAAAACACGACCCTTGCTCCGCCGCCTTTGCGTCGGCGCGGCGTTCGCGGCGTCCTGGTGTACGTCGCAGTTTCCAACTCATCGCCCTCCAATCCATTATCGCCAGCCCTTTAGAGCCTGATATGAAAAAAACGTGCAAATCCGGGCATAACCCGATCCTGCACGTTATTTGAGTGTAGTTCTGTTCATTGTGCTCTGCTCGCTACGCTTGCTTGGCGCAGCAGGACGAGCATACGCCATAGACCTCCATCCGATGTCCTTCAACCATGAAGCCTGTAATATCGGATGCCGCGCGTTCCACTTCCATTAACGGCGGATAATTAAAATCTACAATTTGACCGCAATGCTTGCATATCGCATGATAATGATCCGATAGATCGGCATCGAACCGGCTCGAATCGTCGCCGTAGGTCAACTCGCGGACCAATCCCGCTTCTACGAATAGCCGAAGGTTATTGTAGATCGTCGCCACGCTCATACTCGGAAAGTCAGGTGACAGTGCTTTATAGATCTCATCCGCAGTCGGATGCGACATGGAGCCCATCAAATAGCTTAATATGGCGTGACGTTGCGGGGTCATACGGACGCCATTCATCTTCAGTTGCTCTAGTGCTTGAGTAACGCTGGCTGCTCCCATTCCCCTCACGCCTTTCGAATTAGATAAAACTATTGTACGTTTATTTAAAATGTTTTGTCAATGAAAGCGCTCTTTGCTCATAGCCCTTTTTGCTTAATTGAAATGCTGTTTGCGGCATTGATCAGAATTCGGTAGGTACCTTCGCCGACCGTCCCTCTGACCGTCTTTTTGCTCGTCGTGAACGGAAAATCGGTCGTGATGGAACCAAATGTAACCGAGCCGTACACGCTAAAATTGCCTTGGAAAGGGATGTTTAAACGAATTTCGCCCACGGAGCTGTCGATATCCCAATCGCCGGCGACGACAGAGCTGTCTAGCTCGATTTCGCCGTTCAGCGTATCCGCCTTAACGGAAGAACCCGCTTCCTCGATCCTGATTTTACCGTTTTTCGTTTCTGCCTCGATGGCGCCTGAGACTCGCTTCAATTCAATGCTTCCATTAATAGTAGAAGCGGTTAGCGCACCTTCGATATCCGCCGCGCGAATCGCTCCGTTTTTGGCGGAGAGAACTGTGGCTCCAGTAACGGCCTTTGCAAAAACCTCTCCGCTGCTTGCAGACAAATCGACAGGGCCATTAATAACGTCTGCCTTAATATTGCCATTGGCCGTCTTCACAACCAAGCCGCCGCCCGCATCGACGCCTTCGACGTCGACCGTACCGTTGCTCACTTCGATCCGCAGCGTCTTCGTATTCGCTGGAGCCTCATCCGTCGCTTCGTTCGCATCGTTTGCATCGTTTGCTTCATCCACTTCATCCGCTTCGTTCGGATCGTTAATTTGGCTTCCGCTACCCGGAGTTTCCGACGGACCGAAATCAGCCGTCCCCTCCTCCGGCGGCAGTTGACCTTCATCTACTGCTTTCTTCGGCAATATAATCGTTAGATTGATGCGAGGGCTCCTTCCCCCGCTCGTACCGAATGGCTCGCCTTTGCCATGAACAGAAACTTTTCCCGCTTCGCTCACGTTTACTTCTACCTTCGAACGCTCAGCCACTCGTGCGGCTTCCGCTTCCTCCGGAAGATCGACCCAAACTTCTGATTCAATGATCGCCTGTTCGCTCTCTCCCGTTCGCACCGCAACATTGCCGTTGGCGTTCTGCACGCGAATATCGGTAACGCCTTCGTCCAACACAAAGCGAACCGGCTCTTTCTCATAGCGAAATCCTGTTTCCCCGCTATAATCCGCCGTTCCGTTAAGATCGACGTATTGATCCAACCAGCGGAAAGGCAGTTCCGCGAACTGCGTAATGACGATAGCCGATCCGGCGATAATGAAGGCTAGCATTGCTCCTCCAAAATCAAGGCGCAGCCTGCGGGCATGGCGCCGCTGAACGACGCTGTATCCAATAATTTCAGCGCCAAGCAAAATGAAAGCAGCCGGCCACCATTGCATAAGAAGCGCAATATCGTTGCGTCCCTGTATTTGATCGGATAGCAGCAGTGCGCCAACCGTAATGACAATAACGGCGGACGTGTACCGTCCCAGCTTGAACACTTCCACCGCTCCTTTCCGTCCTAATATCCATCGAATGATTGCAAGCAATGCCAACAGGGGACCCACTGCATATTCAGCCAACTCGTTCATCCACGGGCGCAGCGCATCAGGAGGCGCAATTAGAATGAGAAGTACAGCTCCTGCCGCCATGACGAGGAGACCGCCAGCTACACCTCTTGCCGTTCCTTTGCCCGGCTGACGCTCTATACTTTGCAGCGCGTCGTAGACGCTATAAAAATAAAAAACGGGCAGCGCCATCGCCAAATAGACGATAAGCAGCAAGTGGCGCGCCCCGTTAGCGTCCGCCAGATGGATGATAGCCGTATAATCAAGCAATAGTCCCGCCATCAGCAGCAAGCCTCTTAAATAATGGCCCGTATACAGATGACCCGCTCCCGGCAAGAGAAAAGCGAAAAGAACGGCTATCGTTCTGCTCTTCGGACGATTCATTCCGAACTCACCCAAGGCACGCCCTCCATTTGCTTGATTTGGTTCAAATATCTCCGCTTTATTATACGCGTTGCAGCCATTCTCTCACGAATACTTTATCGTTTGCAAAAGACGCCGTCCATCCCGATTGATGAACGGCGCCTGTCTAAGGCTGCTATAACTTCCGGCGGGGAATGCCCGCCTTATTTCAGTCGATCAAGCAGCAGCTTGTTGACTAAACCAGGGTTTGCTTTCCCCTTCGTTTCCTTCATAATCTGGCCGACCAGGAAGCCGATCGCTTTATCCTTGCCCGCTTTGAAATCTTCTACCGATTGCGGGTTATTCGCGATGATCTGATCGACGATCGCCAGAATCGCACCTTCGTCGCTAATCTGAACGAGTCCTTGCTCTTCAACGATTTGCTGCGGAAGCTTGCCGCTTTCGAGCATTGCTTTGAAGACGGTCTTGGCGATCTTGTTACTGATCGTGCCTTTCTCTAGCAGGCCGATCATTTCGCCAAGTCCTTGACCGGTCAGCTTCACTTCGGAAAGCTCCAGACCGTTTGCATTCAAGTAGCCGAGCAGATCGCCCATAATCCAGTTCGAAACCGCTTTGGCATCCTTCGTATGCGTCAAGCTTTCTTCAAACAGATCAGCGAGCTTCTTCGAAGACGTGATGACTTCGGCATCGTAGGAAGGCAATCCATAATCACCCGTATAACGCGCCTTGCGAGCGTCAGGAAGCTCCGGAATGGAGGCGCGGACACGCGCTTTCCACTCGCCGTCGATATGGAGGCGAACCAGATCCGGGTCCGGGAAGTAACGGTAGTCATGCGATTCTTCCTTGCCGCGCATCGAGAACGTTTTGCTCTGCGTCTCGTCCCAACGACGAGTTTCCTGAACAACCAGCTCGCCGCGGTCGAGAATGTCGGCCTGGCGCAATTGCTCATGCTCCAAGCCGCGCTGTACGCCGCGGAAGGAGTTCATATTTTTCAACTCGGCTCTCGTGCCGAGCTTCTCTTGTCCATAAGGACGAAGGCTGATGTTCGCGTCGCAGCGAAGGCTGCCTTCCTCCATTTTCACATCGGACACTTCGCAATAAAGCATAATCGCCTTCAGTTTCTCAAGATAAGCTTTCGCTTCTTCCGGCGTGCGAATATCCGGCTCGGATACGATTTCGACGAGCGGCGTGCCGACACGATTGAAATCGACGAGCGACGCGTAACCGCCGTCCACGTGCGTCAACTTGCCAGCGTCTTCCTCCAGATGAAGGCGGGTAATGCCGATTCGCTTCGTCTTGCCGTCCACCTCAATGTCAATCCAGCCGTTCTCGCCGATTGGCTGATCGAACTGCGAGATCTGATACGCCTTCGGCGAATCCGGGTAAAAATAGTTTTTGCGGTCGAACTTGCTAATATCCGCAATTTCGCAGTTCAGCGCCATCGCCGCTTTCATCGCGTATTCTACCGCTTGCTTGTTCAATACAGGCAAAACGCCGGGATGTCCGAGACAGACCGGACAAGTATGGGTATTCGCCGGAGCTCCGAAGGCGGTCGAGCAGCCGCAAAAGATCTTACTATTCGTATGCAGCTCGACGTGCACTTCCAGTCCGACAACTGTTTCATATTTCGTTGCTTCTGACATCGTCATTCTCCTCTCATCCCAGCTGCGGCTTTTGTTTATGGAATTCGGTATTTTGCTCGAAGGCATGGGCCGCGCGCAGTACGGTCGATTCGTCAAACGCTTTGCCGATAATTTGCAAGCCGACCGGCAAATCGTTGGAGAAACCGCATGGAACGCTAATTGCCGGAACGCCCGCCAGGCTGACCGGAATCGTGCAAATGTCGTTCAAATACATCGTCAGCGGGTCGCCGACCTGTTCGCCGATTTTGAAGGCGGATGTCGGAGCGGTTGGCCCGATAATGACGTCGAATTTCTCGAATACTTGATCGAAATCTTGCTTGATGAGCGTACGCACCTTTTGCGCTTTCAAATAGTACGCATCGTAATAGCCGGAGCTAAGCGCGTACGTGCCAAGCATGATGCGGCGCTTCACTTCCGGACCGAAGCCTTGGCTGCGCGACTTGCGGTACAGGTCGATCAGATTTTCCGGATTGTCCGCGCGCACGCCATAGCGGACGCCGTCGAAACGGGCAAGATTCGAGGATGCTTCGGACGAAGCGAGCAGGTAATAAGCTGCGATCGCATATTCCGTATGCGGCAAGGAAACTTCTTCCCATGTCGCTCCCAGGCTTTCATAGACCTTGAGCGCGTTCATAACCGCTTCCTTCACTTGCGGATCGATGCCTGCTCCCAAGTATTCCTTCGGAACGCCGATACGCAAACCCTTTACGTCGCCAGTCAGAGCGGACGTATAGTCCGGAATAGACACATTCGCAGATGTGGAGTCCTTCTCGTCGTAGCCTGCGATCGCTTGCAGCACGTACGCCGAGTCCTCTACGTTTTTCGTCAGCGGTCCGATTTGATCGAGCGACGAGGCAAACGCAACGAGGCCGAAACGGGATACGAGACCGTATGTCGGCTTCAGGCCGACGATTCCGCAATAGGCTGCAGGCTGGCGGATAGAGCCGCCGGTGTCTGAGCCGAGCGAGAAATAGACTTGACCGGCTGCGACCGATGCGGCCGAACCGCCGCTGGAGCCACCAGGAACGTAATCGGTATTCCAAGGGTTGCGTGTCGGGAAGTAGCTGGAGTTCTCGTTCGAGCCGCCCATAGCGAACTCGTCCATGTTCAGCTTTCCGATCGTAACCGCCTGCGCGGCCTTCAACTTCGAAGCAGCCGTCGAATCGTAAATGGGATTGTAGTTGCTCAGAAACTGGCTCGCGCAAGTGGTAAGCAAGCCTTCCGTTACAATATTATCTTTAACGCCAGCAGGCAGGCCGAAAAGCAGACCGCGCTCGGAGCCGTCCTGAAGCTGTTTGTCCAGCTCGTCCCCTTGTTTCTTGGCGTTTTCTTCATTCAATGTAATAAACGCACGAACGGCGGAATCCGTATCCGCAATGCGGCGATAAGAAGCCTCCACCAATTCGGAAACTTTAATTTCTTTATTATTCAGCTTGTTATGTACGTCCTGAAGGCGTAAATCGAACAGTGCCAACAGCAGCTCCTCCTTTCAAATCCCCTATACTGTTCTACTCTAATACGGCAGGTACTTTAATTTGCCCGTCTTCTTCGTCCGGCGCATTAAGCAGTACCTTCTCAATCGGCAGCGACTCGCGGGTAATATCCTCCCGCATAACGTTCGTGATCGGAAGCACATGGCTCGTCGGCTCCACGTCCGTCGTATCTAAACTGTCCAGCTTCTCCGCATATTTCAAAATCGCGTTAAGTTGACCCGTGAATTTTTCCTTCTCTTCGTCCGTCAGCTCAAGCCGCGCCAAATTGGCCACATGCTCGACATCCTTTAACGTAATGCTCATGAGTGCTTATTCCTCCCTTTCCATCCTCGCTTCATTCTTCATATTATAGCTCAGAATCGCATTTTCACAAAGTAGCCGGCGCGTATATTCTCGAAAAGCAAAAGCTCCTGTCGAAAACTCGTCAGGAGCCCGGCGCCTTTGCTATATCCAAGCCTTTAAATTTACTTGTCGAATGAAATCTTCCCGGCTTTGACTCTCGCCGCCGGCATTGTCGACTTCTTCCGTCTCCGCTTCTTCGCCCTTCACGATCCAGTTAAACAACTCTTCATTATAAGTTGCCAAAGCATAATCGATAAGCGCCTCGCGCTCCACCCGGTCTACCTCTTGCTGTACCAGCACTTCCTCCAGCTCGACATCTTCATCCGGTATGAGAAAGTTCCGATTAGCCGCCGGCACCCGCAGCACGTAATCGAACACATTGTCCGCATTGCGGTCATAAGCGATAATATAGCCATATTCCCCGATCGGGAGATTTTGCTCGAATTGGTCGGCGATTATGACGACCTTGGACCCCAATTTCAACATCGTCTTCACTCCTGTCTATCAACCGCGAACTATCACTATTATCCTACTAAAAAATAATAGCGCTGTCCAATTGCAGTAATAGACAAGAATGCCGGATACGGTCCGCTTCGTTTCCGTTACTGCGCCCTTCTATTAATAGAAAGCCGACTATTCAAATTCCGTCTTTCGCAGCCGCCAAACCGCCGAAGCCAGCAACAGCGCACTGAACGCCCCGCAGCTCCCGAGCGCTGCCGCCGACTCCACTCCCCCCGATATTTCCATAATGATTTCAGCCGCGATACTTGGCAATCTGCCGGGACTCCAAGCCAGCGCCTTCGAGAAAAAAGAAGAAGCAAGACTTAACAGCCCGGCAACGCCAAGCGCCGTGAATGCGGCAGCCGCTCCGCTTCGCCACCATGAGCTGGCCGCAACAGCGAGCGTTCCGACCAGCGACAGCCATACTCCGTATACCAGCAAACCCTTCAAGGCCGAAGCCGCTGCTACCGATCCGATCAGCGCTTCCGTATAATACCAAGAGCCCAGAAAGCCTAAGCCCAAGCTAAGCCAGACAAGCAGCAGCATCATCGACCACTTCGCCAGTACAAAAGCGCTGCGCGACACCGGCTTGGCAAGAATCAGCGCCGCCGTGCCTGAATTTCGTTCACCGGATATCGCCCCCATAAAGGCAAGGGCAATAATGAGCGATCCAATAATACCGAACTGCTGAAGCGTCTGCGCCAGCACCTCTCCCCCTTGCGGTACCGGAATGTTGATAATCGCTTCCTCCGGCATATTTCCGGCCGCGGCCAGCAATTCAGGGAGAAAATAAAGGGACACCGGCTGGCTTACGCCAAGCAGCACGAACACGAGCGGCACCCATATCAGCTTGTAGCTGCGCACAAGCTCCAGCCATTCTTTGCGGCATAAGATAAGCCACTGCCTCATTCCGACACCACCTTCATAAACAGCTCCTCGAGCGTGGAATGCCCGAATTCCAATCGGGCGACCCGCACACGATCTTCAGCCAGCCGCTTCAGCAGCTGCTCCCGCGCCCGTTCCAAATCGTCCACCTCCAGCTGCAGCCCGGACGGGATACGACGCACTTCCTTCACAAAACCGCTGTCCTTAAAATGAAGTCTCCAGTTTTCCGAGTCTTCATCACGCTCGGTATGGAGCGTGATAACAGGAACGCGATATTTTTGCCGGATCTCCTCTAGAGAACCTTGCACTGCAATTGCCCCGTCGCGAATAATAATGACATCGTCGCAAAGCTGCTCCGCATCGTGCAGCACATGCGTCGAGAACAGAATCGTCGTCTCCCGCTTCAGTTCTTCAAGCAGCTCCAGCACGTCGTGGCGGCCAAGCGGATCAAGCGCGCTAACCGGTTCGTCCAGCATAAGCAGTGCGGGACGGTGAACGAGCGCTTGCGCCAGTCCAAGCCGCTGCTTCATGCCGCCCGAATAACCACCGATTGTTCGTCCCGCCGATTCTTTTAATCCGACTCTTTCTAACAGCTCCTCCGTGCGCCGCTTCGAATCCTGAGCGGAGAGCCCGCATAACCGGCCAGCATAAACCACAAATTCGCGACCCGTCATCCAGTTATAGAACGTTGGCGATTGCGGAAGATATCCAAGCCATGTACGCGGTTCAGACCCAAGCGCGCGGCCTTGAAACGACAGTTCTCCACTCGAGGGCGATAGCAGTCCCGCCAGCATGCGAAGCGTCGTTGTCTTCCCCGCCCCATTCGGGCCCAGCAGTGCCGTACATCTTCCTTCTGCCAGCGAAAAACTAATATTTTTCACCGCTTGTTTCGTACCGAACCGTTTCGCTAACGCTTCCGCTTTCAGCAGTGCCATTACGGGTTCCTCCTTCCGAAGATGAAGAATGCGACCGGACCGATCAAATTCACAAATAGGATAATCAAGACCCACATCCACTTCGGTCCGCGCGTGTGCTCAGCTTTCGTGAGCGCAACGACTGCTGTAATGACAAGCAGCAGCTGCACGACCAGCAGCGGGGCAATTATCGGGAGAAGCTTCCCGATCTCAAGCGTCGTATTATTCATTCAATCGCCCCCAGTACGTTTATGAGAAGTAGGCCGCTCGCTAGCGGCCGCCTATGAATAGAAGCTGACAATAACCACAACGATGATAATAATGATAAGCGGAAGCGTCATGAGCGCCATGCCAAGCGGACGGGCCGCATTGACCGTAAAACCAATTCCATGCCGTTTTTCAACGAACAGAGCTGGATCGGACTTATTGTAATAAATGCTGCCCAACTTCCAATACTCGTCCCGGTCAATCGGCGTTATCGTTGTTTCTTCCTGATAAACCTCTTTTTTGACTCGAATCGACATCGTGATTATGGCGGCTATTCCGACAACTAGAAGGACTAGAAACGTCATTGTAATGACCGGAATGATTGCATCCCCGCCCTCTGTAACGGATGCGATTATAATTGCCGATAGAAAACCGATAATAGGCAAGCTTAAAGCAATTAGAAAAAGTGAGGTCAGCTTGCGGAACTTAATACTGTTCGCTAACGATTTTTTCGGCGCTTTCGGGTCGGCCTGCTGCTTGGTAACCGCAGTAAGCCAGTTAACGAGCCAGAAAACGGCGATCATGGCCAGTTGAATCATCGGGATTTCGAAGACAGTCAGCCAGCTTTTATTCGAAAAGGCATCCGCTTTTCCCTGGAAATCGTAATGGGTGGCAAAACGGTCCGGAATGCTGTCGTAAATCGTGTACAAATAAACGGCGGTTGCAGCAGCAATAGCGATATGAATGAGAAACCAAGCGTTGGAGTACGTTTTTTTCGAAGCATGGAAGGAAGTATCGACCACGACTTTGCCTCCGGACGGATGAACCTCTTCCCAGCCCTTATCCAATTTGAGCTTTCTCAGCTTCTTATAATAGTACAAATACAACAGCGAGTGCCCCAGCAGCGCACCGATAGTTGCCGTGATCATAGCCGCCGCCAGCAGCGTCTCGCTCCTCCAAGGCAGAAAAGCGGTGAAGCACACAAGGTCGGCAGCTCCTACAAGTACCGATAGACGGATGTAGCTCCTTCTCGCGTTCTTCAGCTCAGGCTCCGATAAATACGGCTCAGGAATCGCCACGCCAAACTGAATCGATTTCTTCGACAGCAACGGCGAGAGAGCGAAAATCACATTTATCGGTACCAATACAATCAATAAAGTTAAAAAGATACCCATCTTAATCACTCCCGGTATTATTTTTCGTTTGGATATCGCGATAAAGCCGATCTATCATCTCCGCCAGCTCCCCTTGGCTGAGCCCTCTGCATATCGCTTCCGCCGCAAGCGGTCTCAACTGGACGTTCAGCTTGGCCTTATAGGCCTCCGTCACAGGAGGCAGTTCATCTCTTGGCGCGACGACTACGCCTTTTTTACGATGGATCTGAATATATCCTTCCTGCTTGAGCAGTGCATAAGCTTTGTTCACGGTATGCAAATTAATGCCGATATCGGCAGCCAAGCTCCGAACAGACGGCAGCGCCTCTCCGGGACTGAGATCGCCGCTTGCGATTCCTTCAATAATTTGCTCCATCAGCTGTGTGTAAATCGGCACATCCGACTGCAAATCCAGCTCCATAATCATGATTGAACGACCTTCTTCTTTAAATTTTGTATTCTATAAAAGCTTTAGTTATAACTGTTATATTTAATATATAACAGATGTAACATGATTATTCAAGACGCAGTCGCCTATTTGCACGGGTATTGACTCAAAACTGACTATTAAGTGAGAGGAAGTGCTGCGGGCCAGAGGCACAGATGTTTGCGGTAGGAATCTGGCTTTAAAAACGAACACTATCGTTTCTCCAGAATCCCTCTGCCCCTTCGCTTTACTCTCCTTTTTACGCCAAGCACTGATTTTAAGTTTTAGCCCGAAAACCGGCTCCAAACCGAAATCAGTTCTTGGCTCAAACCATCACTCCTTCTTTTCGAATGCAAAGTCTTGCTATAACGGTCACTTGTGGTTCAGACCTCACTAATTAGAGTGTCAAGCACTGATTATGGTGTTGAGCCCGAAGACCCCATAAAAAAATCTGCGCCCCGTCAAAAGCGTCAATCCGACGACGGTTTCGGCGTGCCCTCTTCAGGTTCCCGTACCGCTTGCCGGATGCGCTTTCCAATCGGATGCACAGATTTTCGGCTTGCTAGTTATTCTTTTATGATGCTTTGACTATTGCCGCCGCTGCGGCTGAACCAAGCCCACACTGGCTCGACATCGGCTTGATCCAAATACGGCGCTTCGAAGGGCTGTTGCCCGCCCATTGCTGTAACGGAGACGGACACGATTCGTTTGCGCCGCTGGGAGAAAGTCCGATTCACCTTCATCGTGACAATTTGCGGCCTTCGTATAAAGAATGTCAGCCTGGACAAGCTTCTATGGCGCAGCGTAAGCTGTCCTTCTTCTAAAGCAATGCCGGACGCCCGATAGCTGGCCCCGCACCATAGTGCTGTGAGCGGCAACAGCAGCAGCGACCACAGTCCGATAACCTTGAACCAGCCAATCGCGGCAAAGCTCAAGCCTGCAACGATCACCAGCGGAATGCGATAGAAATATATCCGGGAACGCTTCGGCGCTCCTGCTCTCACTTGATTAGCTTTCATATGCGGGACGAATTCGTCCAAAAGCGGCTGCAACTGATCCAGCTTGATGAACGGATGCAGCACCAGCTGTTCATTTTTGTTAGAGGAAACGACCTGCAGCTGAATTTGCGCATGCCCGATCCATTGTCGCAAAGGGCTTTCGTTTACAATAACCGCCTGCACCTTGTCGGGATCGAATACGAGCGTTTTCTTATCCAACAAACCGTAGCCGACTGAAACCCGGTTTCCTTCACGACGAACTTCGAAACCGCTGAACTTCACAATATACAAAATAACCGATAGCAGCCATGCTAGAAAAATCGCGCCAAATCCCGCTAAAGCGATAAATAGGATGCTGCCGGTAAGCAGGCTGGTCGATTCGGAATAAAGCCGCTCGAAAAAGTGATCGGGCAAAAACAGCTTCAGCACATCGTCGGCAAATGAAATAACACCGGCGATAAATGCTATAACCAAGCCGAAATTAGTCGATGTGATCGCCGCCTTAAGCAGTTGGCCTGAGCTAAGCTTAAATCCCGACATTGGCTGTGCAGCCATAGTCCCTGCATTTTCCGTAACAGTGCTCCCTGCCGCAGCCACGGTATCGGAATCATTCGTTTGCTGTTGTTCCAGGCCTAAGCCGCCCGCAGCTTCTGTGTCATTCATTGGCGCTTCCGCCGCCACCCCCGGCTTTGACCGGTTCAATAGTTGGGAACGAAGCTGCTCAGCCTCACGGTTGGACAGCGCCGCCAGTATCCCGTCCGCATTCTTGTCGCCGCCCGGCGTTTCTATCTTCAACTGCGCGACGCCAAGCAATCGCTGCACCAACGGCTGTTCAATATTAACCGAATGAATGCGGCTGAAAAAAATCGTTTTCTCGTCGCGGAACAATACGCCCTTCCGCAGCACGATCCGATCCTCTTCGAGTACATAGGTGAATTTGCGCCAGCTTAGATAACCGAACGCAATCAAAATCGCTGCAAAAGCACCCGCTCCCGCATACGGATACCACCCAAGGTTTTTCCATTGCGCGCCTCTTAATATCGTAATGATGATAATCGGCAGCAAACCCTTTAGCCACTGCAATAAAGTGAACAGCACATAAACCGGGTGAAGCCTTTTTCGGTTATTCATCTTGTTCGTCCACCTTCGCGAGCTGTCCAATCGTCCGTTTCAACCGCTGCGCATCCGGCTGCTTCAAGCCGCTGATTGTGTGCGTCGTCGCGGCGGTCACTACTTTCACGCTTGCCAGATCGAACTTTCGCATAAGCGGACCGCTTTCCAGCTCAACATGCTGCACGCGAACCATTGGCACCAATACGTTTTTCAAAAATAGGAAGCCGGACTGCACCTCCAATTCCTCCTCGAAAAGTTCATAGCGGAAAAAGCGATATTTCCATGTCGGTACCAGCAGCGTAAACCAAACCGCCGAAGCAGTAACGACGGCCAGTCCAATCCAAGCGGGCAGCAGCGTCCAGTCCCGCGATTGGGCAAGCGCCGCGTACCCAATTACAATGGCGTACAAAACAACGTGCGTAAGGAAAGAAGTGATTCTGTACACTTTAATATAATCCTCATTCAATTTCTTCGTTAAAAGACGATCCATCGTTTCGCTCCCCCATGACAATTGTATCTTTTATAAATTACGTACCGATTATGATTAATCCTTCTTTAGTACGCGTCAGCGGACGTGGAGATTCATTTGTAATTAAATAACTGTTTTCGATGCCGACAACGCCTTTTCCCGGAAAGGTAAACTTCGGCTCCACCGCAATGACCATGCCTTCTGCAAGCGGGAGGTCGAAGCCTTTGGCCAACACCGGCCACTCGTCAACCTCGAGCCCGATGCCATGCCCTAGGAACTTCGCTTGATCAGCGCCAAAGCCCATGAAATGCTCATGCAGACCAAACTCCTTTGCCATCTCCAGCGATCTCTCATAAAGAGAGGAGCAGGGCGAACCAGCAGTCATGCGCTTCTCCGCATCCCGCAATATCGCTTCCGACGCGGCATACGCGTCAGCCAATTCTTCCGTAAGCTTGCCGATTACGGCGGTGCGCGTCTGATCGATCACATAGCCGTCAATGCAGCAGCCGACGTCGATCAATATCGGCTCGTTGCGCCGAATCGGCTTGCGGCTGACGCTCTGCGGAAACGCCGCACCTAGCCCCAATCCTCCGGCAGGACCGTCAAAATAAGAAGGAATCGCCGCTTCCGGTCCTGAAAGGAGCATGCCAGTGGCAATTTCCTGATTGTAGCCTCTCATCCTCATCAGCCCAATATGTCCGCGTACACGCAGTTCATATTCAATACGGGCCATCCATTCGAGCTCTGTTATTCCTTCCCGCAGCTCGTTAAGCGCGGCTGTCAGCGCTTCGTCCACCACTGCGGCAGCGGCTTCGATTCTGGCGATTTCCCAATCTGACTTACTCATTCTCAGCTTGCGAATGATCGATGAGCCATCCTTCAATGTAACGATTGTTCTGGATGAGCCTCCAGCATTGTCTGCAAGCAAATCCGCTAGCCTCATGTATAGCTGCGCCGGCATAACATCAAGATCGGCGGCAATCTGAAGCTCCTCAACCGCGAACACAGCTGGAAAGTCGGATTCCAGCGTCCGTCGGAACTGCCGGAAGGAGCCAAGCTCCTTCACACGTATTGGACTCTCCCATCCAGCCCGCAGAAAGCTTCTTTTCACATAAAAAACCGGATCTCCTTGCGCGGGAACGAAGCCGTAGCCGTTCTGCATGGAGCCGGTAAAATAATAAAGATCGATATTTTGTGTAAGGAGCATACCGCCCAATCCTGCCGCTGCCAACTCGGCTTGCAGCTTTCCGATCCGCGTTTGGATGAAACCGCTCGGCATCTCTTGTTGGATATCATTCATAACATTCACTCCAAAAGTCGTTGTAATAGCCTTATTACATCAATATTCCTCCTTTTCGTCAACCTGGCAATTGACCTGCTGTCTATCTGTCCTCCATCAATAACGAATAACCGGTTCCGCCACCCCCTTGATCGCCCAACCAATCTTGGGCAAAGCTTCAAAAACACGCGGATAGTCCATCTTCAAAATGATAACAACTCCCGGACGCTTAAGCGTCGCTTCATACGAGTAAAGATCATTCGTGTAGCGGTACGGGAACGTATGCGAATCGTTAATAATATCGAAAACGGCGATTTCTGGTTTATCCCGCAGCGACGAGCCGGGTAATGGCTGACCGTTCGCATCGAGACGAAGATTGGCGCGAAGATAAGCCTCCGCCGCCAGCCTGGCCGCTGCCTCGTCAATGCGAAGCACACCGTCGGCCAGCGCTGCTCGGTCCAATTGCTGGGCGGCTGCATGAGCGGCGCGATTCACCGCTCTTTTCCCCTCAAATAGCTGCTTCATCGAAAGCTCTTCATCCGTTTGCAGCGCAAGCAGCGTTATCCAAACCGACATAAACAAAATAATGGCCATTAATTTATACATCCCGCATACGCTCCCTCACGGCACATACTCACTCATCTTCATGCCATATGCCCGCATAGATTCGGCCGGCGAGGGAGGCTCGATACCGATCAACCGGTCGATTTCGAACAGCCGCTCATACGGATAGCTGATCGTTAGCATAATACCTGCTCCTCTTGGAAGCGGCACGCTAGGATTCGTCGCCGGCATGCCGTTGTCCGAGCGGATATCGAATTGGGCAGCGTCAGGCCGCATGCCGACACGCGCCAGCCTCTCTCTTGATCCCTGTATCATCGCTTCGTCGATATAGCCATAGGTTCCGCTCGCCCCTACTTCGAGCAAATAATCGACCTCCTGCTGGAGAACTGCTTGTCTCACGATCAACACATGCTTGTAGATGGGCGAAAACATAAGCCAGCAAAGGAGAGCGGAGAACAGTACGAATACTAAAATATTTTTCATGGACTCATTTGCCGGATACGGCTGCCGATCGCATCACCCGACTGCCGAATGCCCGCTTTCATGCCTCCCTCTCCTTCTGTTACTTCGTTATAAATAGCGATAACCGTAACAAGCAGCAGCACTGTCATTAAAATGCTTCGCACCAGTCCCCTCCTTTCCTTTGCCCGAAACGCCTTACGTTTCCTTGACTAGTCCGTCTTTAACTGAGATATTTTCGTATTGGCCGCGGCGCCTTGCGAGGAGATTTGGCTTTTCGTCCCCGTCGTGTCCGCGGAGATGATCGTATTAAACAAAACGACAACTACAACTAGCATCATGACTGTCATAAGAATATTCCGCATTCCAACCACCCCCTTCCCAACGATTCATTTAACAGGCGCTGAACTCGTGTTTGCCCGGCTCCTCATTCAGCCTAATGATTCAAACAGCTTTTGCCCTTCGCGAACCCATGGGTAAATAAATACTTGAAACGTATACAGGATCGGGATTCCGGCGAGCATGAAGAGCAGATAAGAGGCCGACTCCTTCCGGCTCTCTTTGGCTAATTCCAGCTTCTCCTTATAATCCTGAATGCGCTCGCGCAGCAGTTGGTAGTAAGCTTCGCTTTCGTGCAGCCGAATCGAATCGACCGTTTCCACAAAGCTCATCCCCTCGTCCGTTCCGATGCGCCGTTTGAAGCTGCGAAGCGCTTGTTCCGCATCGTGATACCATTCCGCGAGCAGCTTCTCCAAGTCGTTGCGCAGCGTGCGTGTATAAGGAATGCACCGGGAAAGCTTCGTATGAATATTCAGCGGCGAATCGGCCAAATAAAGCAGTTGGTTGCTCATCATATAGATCTCTCTTGTAATACGATAGCTTCTCAGCTTTCTTATTGACTTAAGCCATGACAGGTCGGTCAGACAGCCCATATAAATCGCTAAAAGCAAAGCTCCTGCCGTCAGCGAACCCGCTCCAGTGCGCCATCGGATCAACATAACGGCTAAATCGGCTATCGGTACTAGCACCAGCAGTAGCTTGCGTGCCCCCGTATACCACGCCGAATCGGCCGTCCAACCGCATCCGGCGAGCAGCGCTTCCCGTTCTTGAAATGACGAACGGTCGCGGTCAAGGCGAAGCACGCGCAGCAGCCGCTCAGGCGCCCGCTTCTCCTGCCAATCCGACACTTGCAAATGAAACCAGCGGGGCTTTCTTTTAGGCAAAAGCCTGAGCAGCATATACACGGCGAGGAAGGCGAACAAGCCTTGTCCTGCCGCCACTCCAATTTCAACCGCTGTCTGCACGCCGTTCGACATCCATTCCCCTCCCTTTAGTTCAGTCCAGCCACGATTAATTCAATCTGCGAATGCTACAGCTTTTACAGCTTTCTGCGGGACAGCCACAAGCCCATCAAAAAAGAGCCAAAAATAAGCAGTATCGCATTCAGCAGCATATCGCGTCCTCCCGGATCAACAGCATAATACTGATAGGCATTTTCCCGGTTATAGTAAAAGTTGACGCCCATAAAAAAAGCGAGAAACAGCAGCGGCGTGAAATTGGCGATACGGATTTCGAGCAGCCGGTTCCGCTCCTGCTCATTCGCCCGCCTCGCCTTGCGCATGTCGGTTAGCAGCTCCTTCATGCTTTCGCCAATCGGCGTGCCTTCTGCCAACGCCACACGAATAATATTAATAAAGTACTGCCCCCACACATGACCCAAGGAAGCGGCGAAAATGCGCAGACTTGCCTCGTCGTCGCTGCGCAACGACAAATTGCGGTACAGCTGCTCGAATACCGCTTGCATCGGCCCCATCAGCCGGCGCTCCTCAATCGTTCGCTGCAGCGCTACTCTTACTTGACGCCCGCCCGTTACAAGATAGCACTGATAGAACAGTTCGACGGAGGGCAGGAAGTCAATTTGCAGCTCCATTTGCCGCTGAATTTGCCTCGCTTTTAACACGGTATAAGGAAGAAAGCCAAGCACAAGACCAAATAGCAGCGTGCCCTTCAAGCTTTGAAAGAAAAAACCTCCTCCAGCGACGCCTGCCAGCAGCAGCAGGATGGAACCTGCCGCCAGCGCAGAAGGCTTCACCGTAAGCTGCAGCGATTCCAGCAGCTCGGTCAAGTGAAGATGCAGCTTTTCCAGCCGTTTCAGTCTCTCGGCAAACCGGTAGCCCAGGCTTTCCTTCGCCCGATAACTGAGCCTTCCGACACGGTGCTGCTCCTTGTCCCAAGCCCCAACGAAGAAGTAAAGGGTTGTCGCGAGCGTACAAAACAACAGCACGATCGCCGCCGCTATCGAGAGTTTAATCACCCCGCTGCTCCCCCTCTCGTCTCGCTTGGCAAAACCTTCTCGAATGGGGCGTTCGGATAAACCCAATCGCCAATGCTCTCCTCAAAGCGAGCCCAGTCCCGGACAGTGACGCTTCCGCGCTCGTATCGAATCTCACCGATACGGGCCACAACGCGACGTTCGCCGACTTGACGCATCTCGATTCCAATCTGCGTAACGTACTCGGCAATTCGCTTGACGAGCCGTTCGGGATTCATTCCCCTTCCATCAAGCATGCACATATCGGTGATTGCTTCCGGCACGTCCTCCAGCGTGTTGGCGTGCACCGTCGTCATGCTTCCCGAATGCCCCCGAGTACAGGCGCGAACATAGATATTAGCGTCATTGTCTCTGATCTCGGCATGAATAATGCGTTGCGGTGACTGCCGTAGCGCAAGCTTGAACGCCTGTGCGGAACCATGCTGAGGGTCGTCCTCATCTGTTTCGTACTCAACGACGTTTTTCGCCGGAAAGTCCCTCCCAAGCATCATCTCGTACCTTCCCTCAATCGTAACGATCCGCTCTTCGTCAGGAAGCTCGGCAATCAGCGCCTTCATGAGATGCGTCTTCCCCGAATTGGTAGGGCCGATAATGACGAGGTTGTGCCGAGCTTCCAATACCTGTAGTAGCGTATCCTTAATCTGCTCGTTGAGCGTACCGTAGTCCGGTCCACACAATACCGCTAAGCCAAAGCTTCGTACCGTGAAGAAACGGATCGTCATCGTTGGCTTGGACGTATAGCCGAAGCCGGTTAGTGTAACCCGCGAGCCGTCACGGAGCATCACTTCCGCCCACCTTTTCCGCGGGTTGATGCGGTCGTTATTGTAGAGGACCAGATTTTGCTGAATGCGTTCAACCTCGCG
Organism: Paenibacillus sp. NPDC058071; assembly: GCF_042885235.1. NCBI lineage: Bacteria > Bacillati > Bacillota > Bacilli > Caryophanales > Paenibacillaceae > Paenibacillus > Paenibacillus sp. NPDC058071. Next base: position 22,040 of record NZ_JBHVSK010000013.1, read on the forward strand.
CTCGTTCATGAATCGGCAGGAGGACAGCGCTGTCCGTCCGTTTCTCACCTCATAGATAGCGGTCCCGACTACTTGAATTTCTTCCAGCCCTTCTTTATCTCGCAAGATGAGCTCCAATACGTTCAAGCCGATCACTTCGGCAAACAACGCCTCAGCTAACGTCTGATACGAATGGCTGTATCCTTCCACCTGATGAACGCGCAGCCTTAGCAGCCTGTCGGCGATAACGGCCATGATCTGTTCACGTTCGGAAGCAAATCCGAGCACCGCCTTATTCAGCATTTCATTGTACGAGCGCCTTTCCTCATCCGTCATGCCCCGCGGCGCGGCCAAATAAGTTCGCATCTCATCAGCCAGCCTGCCGAAGCCGGAATCCGCACCTGTGCCAGAACCGCTTCTCTCAGCCTCTGCCGCCACTTCTTCACCCGCTGCCATTCGGTCGTTCCGCAGCTTCGAGGAATAATCGGTCGGGGAGAAGCGTTTCTCCCCCGCCTTCAAGAACGGGCTCCATTCCGATGAGATAGCAGCTTACGGTACCAAGGCTGAACCTTCATGGCCGGATAGACGCTTCTTATCTGGTGCCTCGCAAGCATTTCATCAGCCGCTTCCTTCATCGCCTGCTGCCCTGCCGGATTATCTTTCAACCACTCGCCATACGTGCCGCTGTCCAGCTGAGTAAACAAGGAATCGGACAATCGCAGCTCGGCCAGCTTGCCCGTGCCCATCTCTTTGCATATTTCTTTCATCCGATAACCTCCTGTTTGCCATGGATAATGAAGGACTAACGTATCGTACTGCTCAGGGATAAGACCGAACAGCGGAGACACTTGGCGAATCCAACGCCCGCCGTCCTCTTGAAAATGAGAGAGTGCACCAGTCGTTACGACAATCCTCGTATTAGCCCGTGTCAAGGCGCATACGGTTGCCGCATTGTCCCAATAAGCGCCTACATCGGCAATAACGAAAGCATAAGCTTGAGAAGCGACATCGAGCAGATGCGCCGCCTCCTCCGGCGTGAAAAACTCCGCTTGGTCGCGGACCAGATTGCCGAACAGCACATGTAGATTGGGCAATTCCTTGACCGCATGGGCCGCTCGCTGCAGCTTCTCCGCCGTCAGCGAGCCCGATTTCAGTTCGGGCCTCAGCTTGTCTAGCGTTACTGCCGGATGATTGATGCCGATGTAGCGATGGATTTTGGCGCTCTTCAAATGCAGGCAAAGATAGATCGCTTGCCGGCCGCTCGTCTGCGCCATCCGATACGCGGCGGCGAAAGCGGCGGTCGTCGTCCCGATATTCGGAGTCGTACCGATGAAGGCGATCAGCGGAGAAGCGGCAGTCGCGCCCATCATCGTTCAGCCTCCGCTTCGCCGCCTACATGGAGCGACTCCGGGCTGAAGGCGACAACGAGCTTTCGCGCACCATCCTTGCATAAGCCGTCGAGCTCCAGCCACTGTTCCTCAGATAAATTCAAATTGATGTAGTCAATCATTCCGTTGGCGTCCCTTCTTGACGCATACATGCGTTCCCGATCGCCTTCTGCCAGCGACAGCAAATTCGGGTTGTGCATATTGTCGATTTCAACGTTGCCGGCCGACTTCACGGAAGCTACCGTAACAGCTGCACCGAACAAACGTCTGGACGGCTCATTCTCACCCGAAACGTAGAGCGTCACTTTATCGCCGGCGCGAATGCCGTTCGAAATCGAACGGATATACTCCCGCGGTATTTGAAAGGTCGACTCCATACTTGCCGGCAGCAAACGAAACTTATTGATCTTCCAATCCAGAATCGGCTCGTTCGTTCCAAGCGGCACAATCGTCTCCATGCCGGACGCCAGCTTGACATCGCGCAGCATCTTCTCGTCGAACGAATCAACCGGCACGAAGCGGTAAGCCAAATCTCCCTCGGCGAGCCGCTCTCCGGCATCGATAAATCGTTTCGGAACAACGACCGCGACGGTGTCCCGCTGCTCAAGCTGCAGCCTTTGCAATTGAAACAGCCCATAGACCAGCGTTCCCGACAAGACGGCCGCAACGATGCTAATGGTTGTATTTCTCCTCTTACTCATTCCGATCTTCCTTTCAAATCACTGTAATAAAACAAAAAAAAGAACGCAGCAGCAGCCGTGCAGGCTGATCTACTAGCGTTCTTCGCTAAGCAACTCATAGCTATATAATAAATTCAACAACCAATTAATGTAATAATAACAAACAACTATAATGATTGTCCAGCATTTTTTTAGAATTGCGAGACAATTCAGTCAAGGGTGGCGAAAACAACGTCTTCCAAGCAAAAAGGCTTCCCTCACTCGCGGTCTGCGAATGTCGAAAAGCCCGTTGTTTATATGCACGTTTGAATTAAAAATCGATTAACCCGACGCTGATGAGCAAAGCATCATCCACCTTGCGCATCGTCTCATCGTCCAAATGGGTAATCTTGTCTGTCAGGCGCTGCTTGTCGATCGTGCGGATTTGTTCCAGCAGCACGACGGAATCGCGATCGAAGCCGTGCGCCGCCGCATCCATCTCGACATGAGTGGGCAGCTTCGCTTTCTGGATTTGCGCCGTGATTGCCGCTACGATAACAGTTGGGCTAAAACGGTTGCCGATATCGTTCTGAATGACGAGAACCGGGCGTACGCCCCCTTGTTCCGAGCCGACGACAGGGGATAAATCCGCAAAAAAAACATCTCCGCGTTTTACGATCAAGCTTTACACCCCGCTTACGAGACGCCCCAGCGTATGGTCGGCTTCTTCCTCCGCTTGAAATGCTTCCGAGGCCATGTTCAAGTTGATTTTTGCCATTTCCAAATATCCGCGCTGCATGGACTCGCGAATTTGCCGCTTCTTCCGCTCGACAAGATACAGCTTCATTGCTTGCCTGATGAATTCGCTGCGATTGGAGTTCTCCTTGGCGACGATACCATCGACCTCCTCTAACAGTTGGTCGGGCAAGCTAATCATGATCCTCTTGGTGTTCTGCATATTGGTCACCGAACAAGCACCCCCAAAACTTTTCCAAAAACCATTCATATTCATTATTGCATGAATAAGCCTTCGCTATACTTCAACATATCTATGTGACGCGTATATCAAATATGCTGTATGTTTCATGCCGTATAGCCCTTGGGCTCCATTTCATTGGTCTTACATAAAGTTCGCGCAAAAGCGCAAAATTCCTCCATAAGGAGTGAAAAAAATAGTTCCGTTAACCTTTTCTTATCAAACGAGCGGATTGACGACCGAAATCGTTCGGCCTTCCCTCGTATATACGCGGGGCACTCGCGCTGCCAACATGCAGGTTACCTCATAATTGATCGTGCCAAGCTGCGAAGCGACTTCCTCCGCCGATATATTCGCCGAACCCTGCCGCCCGATGAGAACAACCTCTTCTCCCGGTCTAACAGCGGCGTCCGCTTCCGCGCAAACGGAATCGAGAGCGATCATGCATTGATCCATGCAAATCGTACCGAGCACCGGCACTTTAACGCCGCGCACAAGCACATTCGCCTTGCCGCTCAGCATTCGGCTGAATCCGTCGGCATAACCGACCGGAAGCGTGCCGATCTTCTCATTTTCTTTTGTAACATATTGCGTACCGTAGCTGATTCCCCAATTCTGCGGCGCTGTCTTGACCATTACGACCTCTGTCTTGACGGTCATAACCGGCTCCAGATCGATGCGGTCCCGCTTCACTTCCTGGGAAGGATACAAGCCGTACATGCTAATTCCGAGCCTGATCATATCACCTGACCATTCGGGCGTGTCGATCCCCGCGGCACTATTGGCCGCATGAATAATCGGGATTGGCAGCTGGCGGCTCTTCACATACTGCACGACTTCCTGGAATCTTTCATATTGCAAACGGGTATAGCTTTTGTCCGCCTCGTCCGCCTTCGCATAATGCGTAAACAGCCCTTCGATTTCAAGCTGTGGAATTTGCAGCGCCTTTTCCAAAAAAGGAGCGGCCGCTTCCAGCCCGAGCAAGCCGAGCCTGCCCATTCCCGAATCGATTTTGACATGCGCTTTCAACCGTTTGCCGTCCGAACGGACGGGCAGCCCGGCAGCGGCGTCCAATATATCGTCACGGAACAAAGCAATTGTAATGTCATGCTCCAGCGCGAACGCAAGCGCGTCGGCCGGAACGAAACCCAATACGAGAATTGGGATTGCAATTCCTGCTCGGCGAAGCTGCAGCGCTTCGTCCAAGAAGGCTACACCCAGGTAGTCGACGCCGCATCTTTCCGCTTCTCTCGCAATTTCCACAGCTCCATGCCCGTAAGCATTCGCTTTGACGGAAGCCATCAACCGTTTATCTTTCGGTAAAACGTTGCGGAACGCCTGCAAATTACGGGCAAAGGCGTCCAACGATATTTCTGCCCTCGTCGGGCGATAAAACGAATCCAAGCGGGTTCACCTTCCTCATTCTGGCGGCCAGTCACAAGAAGTCCATTTCGGTCCGGGCAATTTAAACATCAATAAAATCAATGTTAAACGTTGCTGCTTGGACTGTCAATGAAACGGCCGCCATAATGAGCTAGTACGTCTTGGAAATAAGCCTGCTTTCGTTATTTAGAAGCATCCGCCTGAACGGATTGCGCAATCTCAAGCATCTCCGACTCTGGCAAAGTTGCGCTCGACAAACGGAACTGATTGCCTTCGTACAGCCATGTCAGCGTATGGAGCTCGTCGTTGCCGCTGTATTCGCCGATTGTGAAGCCGAGGTCGACCAGTCGTCCGCTGCCGAACGAGGCGGCCTGATCTTTCGGTTCGGTTTGAATGAGCGAGAAGTCGTACGTGCCGGTATAGCGAGTGAGCAGTCCTGGATTGCCGCCGAATACGATTTCAGCATTGTCCTTAAACGAGACGCCATCCGGCAAATATTGCGGCGACATCACCTGAAGCTCTGCCGCAGGCTTGCCTTCCGGCTGAGCGCCAGCGTCGTCCGTTTTGCCTTCTTGTGCCGTACCGGTTCCATCCTTGCCCGCTTTATTGCCTTTATCGTTCGGTTTGCTTCCGGCCTCTTCCTTGCTGCCGACCGGCGTCTGATCCGTTTCACCCTCTGGCTTCGGATTGGCAACGGTCGGTTTTTCCTCCGTCTGACCATTCGTCGAGGACGATTGCATATTGGCTTCCGTCTCGAACGCGCTCTTATCGAGCTTCGTGCCGAATTCGAAGGAGTCGAATTTGACGTCGACCATGACGGCCGCATTCGTATCACTAACTTCGACATGGACCGGCTTAAAATCGGATTTGTTCAGCCATATTTTTTGACGAGCCAACGTTCCATTATTGTAGTTAGCCATAACATCGAAGACGTAAGCTTTATCGTCAACTGCAAACTGCCGCGAATTGTCGAGCAAAATGCTTTGTACGAGCGTCTGATACAAATAAACCTGACCTTGATTTTGCGGCCAGTCGCTTTGGAAACGGAACACTTTATTGAGACGAGGGGTGAGCACGAATACGCCGTCGTCATTGCGGAGTACAATTTGTGTAATATCCTTTTCCGAATTCGTCAGCTTGATCCGGTAATAGTTCGGCTTCTGGTAAGTGACCTCAACTGCATACGTAAGCGGCTGCGTTCCGGTATTAAGCGTCATTGTCCCGCTTCCTGTGTAGCTTTCCATGTTGTTAACGACTTTGTCGAGCTCCTTGACCACGGACTCGGCGTCCTTTGTCCCGCAGGCACTGAGTACGAGTGTGAAAACCATTAGCATTGCCGCAGCCCATGTCATGCGACGCATTCCAACCAACCCCTCTTCACAATGTTTTTCCAACTGGTACATGTCTATGAGGGAACTTGGACAATTATGCGGACTGGCAATGCTTGGCTCATTTATTTTTTCTTCTATATATGTTTCTAGAGTGGCTAGGAGCGTGTTCAAGGGATTCATTAACAATTTACGCTAATCATGCTAACATTGTATACACATACATGAAAGAGGGTATAGCTATTGGATTCCAAGCTAGCGGCATATATAACATTAGTTTGTCTTTCGGGTGTTCTGAATTTGTCTATACTTGTCTATACCTATTGGAAGAAACATCATTTTACAAATATATCTAAATTGTTCATGTGGAATACATTAGCTTCAATGATTTATTGCTTTGGTTATGCCTTTAGCTTAACATCGACTTCGTTAGAACAGCTTAGATTTTGGAATATTGTACAGTATGCAGGGATGCCATTTTTCCCTCCGTTAGGATTAATGTTTGTCATGCACTATTTAGGTTATAAATTAACGAGAAAAAGAATAATCGCTTTACTTATCATGCCTTGTCTTACTTTACTCATCAATGTAACAAATGAATCCCATCATTTTTTCTATAGAATATATGATATCCATCCGGTGCTTGGGGCTCCATATAGTGAGATTGAATATGGGGTATGGTTTGTTGTACATAATATTTACATTTTCAGCTGTATGCTTGCTGCGTTCTTATTGGTACTTTCACGCTGGAAGGAAACAGTTAGTGTATATCGGCCTCAATTATTTGCCCTCATCTGTGGTCAGCTGCTTCCAATAGTGGCTGCATTTTTATTATTCATAGGAGTGACACCCGATGGCATCGATCCTGTGCCAATGGTTATTTGGGTTTCTTCTGTTTTGTACCTCTGGTCTATTACTTCCTCTCGAATGTTATCCATTATGCCAATTGCGAAGGAAACGATCTTTAATAATATGAATGATGGTTTTATTGTGCTTAATGGTAACTATCAATTAATCGAATATAATCAAGCTTGTAAAAATATGTTTGGTGAATTGGATCGATCAACGATAGGGCAGCCATTCGATCAAGTTTGGCATAGGCTAACCGATCAATCATTTCCTGTTCAATTAGATACGATATCGGATAAATTGAATGTTACGATTCAACAAGCTGATTATACTTATCAACTACGTATTTCTAGGCTTCAGCAATCAAATAATAGGTCTGGCTTACTCATTATATTTACGGATATTACAGAGCTGCATACATTACAACAAAAGTTAGAGCATCAAGCCTATTATGATGAGCTTACGCAACTATACAATCGTCGTGCCTTTTTCCAGCAAAGCGAGCAAAACTTAATGAAAGCAAAGGATAATTTGTCATCCTTTACGATTATTCTATTTGATATTGATTTTTTCAAAAAAGTGAACGACACTTATGGACATCAAACCGGAGATCAAGTATTAGTACATGTCGCTCAAATATGTAAGGCTGAGCTGGGAGAAAACATGCTTTTTGCTAGGTATGGCGGTGAAGAGTTTGTACTCGCTTTAACTGGTTATACCCTAGCAGAAGGGGAAAACTTCGCTAATCACCTTAGATTATGCATTGAACAGAAGCCTCTAGTTGAAAATGAACGATCTGTATCCATTACCTCCAGTTTTGGAGTATCCGTAACGACAGGAGCTATGGAGGAAACAATCTATCAACTGCTTCAAAAAGCTGATGAAGCGCTTTATGCTGCCAAAAGAGCTGGTCGAAATCAAGTAGTGGGAAGCATCATTGGTGATAACCAGTGCTTGACTTGAAATGAGGGAGAGGCGCTGCGGGCCAGAGGGTTCTTCCGATCGCCATTAAAGCCTGATTCCTTTATTAGATAGAGGTTTGCGGTAGGAATCATGCTTTAAAAGCGACCACTATCGTTTCTCCAGAATCCCTCTGCCCCTCCACTTTCCTCATCTCCGTCACTTATTGTAGCTCGCTCAATCGTCATTCAATAACTGTAAATGGATATCTAGCTTATGTATGTTCTTCAGGGACTTCGATGTATTCCGACACCCTGCCTTTCAACAAATCAATCAACTCTTCGTCCATATATTCATAATCGTCTGGAATATCGAGTCTTATAATATGCTTGCCTTGCAGCTCTTGCCGAAACTTCTCATGCAGCCTTCTTTCATGCTTCTTCTCCATGACAAATATCCAATCCGCCCAGCCTATATGTCCCGCATTAACCTTAATTCTCGCGCCCTCCTCCGTTCCTGCGGACTTGACGTCATACACCCCATACTGTTCGAATATTTTTTCAGCCGTCAGGCTTCTCCATCTATTTTTGCTACAAATAAATAACAGTTTCATATTAGCTTCTCTCCCACAAAGAAATAAACAATTGAGCATTCGAGCTTACTTGTCTTTCAGTATGCTTTTTATTTCTCGGAGCTCCTCCAAAATCTCTTGCGTGTGCTTGTTCATTTTCGAATTATCAATCCCAAGCTTCACAACCAATGCCCCAAGCAAAAAATAAACGATCAGACTAAGAATAAATGCCAATACGTCCACCTCATTCTACACAGCAGAACGCTGTATTATTTAGATTCGACTTCCAGAACCTTCAAACACTTCTCTACCTTAACAAATATAAGCACGATGGGCACGAATATGAGCCCCAGAACGACAAAGGTCCAGCCAATCCCTTTTAACACCAAACTGATTACCACTCCTGCTACAGCATAGATTAGTCCGTACTGCCGCATAAGCTGCGCGCTGTTCCCCGCCGCCCGTCCGAGTCCTCCCCCGACCAGAGGCCAGCATGAAAAACAGACCACGGTCCGTTACCGATTGCATGGCCTTATCCTACAATAAAGACATCGAAAAGATAAACGAAGCGGCTGCAACGTCAAGCGAAGCTTCGGTTTGGAGGATGATGAAATTATGAAAAAATTGTTTCGTTCCACGACAGATAGCAAAATAACCGGTTTGTGCGGCGGTATCGGTGAATGGCTGGGCGTCGACCCTACGGTTATCCGCGTTCTAACGGTTGTCTTAGCTTTCTTCAGCTTCGGAGCGGTTCTGTTCGCTTACTTCGTCATTTCGCTGCTTGTACCGAAGGCGCCGTTTTCCGATCTCAACTATACAAATTACTACCATTACTAATCGCACCTATACGGCACGCTAACCTTATTAACCAATAAAACTCAATTACCAACTGCGAAAGCTTAAGGCTTCGCCCAACATTAAAGGAGAGATGAACGATGGGAATTTTTCAACGCGTAATGAATATGACAAAAGCTGCTGCAAATGAAATGCTGGATAAGATTGAAAATCCGGTTATGATGCTGAATCACTACTTGCGTGACTTGGATGAGGAAATTTCAAAAGCCGAGCATTCTGCAGCGGCGCAAAAAGCGCAGGAGCGCATACTCCAAGCGAAGCTGGACGAGTTGAACGGACAAGTGAGCTTCTATGAAAACAAAGCGATTCAAGCGGCTTCCGAAGACCGTGAAGTGGATGCACGCGCCGCGCTTGAAGCGAAGATACTCTACGCCGACCAAGCGGAAGAAACGCTTAAATTGCAACAGTTCGCCAAGCAAGCAGCAGCCGATCTGGAACTGCGCGCTGCTTCATTGAAAGAGGAAAAAATAAAGCTGCAAGAGAAACGGACAGAGCTTGTCGCCCGCGTCCGTAAAGCAGAAGCTGTGCCAAACCGGGCATACGGCGCCTCTCTGCACGGCGGTTCCGCCGCAGCGCAAGGCTTCGAGCGCATCGAGCAAAAGGTATTGGAACGGGAAGCCCAGCAGGAACTAGCTAGACCGTTCGGCTCCCACTCTCTTGCTTCCGCCGCTGACGTGCAAAGCGAGCAGCGAAACGCCCGTGTCGAGGAAGAACTGCAGCGCCTGCTGCAAAAGTCCGCCCTTTAAAATTAAAGAGGCAGAGGAAGGCATGATCAAATGCCGCCCTCTGCCTTTTTCTTTGCGGTTCTCGCTGCCTATTATTCCTCTATTGAATTATGATTGCGCACCAGCTTCCGGCGCTTGGCCGGAATACGGATTTGCACCGAAGTACCGATTCCGATGCGGCTTCCGATCGTGACCCCGTATTGGCTGCCGTAATGAAGTTTAATCCGTTGGTCGATATTTCGTATGCCGCAGCCGGTATTGCGTTCATCATACGGATCTAATATTTCATTGAAGCGCTCTTGCCGCATACCCATCCCGTCATCAATGATGCGATAGATGATATCGTCACCCGACTTGCGGGCAATTACGCGAATATGAATGCGATCGCCGCTCCAGGCATGCTTCAGCACGTTCTCGATAAACGGCTGGAGAATCAGCTTCACCGTCTCGTAAGGCCAGACAGCAGCGTCAATATCGAAATCGACCTCCATGCGGCTGCCATACTTCACCTTTTGGATAGCGATATAGGCCCCGGTCTGTTCAAGCTCCAGAGTAACCGGAATCAACGAACGGCCGGAGTTTAACGTCAGGCGATAAAATTTAGCCAGCTCAACCACCATTTTTTGCAGTTTTTCCGTTTGGCCGAATTTGGCCAATTGATTGATGGACGACAATGTATTATAGAGAAAATGAGGGTTAATCTGCAGTTGAAGCATTTCCAGCTCGCCTTCCTTCTTCTGCAGCTGTGTCAGATACACTTTATTGATCAGCGCTTCTATCTCTGCTCCCATCCCGTTTAGCGCATGGGCAATTTGCGCAAATTCATCCTTTCCTCGATACGCGATACGTTTGTGCAGATCGCCTTCGCGAAACGCGTTTAGCACGGAAACAAACTTCGTGATCCGTTTCGAGAAATACCGGGAAATAAAACCGCCCGCAAATGTGAACAACACGAAGCAAAGCATGCAAATGCCAATGATGTAGTTTTGTACTTTCACTGCTTCTTGCTTAATAACAGTAATCGGAACATGTGCGGTGATCGTCCAATCCTGCCGTCCCATTTTTTCATCAATCGTCATGAAGCCGTTATCGGGAGTATGGTCGCTCAGTTCGCTTTCCGGGTCAGCCGACGTGTAGATGATCTGTCCGGCGGAATCCTTGACAAGCAGGACGCTGCCTTTTCCTAATTTCATATAGTCCACGCTGTCGAACAAATCGGCCAGCTTTACGCTGAACCGCATAATCCCGACTTCTTCCAGCTTGAGCGGATTATTCGTATCCACCATGCGCCGGATTAAAGAGATCCGGTCTTCCCCGGCATCCTGCTCAATCTGACTCCATTGCATCGTAGCGCTGTACTGCTCCTCCGGCAACTGCTTGTACCAGCTCTTGTCGATAATTCTTTTCATATGGTAAATATCGTACGTTTGCTCGGGGATATCAACGCTATTGCCGTCTTCGCGTCTATGATAAACTTCATTAACCGACTCGTTATGAAAATAGACCGACAGCCTTAAGCTTAGACCGATCGACTTTGATGCGTTGTCCAGCTTCGGCATGATGACCTCTGTCATCCGCTTGTAATTGCCGCCGAGGTAGCTTTCATTAGCCCGGAGACTTTGCACAAGGCTGTAATCCTCATACAAAGTCGTCGAGATCCGAGTCATATCATCGGCTTTATACGCGACATTATCTCTAATTTGCAGCATGGTGCCTTGAATATTTTGTCTCGTTTGCTCGCGCATAGAAGTATCGTACATCGAATGCGACACATAGCCGTTCACAGAAACGAGAATGACCGTAAACACCATGTAGGACAGCGTTAATTTGTAGCCAATCGGCATATAGCCGAGCTTGCCTGCATTTATTCGAGTGAACATCGCGGCTGCACCCCATCATTGCTCTTTATTCCGATATTCAAGCGGCGTCATGCCGAACTTTTCTTTGAACTGCCTGCTGAAATAAGGAAGATACCGGTAACCAACCTGATCTGCAACCTCGTATATTTTCACGCCAGGCTGCTTTAACAGCTCGCATGCCCGCTCCATCCTAAGCTGAACAAGCAATTCATTAAACGTGAAACCTGATTTCTCCTTGATTAAATAGCCTAAATAGCTCGGCGAGAACGAGAACAGCTGGGCGATATCTTTAAGCGTCATATTCTCGCCCATTCTTTCCTTCATTGCGGCAATAATGCCGCGGATAAACTTGCCGTTCTTCGAATTGGATTTCTCATATAAATGCTCAGAAATCTCGAAGACGCGGTGAACCAGCCAGCTCCGTATATCGTTGATCGTCTCGAACTTTAGCAAAATCTCCAAATTATGCAGCTCAATGCCGAGCAATTGAAAGAGATCGACATCCATTTTGGACAGCCGCTGCTCCAAATTCCAAAAAATATAATTCGTCCAATTTTGCACCGTAAACTTTGATCGCACAGTCGTGACCGTCTGAAACAGGTTATCCAGTTCGTCATAAATTTGCACGAGGTCATACTCCTGCATCGCTTGGAGCAGCGCATCCATCCGGGTATTCAGCATGCGGGCATCAATCATCTCGGGCTCATAGCTGACTTGCTCATAGATAATGATGCCGCCTTTGCCCAGAAACATCTTGCCTTCAACCGCGCTGACCGCTTGCCGATAAGAGGCATGCAGCTCCTTGAGGTCGTTCACCGGCTGGCCCAAACCGGTCGTTACCGTTACGGGCAACCTTCCGTTCATAGCGGCGCAAATGCTTTCCAAGCTGGACTTGGCCCTGTGATCCTCCAGCAGCAAAGCGATTCGATGACCGTAAAGCTTGCAAAACAGCGGATTGCCGTTCAATTGGACCGACTCGTGCAGCAGTTGGAGAAACATACGCGTTATTTCCTGCTGCGACAACCCAGCCTCGTCATACGCTTCCATGCCCATCCCCATGCCGTCCAGCTCCATCACCGCCACGCGAACCGGCCAATGCAGCTTATTCAGTCCGTGCGATGATGCGGGATGCTTCAGCAACGCCGCAAGCGCGCCTTCCTCATCGCCTTCGAATAACCGTTGCAATAAATCGCTCTTGGCCAGCGGAATCATCGTCCGGTACGCTTCTTCCACCTCGCGGCGCTTGCGGGCTTCGTCCAAATCCTGCTTCACCTTCTGCAAGGAAGCGACCAGCTCATTGTCATGCATCGGCTTGAGGACGTAATTGTAAGCTTTGAGCGACAACGCTTGCTGCACATAGCTGAATTCCTGGTAACCGCTTACGAAAATAATCCGAATATCCGGATACTTCAGCAGCGCCGCTCGCGCCAGCTCCAGACCCGACATATAAGGCATGTTCACATCGCTGATCAGAATATCGATAGGGAATTGCTCCAGAAGCTCGCAGGCCGATAACGCATTGTTTACGGAGCCTTTCACTTCCATCTCCAGCTCCGACCAAGGAATAAATTGATGCATGCCTTCCAAATCGAGCTCCTCGTCATCTACCAGCAACACTTTATACATGGCGCTCCCCCTCATATCAGTGATCATTTATTTCGAGTGATCAATTATTTCGAATCGAGCAATTCCAAGTTCGTTCGCCATTTCGCCGTAATAAAATCCAAGTATTTCTGATATCCCGCTTCCATCGAATCTTCATGCGCCCGATCCAATATTCTTAAAACCTCCTCATCCGTTACGCCGAACAAGGCATCCGCTCTCGCTTTCAGCCAAATATCCTTTACTTTGCGATGGATGTTCCCTTCCTCGGAATCAGGCAGCGGATGAAGATTAATGAACGGGGTCGCATCGCCCTGCGACTTCCAGGTTACTTTTTGCTGCCAGTTGGTGGCCCAGTTCCGTTTCTCCTCTGGAAGCGTTGCTTCGTAATCGCTTTTCATTTTATCCAAATAAACGGTATTGCCGACCCAAATCATATCACCCGAAATCGCTTGAATTTGAGCCAGCCCTTCCGGATCATCTCCATACTTGCTTGTGAAATTAGGCGTGATTCCGTCTTCTTTGAACCCGTCCCAATAGCCGTCCGGACCCGGCGGCCCCCACATTTGCACGGCAGAGCCCTCGGGGCCGGTCATCCAGTCCAGCATGGCGAAGATCGCTTCCGGATTTTTCGCGCTCTTCGTAATGGTCGTCACATTCCATCCGAGAAGATTGTAGGTGCCAGGGTAAATTTTTCGCTTATCGAGCCCGTCTTTATAGATCGGGTCAATAAAGGAATAACCGTCCTCGGGATTGTTTTTCCTTAACTCCGCATCTGCCGTCATCACCATCTTCATCGGATCGGCGCTGGCAAAGACGGCAACGTGTCCGTTCAGCAGCTTCTCTCCCACCTGATCCTCCGTCTGTGTCATGGCATCGGGAGTCATGAGCCCCTCCCGCATGAGCTTCGCTGCGAATATGGCCGATTCCCTGAACCCTTCATCCTTATAAATGGAGGTCATCTGGTCGTCGGTCGTAACGGCGTAATATCTCGTAAAGCTGAAATTATTTTCTTTGAACGAGGAGAACAGCTGGTCGATGCCATGCCCTTCTCTCGCCAATCCCGTTTCGAAAGGGACGACTTCCGGGTAACGGTCCCTCACTTGCTTCAAATAAGAATAAAGATCATCCGTCGTCTCCAGCCTCGGCGAGCCGAGCTGCTTATAAATCTTCTTATTCACCACAAAACCGGCGTTGCCGTTTGGCTTATTTGTATAATAATTCGGAAAATAATAGATCTTCCCATCCGAAGCTCGCAGCAGATTGAGCACCTTCGGTCCGGCCCACTGCTTAAGATTCGGGTATTTCTCTATGAAATCATCCAGCGGAACGAGCAGGCCGGCCATACGCAGCCGTTCCAAATCAGAATCACGCTGCCCCCAAATCATATCCGGCAGCTTGTTGCCGGCAATCATCTTCTGCAGCTTCTGTATTCCGTTGCCTTCCGCACTGATCGCTTTCACATGAATATTCATGTGGTCCTTGATCCATTTGGAGGACGGGTCGGCCCCCCATTTCGGCATATTATAATAGCCGTAGTGGGCATAGAACGTCACCTCAAGCGGCTCTTGGCCGAGCAGGTACAATGCGCTTCGATCCGTTGGCTGCTTCTCAAATTCTTTATTGCCTCCATGTTTTTCATTCTCGACTGTATTATCGGAATGACCGGAGTTACTGCACCCGGTAAGCGATACTAGGAGAAGAGCGGCAAGCATCAGCCAGCGCCATTCTCTGTTTCTATGCATGCTCAAACCTCCCCTAATCTCTTCTATTAATTATTAATTTTCTCTATTAATAACGAAGAGAGAATACCATAACGTTACATAACAGGCAATACAGCCCTATAAATTGAAAAAAAGAGAGACGACCCAAGGGCGCAATGCGCCCTTGGAATTCATCCTCTATCCTTTAGTCATACCCATGCTTTATTTGCCGGCAAGCTTCGCTTTGTTCGCCTGCCATAGCTCCGTGCGGTATTCAAGCAGCTTGCCGTAGCCCAGTTTTTGGGCGTCAGCTTCAGCTTTATCGAGAATTTTGTCAACCTCTTCGTCGCTCTTCGCGCTGGTCACATTCGCATAGACCTCAAGGAACAAGTCGTCTATCGATTGCTTAATAATGCCCAACTCGCTGTCCGGCTGCGGGTTAAGGCCGATGAATTCCGTTGCGTTTTGTTGCGTAGGCCACGTAATCTTGTATTGATAGCGGGCTCTCCAATCCTGCTGTTCTTCAGGCACAGACAATATATATTTCATCTTCGACGGATCGATGTAGCCTGTGTTGCCGACAAGCATAATCGCATCGTTCTCGCTCTGAATTTTCTTAACCTCTTCCGCGTTGTAATTTGCGGTGAAGTTCGGTTGGCCGTTAGCGTCAAAACCCTCCCAGTTGCCGCCCTCCGGACCAAAAAATTGCACGTTCATCCCTTCTGGACCGGTCATCCAGTCGAGGAAGGCAAAGAGCGCTTCCGGATCTTTCGCATTCTTCGTAATGTAAGCTGCGTTCCAGCCCAACGTCGTGTAAGTGCCCGGATAAATTTTGTTCTTGTCGAGACCTGGCTTATGGATCGGCCAAATCATGAAATAACCGGCGTTCGGATCATTCTTAGTCAGGACTTCTTGCGCCTCACCAGCGAACGTAGTTGGACTTGCGCCCGCGAACACGGCCACTTTTCCGTTCATCACCTTTTCTTTCACCATATCCTCGGTTTGCGTGAACGCGTCCTGCGAGATCAGCTTCTCGCGGAACAGCTTGGCGATATACTTCTCCGCCTCGCGGAACACCGGATCAGTAAAGATTGATGTCAACTTGTCTCCCTGCGGCACAGCGCGCAAGCCTTTACTCAAATGGGTATAGGACGCGCCTTCGCCAAAGGCCGTATACAACACGCCGAGACCTTGCGCGTCTTGGGCGCGGTGCGGCTCGAACGGCACGATCTCCTTGCCGTATTTATCTCTTACCTTTTTCAGATACTCGTACAGATCATCAGTCGTCTCCAGGGTTGGCGAACCGAGCTCTTCATAAATTTTCTTGTTGATGACGTAGCCTGCATTACCCGCCGGACGGCCCGTATACCAATTCGGGAACATGTACAGCTTACCGTCGTCGGAACGGAGCATGTTCAGATCGCCCATCCAGTCGCGCAGATTGGTATATTTGTCGAGATATTCGTCGAATGATACGAGCATTCCGTTCTCACGCAAACGTTCGATGTCCGGATCGTATTTGTCGCCCCAGATGATATCAGGAAGCTGGTTAGACGTAATCAGCGTGTTCAGTTTGGCGGTATGATCACCGGCTGCCGAGATCACGTTGACTGTAACCTGTCTCTCCTCTTTCAGCCATTTGCCGAGAGGTCTGCTTTCCCATTGCGGGAAGTCCGAGTTTTTATAATGCGCGTACAGTGAGAACGTCAGCGGTTTTTCTCCGAGCACCCATTTGTCGTCCTCCGCCGGCTTCTCGGTACCCTTCGGAGCATCCGACGGCTTATCCGTCGCCGTATTGCCCGGTTGGTTATTTCCTCCCTTGGAGCCCGAACTGCAGCCTGCAAGTACGGCAGTCAAAACGAGCATGAGCGATGCCGCGACCAACAACGGCTTCTTCCATTTCTTCATCTGGATCCCTACCCCTCTCATATTTGAATACATCTATGTCCAAAGCGAATAGACGCCTTAAACCAACAGTCAGCGTTACCCATGCCCTACTCCTTCAAAGAGCCGATCATGACGCCCTTAACGAAATATTTCTGCAGAAACGGATACACAAGCATAATCGGGATCGTTACAACCATCATCATCGCCATCGTCAGCGATTTCGACGTAATCGTCCGCCGCTCTTCCAGAATGGCCATCGAAGCGGAATCAAGGAGCGATGATTGCTCGGTTACAATGTTGGTGTTAATCGTATAGCGCAACAGCGTTTGAATCGGAAACAGATGATCCTTGGAAATATAGATACTCGGCAGAAACCAATCGTTCCAATGGGCAATTGCGGTAAACAAGCCGAGTGTCGCCAGCACCGGACCGGACAGCGGCAATATGATCCGGAAGAAAATCCCCCAACTGCTGCAGCCGTCGATTTGGGCCGATTCTTCAAGGCCGGCCGGCAGCTGTTTGAAAAAGGTCCGAAATATAATCATGTTCCATACGCTAATCACCACCGGAAGAATAAAGACAAGAAAATTGTCCATCAACCCGAGCGAGCGGACGACCAGAAAGGTCGGAATTAATCCCCCGCTGAAATACATCGTCACGATAAAATAAACCATATAATAGCTTCGCCCCATCAGATTCGATCGGCTTAAGCCGTAAGCGAGCAGTGAGGTCATGAAGATCGCGCTGATCGTTCCAGCGATCGTACGCAGCACGGAAATGACAAAGCCGTTCAATATACGGTCATCATTTAATACAATTTGATAGTTTTCCAAGGTAAACGCCCTCGGCCAGAACGTGACGCCGCCCATGGAGGTATCCGCGCCAAGATTGAAGGAGATGACCAGCGCATTCCAGAAAGGATAGAACGAGCTGAAGCTCAGCACAATAAGAAAGAGATAGATGAATATCATTAGGACCCGGTCGCCAACCCCTGTTCGTTTCAACGTCGCGCCGCCCTCCGTTCGTGTAATCTGATGCTTACCATAAGCTGTTGCCAGATCTGCGAGCCATATAGTTGGCCATCGTCAGCAAGCCCACGCTGATGACCGCTTTGAAGAGTCCGACCGCGGCTGCATAGGAATAGCGCTGATTACCCAGGCCGACGCGATAGACGTAGGTGTCGATAACATCCGATATCGGGCGCAGCAGCGGATTGGTAGCAAGTAAGAGAATGTCCTCGAAGCCTGCGCTCATCATATTTCCTATAGCCAATATGAAGAAAATAATAACGACCGGCATAATCATAGGCAGCGTAATCAAATAAATTTGTTTAAAACGGCTGGCTCCGTCGATTTGCGCGGCTTCGTATAAATGCGGATCGATTCCCGCTATCGCTGCCAGGAAGACGATTGAATTAAAACCGATTTCCTTCCACACATTAACCGAGATTAGAATGCTCCAGAAATAGGATTTCTCCGACAGGAAATTAATCGGCTCGTCGATTAGCCCCAGCTTTTCCAGCAGCATGTTGATGCTTCCGTTGTCAACGGCCAGCAGCGAAGTAGCAAGTCCCGCTAGAATGACCCATGACATAAAATGCGGCAAGTACGTGATCGTCTGCACTACCCGCTTGAACATCATCTTCCGAACTTCATTCAACATCAGCGCTAGAAAGATCGGCGCCGGAAATCCGAACAGCAGCTTCAACAAACTGATGACGATCGTGTTTCGCATGACGTTGGCAAACTCCGGAGCATTGAAAAACATCTCGAAGTGCTTCCAGCCAACCCAGGGGTTATCCCAAATTTTCGAGCCGGTAAATACGCTGTAATCCATAAAAGCGGTGAATACGCCGTACATCGGCAAGTAAGAGAAGACGAAGACGAGCAGTATGCCCGGCCACACCATCAATTGAATATCCCACTGCTTGACGAAGCGTGCGAACCCTTGCGGCGGCCGGTATTGCGGCGTCGCCGGCGACACTTTCTGAGACTTCTGTTCTGTCGTTGCTTGGGCCATGCTTAACCTCCCGTATCGATTTGCTCCATTCTGCATCCCCATTCTACCCCTGTCTGAAAATCGAAACGATATAACAAATACCCGATTATTTATACTTAGCCATGAATTTTTGCGCATTTTCGTGTTAGCTTTATGGAAGTTAAACGCAAGATTTGGCATCCATTTAATGTAGCAATCCGATTTGCCCTTCAAATTCGCGGTATTGCAACAAAAAAGCTGCCTCTCGAAGGAGACAGCCTTTAGATATAACTTGACCAGAATTTGGAATAGACAGCATTCAGGGGTAATCCGCAATGAGAGGGGGGAGTATTCTGCGACCTAGGATACTATTGTATTGTGGGACTTGCGCCGCACCGCATATGATTTTGCCCCCCGCTAATCATTATGTTTTTATCCCCCCGGTTCAGAGGAATGTCCCCCGTTAATCTTTTCTTAAAATCATCTAGAATTTGGGTGTAGCCAGTTCAGATGCTGGCCGATAAGGACAAATCATTTTAAGGGGGATTTACCAAGTGAAAAAGTCATCTGTAGTTCTCGTAAGCCTGGCGTTGCTCATGACTACGATCATTTCGGCATGCGGCGGCGGCGGCAATAACAAACCGACCAACGCACCGACGGAAAAACCGGCTGAAACGCAAGCTCCTGCTGCAACGGAAGCTCCGAAAGATCCGGTATCGCTCCGCGTGTTCTCCACTTTCGGCGGCACGGACGCTGCAAAAGCGGCATTCGAAGGCTTGCTCGCCGATTTCCAAGCGGCTAACACGAACATCAAAATCGAAAACGACGTTATGTCCGCTAACGACGACGGCTTCCGTACAAAAGTCAACACAGACATGACTAGCGGTAACGAGCCTGACATTTTGTTCTACTTCGTAGGTGCTGACGCTGAAGGCTTCACGAAAGCCGGCAAAGTCGTGCCTCTGAATGAACTGCTTGATGCCGATCCGGCTTGGAAAGGCGGTTTCTCGCCAGCTGCTCTGGAATCCGTAAGACAGCCTGACGGCAACATTTACGCCGCTCCTCTGACTGGTTTCTATGAAGGCCTGTTCGCAAACAAAGCGCTGTTCGAAAAATACAACCTGGAACTGCCAACCGACTTCGATAAATTCAAAACAGCGGTTGAAACATTCTCCAAAAACGGCATTATCCCATTGTCCGGTCCATTCGACCAATCTCACTACCTGATCGAGCACTTCGTATTGGCTGCTGCCGGTCCTGAAGGCCAAAAGAAAGGCATTCTTGACGGCGTAGATCCAAACTGGGAAAAAGGCCTTGCCGCTCTGAAAGAAGTAGGCGACCTCGGCGCATTCCCGAAAGACGCTGCAACGATCGATCTGAGCATGGCTGGCAACTACTACAGTGAAGGCCTCGCTGCAATGATCATCGAAGGCTCGTGGGCTGTAGGCGGCTGGGCGCAAGCAACGAAGGATAGCTCCACTGTTCTGCCATTCCCTGCAATCCCTGGCGGCGCAGGCAGCGGCAAAGACGTTGTAGGCGGCTTCGGTTCCGGCTACTACCTGTCGAAGAAGACGTATGACGACGCGGCTAAGAAAGACGCTGCCGTATTGTTCTTGAAATACCTGACTTCCCCAGAAGCGATTCAAAAAATTGCGCAAGCAAACGGCGGTACTCCTGCAGCCAACGTCCAAATCGACGGCCTGCTGCCAGTACAGCAAGAAGGCTTCGCTATGGTAGCTAACGCAGCATCGATCACAACTCCGATCGACAGCAAAGTAGCTCCTGAAACGTTCACAACGATCCGCGCTGGTATCGGTCCAATCGTTAAAGGCAGCAAAACGCCTGCGGCTGTACTGAAAGAAGCGCAAGATATCGAGATAGCAACGAAGAAATAAGAAGGCTGCCAGCTACTCGTCACAATGGAGATGACTTTCGCCGCCCGTCGAGGCGGCGAAGTCGTTTCATCAAGAAAAATAAACATCAAAGGTGATAAAGATGAAGGGCGATAAAAAATATATCTTGATGTTTTTGCTACCGGCGGCAGTGTTTATGTCGATCTTCTTGTACTACCCGTTTTTCAAGAGCATCTACCTTAGCTTTTACCGCACAAACGGTTTTTTTGAAAAGAAATTCGTCGGCTTCGACAACTACACTCGAATGCTCTCCGACAAGCTGCTCGGACAATCAACGTTGAACACGCTCGAAATTATGATTTACGTCCTGCTGTTCCAGGTCGGCATTGCGCTCCTGCTTGCCGTGCTGGTCGACAATATTAAATGGGGCAAAGGGATTTACCGAACCGTTTTCTTCTTCCCGGTAGTCATTTCGGGGACAGCGATTTCCTTGCTTTTCGTCTTGTTCTACAATTATCAGTTCGGTTTGCTGAACAACATACTGGCTAGCTTCGGCATCGAGAAAGTGCTGTGGCTGGATGAGAACAACGCCTTGAAGGCCGTAGCCGTGCCTACGGTTTGGCATTATGTCGGATTCTATTTCGTTTTATTCCTTACCGCGATGTCGAAGATTCCTTCCGATTTCTATGAAGCGGCCAAGCTCGAGGGCATTACCGGCGTGAAAAAGACGTTTCTGCTGACCATTCCGCTCATTATGAGCGACATTAAAGTCGTCGTAACGCTTGCCATTACCGGTACGCTGAAAATATTCGAGTTCGTCTGGGTTATTTCCAGAGGTCAGAACGGTACGGAAGTGCTGGGAACGTACATGTACAAAAAAGCGATGGTTGACACGAACTTCGGTTACGGCTCTACAATCGCCATCTACATGGTCGTATTCGGGATATTGCTTTCCCTGCTGGCCAACCGATTGCTCAAGAGAGAGGAAATCACATACTAAGCTGGTGTTAGGGGTGTACAATGATGCAACAATCGTTAACTAGGCAATACGGGACTCAGCCCCAACGCTCGGGAAAAATAAAACGTTTTTCCTTCAGCACCTTCTTCGTATACTTGACTCTGACCGCTTGGGCGCTGACGACGATTTACCCGATGTTCTGGATCGTCAACAACTCCTTTAAAGTATCCCGCGACGTCATGAACGACTCGTTCAGCCTCGCACTTAATCCGGTTATGGTCAATTACGACTCGGCCTTCGACCGGATGAATATCGGCAAAAGCTACATCAACAGCTTGATTATGTCGGGCAGCACCGTTTTGCTCGTCCTGCTGTTCGGCGGTTTGGCGGCCTACGTGCTTTCCCGCTTTCAGTTTAGAGGAAAAAGATATATTTTCTCCATTCTGTACGGCAGCTTGCTCATTCCCGCCTTTGCCACTGTCGTACCCGTATACGAGCTGCTTATCAAATGGAAAATCGTTAACACGTATTTAGGTCTCATATTGCCGCAAACGGCAGGCAATCTCACGTTCGCCATTCTCGTTATGGCGGGATTTATGGCCACCATTCCGAAAGAGCTGGAAGAAGCCGCGTTTATCGACGGCTGCAACCGTTGGAGCATATTTACGAGAGTTTTGCTGCCGATGGCAAAACCGGCCTTCGCTTCGACAAGTATTTTCGTCTTTCTCTGGTCGTATAACGATTTGTTCTCGGCGCTTATTTTCGTCAACAAAGAAACGGTCCGGCCGATCGTTTCCTTGCTCAACGAGATCAGCTCGCAGTACGGCACCGACTTCGGCCTGATGGCTACCGCAGTATCGTTGACCGTCATTCCGGTTCTTATCGTGTATCTCTTCGTCCAGAAGTATATCGAGAAGGGCCTGACAGAAGGTGCAATCAAAGGCTAAAGGATTCCGCCGTCACCCCCTATAGGCTCCAATCCACTTGGAGGCTTTAGGCGATGACGGCGGTTTTTTAATGGCGATCGGAAGAACCCTCTGACCCGCAGCGTTTTTCCTCGCTTAGTGTCAAGCACTGATTTCGGTTTTGAGCCATAGAAATTAACCTATTTTTAATGTTTTTCGAACACCGCGCTAATACTTCTCCCATATAGTTAGAGCATGCCAAGGGGAGGAGGAACGTAAAGTGATCGTATTTGATGTCATTGTCGACGGTGAAGTGAAGGAAACGATTAAACCGTCTAACCTTAGATTGAAGGAAATTTACGCTTTTATGCAAAAAGAAGCGTTGAGGCTGCAGGAGCGGTATGCCGGATCTTTTTCTATCCATCGCAGACTGGAATATTAACGACAAAAAGATGACCACCAGGGCCATCTTTTTTTATTGCCTTGCTAGCAGCTAAAAGCTAATGCAGCGGCCATGCCGGAAGCGGATCACGGAACGCGCTCCAATCGGCGTTCATCTCTTCGTCAGATAAAAGGCAACGATCGAGTACGCCAATAACCTCGTCCTGCTGCAAATCAATACCGATAAAGACAAGCTCTGTAATGCGGTCGCCCCATACCGGATCCCAATTATTCTGAAGCTCCGGCGATTCCTCGAACATATACTGCCTCTCGATCTCAGGCAGCGTCGCTACCCAATAACCTGCCGCGCCGAATTGGATGGACGGTCCGGCCTGGCTAAGACTCGCCCCGATATCGTTGCGGCTAGACAGCCATAGAATGCCTTTGGCTCGTACAACCTCCTCTGGCCATTTGTTAAAGAAATCAGCGAGCCGTTCCGGATGGAAAGGCTTTTTCCGCCGATAGACAAAGGAGCTAATGCCGTATTCGTCCGTTTCCGGCGTATGACTCTCCTGCTGCAGCTCCTTCAGCCATCCGGCCGACCGGCTTGCTTCGTCGAAATCGAACAGGTTCGTGTTCAAAATTTCCGCCGGATCGATCTCGCCCCGCGTCGTCCGCACGATTTTGGCTCGCGGCTGCAGCTTGCGCAGCATGCGCTCCAGCTCTTCCAGCTCATCCTCTTCGACTAGATCGCATTTGTTCAGCAGCAGCACATCGCAAAATTCAATCTGATCGATCAACAGATCGACTACTTCCCTCGCGTCGTCCTCGCCTAGCGCCTGTTTGCGCTCAACCAGGCTGTCTCCGGACGAGAAGTCATGCCAGAAGCGGTAAGCATCCACCACTGTCACCATACAGTCGAGCCGGCAAAACGCGGACAGATCAATCCCATTTTCGATGTCTGTATAGGTAAGCGTCTGAGCAACAGGCACCGGCTCGCCAATTCCTGTCGACTCGATCAGAATGTAATCGAATCGTCCTTCCTTCGCCAGCCGTTCCACTTCAATCAACAAATCCTCACGCAGCGTGCAGCAGATGCAGCCGTTGGACATCTCGACGAGACTCTCCTCCGTGCGAGACAAGCTGCTGCCTTGCCGGATGAGACCGGCGTCGATATTGATTTCGCTCATGTCGTTCACGATGACGGCGACTTTTAATCCTTGGCGGTTGTTCAGCACATGATTTAATACCGTTGTTTTGCCGGAACCGAGATAACCGCTCAACACAGTCACCGGTATTTTCGAATTTATCATCTTTTTCTTCGCTCCTTTTTATCTTGTTTCCCGATGCAGCGTAATCCTCTTGAGGCGCGGACAATATTTTTTCAGTTCCAAACGCTCCGGATTATTTCTTTTGTTTTTCGTCGTTGTATAGTTCCGGTCGCCGGTTTCGGTGCAAGCTAAAGTGACAGTGACACGCATTTAAAAATCTTCCTCTCTGCATCATTTAATCGTAATTATTACTATTTGATCTCAATTAAAAAGAGCAACCTAAGGAATACTCTACTGTTCTTTTATTAATAGTAATCATTACGATTAAATAATATACATTCATTCTCCACTCGTCAATAGCTAATTTTATTGGCTCAAAATCAGGCTCAAAACCGAAATCAATCATTGACTTGAAATGAGAAAAAGCGCTGCGGGTCAGAGGGTTCTTCCGATCGCCATTAAAGCCTGATTCCTTTGTTTGATAGTTGTCTGCGGTAGGAATCTGGCTTAAAAAAGCGACCACTACCGTTTCTCCAGAATCCCTCTGCCCCTTCGCTGCTTTCTCTTTTTCAGTCAAGCATTAATTTTAAGTTCAATCCCAGAATCATAATCCTTGCTTGAACCACTGCACCGATCCGATGCCGTCACCATAAAAAAAAGCTTTCCGGGAGCCATGACTGCATCAGGCTCTCGGAAAGCTTTATTTTAATTGCTTATTCGCCGTACTGTTCGATTTTGATCAGGTTGGTCGCGCCTGCTTTGCCGCTTGGCGTGCCCGCTGTAATGACAACGTAATCGCCTTGCTTCAGCAGACCTGTTTTGCCGCCATCCTGCAGAGCCGTGCGGAAAATATCATCCGTAGACTCAGGCTTGTTCTCGCCCCTTACCGGAATAACGCCCCAGATCAGCGCCAGACGAGACAGCACTTTATCATTGGATGCAACCGCAATAATCGGCGATTTCGGACGGTATTTCGAAACCATCCGCGGCGTAAAGCCGCTTGCCGTCGGCGTCACGATTGCCGCTGCGGACAGCTCCAGCGACGCGCTCACAACCGCCTCACTGATGACCTCGGTAATTCCCGCAGTTTGTTCCTGTCTGCGTTGACGGAATACGTCAGCGTAATCAAGCATCGATTCCGCTTTCTCGGCGATCGAAGCCATCGTAGCAACCGACTGCACTGGATATTTGCCGGCTGCCGTCTCGCCGGAGAGCATAATGGCGTCCGTTCCTTGCAGCACCGCATTCGCTACGTCGCTGACCTCTGCCCGCGAAGGACGAGGGTTTACTTGCATTGAATCAAGCATATGCGTCGCGACGATAACAGGCTTGCCTGCCCGGTTACACTTCGCGATCATTTCCCGTTGAATCATCGGCACTTCCTCAATCGGGATTTCAACGCCCAGATCGCCGCGCGCGACCATAATACCGTCGGAAGCCTCAATAATTGCGTCGAGGTTTTCTACGCCCTCTTCATTTTCAATCTTCGAAATAATTTGAATATGTTCCGCACCGTTTTCTTGCAGCAGCTCGCGGATTTGCAAAATATCTTCAGCCCTTCTTACAAAGGAAGGTGCGATAATATCGATTCCTTGCTCAATGCCGAAATGAATGTGACGGATGTCCCGCTCGGTTACGCCTGGAAGCGTCGTCCGGATGCCTGGCAGGTTTACCCCTTTGCGAGGCTTGATGATTCCGCCGTTTATGATGCGGCATACGATTTCCGTTCCTTCACTCGACTCGACCTCAAGCTCGATCAGACCGTCGTCCAGCAGGATCGTATTGCCGGGTTTGACCACGAGCGGAAGCTCTCCATAGTTGACGTGGATACGCTCGCCGTTGCCGAGAATTTCTTCTGTTGTCAGCGTCAAACGTTCTCCCGCCTGCAGTAAATACGAATCGCCCTGCAGCTTCCCAATCCGCACCTCTGGTCCTTTAATATCGAGCAGCACTGGCACAACAACGCCCGTTTCTTGGGCAGCCTTCCGAATGCTCACGATTCTAGCTGCGTGATCCTCCAGCTCGCCATGGGCCATATTTAATCTCGCCACGTTCATTCCTGCTAGCATCATGTTCTTCAGTACGTCCGGCGACTCGCAAGCAGGTCCCATCGTGCAGACGATTTTCGTTTTGCGCAGCATTTCTATTACCTCCCGAGTTAAAGCTTGTCGTAGAGTATTGTATATCGTTTCTTTGCTGCGGACTACAAAATATAGTATTCTATATGAACTATAGTCTACACAAAAGGAGCAATCATCGGTGATTCAAGTGCGATTAATCCGGCTGGATCGGGGCGTCGACTGGTTTGAAGACGGTTCTCGCGATTTGGGCGTTTCCTCTCTCATTTTGGTCAGCTATGGAAGAGTCGTGTACTGGATTGAACAGGAGAAGGTCATTTTAGAGAAGGGCGATACCCTGTTTATTCCAGCCGGAATGACGTATTACGCCAAATGCGTCCCGACCGTCTTCCACGAGAAATACGTCTTCGAGTTTAGCGGCTCCGAGTATTTGCCCGGTTTGCCGCTGCTGACCGGCGGGCAATGGACGAAATCAAGATTAGGCATGTTTGAGCTTTGCCTCGGCCGCATCAAGACAGTGTACGCCGATTGGAGCGATCAGGCGAAGTATGCCGAAACCCGCGCGCTCGGGACGATGCTGGAGTGGCTGGCGCTGTGGAGCCGTGAACTTGAGGAAAGAAAGTTTTCCAAAGAAATTTACCAGCATGCGGAACGAATGAAAAATTATATTCACAGCCATTACCAGACGAAAATAACGAAAGAAGAGCTTGGCGACCATATTTACAAGAGCCCCAACTATGCAGCAGCTTTATTTAAACGCATCACCGGACAAACGATCAGCGAATACGTGCATGCGACCCGTATCAAAAAAGCGACCTACTTGCTGCTGGAATCCAATCTGAGCGTCGGAGAAATTGCCGAATTCGTCGGATACGGCGACGTCTCGTACTTTCAGCGGCTGTTCAAAAAAGAAACCGGAATGACAGCCACAGAATTTATGAAATCGTAGCTTCGCCATAAGCAAAAATAAATTAGCAAAAATAAAAGGCATTCTCACCGTCAAAGACGGCAAGAATGCCTTTTTCGTCCATCTATTATTGAACCGCGCGGAAGCGGTACGTTTTACTTGCGTAATCGCCGTGAAGCTTCGGTCTTGGAAGACCAGCAAACAACAGCTCGTCGCCTCCGAACGTCTCACCTGTTTCTTCGAGCACATAGTCGCGCTGCGGATCGAGTCCTTTCAGACGGAACCGGCCAACCGGTGCGTTTGCCTCCGCCAGCACGGTAACGAAGACAGCCAGCGCTTCGCTTTTGTCCTCCGATACGAACATCCAAGCGGTGTCGTTGCTTTCAAACGGGCTGATCAAACGATAGAAGTCGCCGAATTGCACAAGATGACGAACCTCTTTGTAGAAAGCGACCTGTTTCTTGATAACCTCTTTTTCTTCGTCTTTCAGCTCAGTTAGATCAAGCTCGTAACCGAAGTTGCCCGACAGCGCGACGTCGCCCCGCGTTTCCAGCGGCGTGATTCGTCCAACCTGATGGTTCGGAACCGCAGATACGTGAGAGCCCATGGAGCTGATTGGATAAACAAGGCTCGTTCCGTATTGGATTTTAAGACGCGAAACGGCGTCCGTATTGTCGCTCGTCCAAGTTTGCGGCATGTAATAGAGCATGCCCGGATCGAAACGTCCGCCGCCGCCCGAGCAGCTTTCGAACAAAATTTGCGGGAAGGCCGACGTAATGCGCTCCATCACCTCATACAGTCCCAACATATAGCGATGTGCCGTTTCCCGCTGCCGTTCAGCAGGCAGAAGCGCCGAGCCGATCTCGGTCATGTTGCGGTTCATGTCCCATTTTACGTAAGTGATGTTCGCACTGGCCAATACGGACGAAACCGTCTCAACGATGTATTCGCGAACGTCGGCGCGCGACAGGTCAAGGATAAGCTGGTTGCGGGCTTGCGTCCGTCTGCGGCCCTCTACATGCAAGCACCAGTCCGGATGAGCACGGTACAGATCGCTGTCCGGTGAAATCATTTCCGGTTCGAACCACAGGCCGAACTGCATGTCCAGCTTGTTGACGCGAGAAGCCAAATCGTCCATTCCATTCGGCAGCTTCTTCTTGTCGACGAACCAGTCGCCGAGCGAGGAACGGTCATTATCCCGTTTGCCGAACCAGCCGTCGTCGAGAACGAACAGCTCGAGGCCGAGCTCAGAGCCTGCCTTTGCAATCGCTTCGATTTTGTCGGCGTTGAAATCGAAATACGTCGCTTCCCAGTTGTTGATCAGGATCGGACGGCTTGCATCGCGGTGAACCCCTCTGCTAAGACGGCTGCGATACAGCTGATGGAAGGAGCGCGACATGCCGCCAAGTCCTTCCGAAGAATGCGTCAGCACCGCTTCAGGCGTTTGGAACGACTCGCCAGGTTGCAGAAGCCAGCTGAAATCGAACGGATTAATACCAATAAACACCCGTGAGGTATGGTAAGGACTTACTTCTACGCCAGCCGTAAAGCTGCCGCTGTATACCAGATTAATGCCGTACGCTTCGCCGTGATCCTCGTCCGCTCCTTCGCCGAGCAACGCGATGAACGGATTTTGCGAGTGGCTGCTAGCGCCCCGGTTGCTTTCGATCGACTGCATGCCTGGCACCAGCTTACGGCGGAACAGATGACGTTCCCGCGCCCATGCTCCCGAAAGCTGCAGCATCTCATATTTGTCATGCGGCAAATCGAGGCTCATGCTGAGCGCGCGCTGCAGCTTCAGATCGCTCGTTCCGCCATTCGTTAGCTTAGCCGAACGAGTGATAACGTTATAGGCTTCAAAAACAGTATAGCTCAGTACGACAGTAAGACCGCTCAGCTTATCGGTAAGCGTCAGCTCAAGCGTCTGCGCGCCGTCGCCTTCCTCCGCATAAACGGCAGGAAGTCCATTCAAACCAGGCTTGCCTGCATAAATGTTGTGCGAGACAAAGCGCAAGTCTGTTATCGTCGAGCCGTCCGCCAGCTGTGCCTGATAAGCCGGCGAGCGGAAGTCGGAGTTGCCGTATGCCGGATATTCCAGCGGCAGCGTGTCCAGCATCAGCTGCGTATGCTCAAGATCCGTCGTCGGGCTAAAGCTTGGACGATCCGTCAAGCCAAGCAAGTATTCCAAACGGCTGCTCCGCACCCGTTTGCCCCAATATAAATTAACAGGATAACCGCCTTCTACGATTTGAATGACGTAGCTCGTATCGCGCGATTGCAAGTGAAAAATATGCTTCTGTTCATCAAAAAGAATTGCCATTGTTATTCCTCCTCATCGTTGTCCACATTGTACGTATTAAGTCTGTTTCGCTTGCCGCCCGCCGCAGCTTTCGCGGACAGCAAGCGAGGTGTCGATCATGACGTGAAGCGGCACCTCGCGCCCCTCCAGCCTTTCCGTCAGCAGCCGAACGGCAGTCCGGCCCATCTGTTCCATATGGGCTCTTACCGTCGTCAGCGGCGGGCTTATAAACGCCGACAGCTCGATATCATCAAAGCCAACGACCGCCATTCTCCCCGGCACGGCGACGTCCCGCTCCTGCAACGCCCGCAGCGCACCTACCGCCATCGGATCGCTTGCGACGAAACAAGCGGTCGGCGGCTCTGACTGCCGTTCCAGCAACTGCCGCATCGCCTCATAACCGCTCGCCGTCGACCAATCCTCCGCTACCAGCATAAGCTCGGGCTCTAGCAGCCCTTGCCCGCCAAGCAGCCGCTTAAACGCGTCCGCGCGCGGATCGGCAGCCCCGCCGAAGCCTTCGCCTCCGATGTAAGCAATGCGGCGATGTCCAAGCTCTAGCAAATGCTCAAGGGCCATGACGGTCGCTTGCTCGAAATTCAATTGAACCGAGTCGTATCCGCCCATGCGCTCGCGGTGATCGATAAGCACGATCCGCTCAGAATCGCCCATAATATGAACGATTTCCTCCCGGCCGATCGAGCCAAAAACAATCAATCCGCCCGGCCGCTGCTGAGGCGGCACCGGCGCCGTCTCAGCAGCCGCGCCGACCGTCCACAGCCTGCCTACAGACACGCCGATCTCCTCGCAGGTCCGTTCAATACTTCGCCGGATTGCGGCGAAATACGGATCGTCGTGCTCCTTGTCGGAAGCAGTAGGGATGAGCAAACCGATCTCTTGCTTGGAGAGCAGCTGCTCTTTCAGCAGCCTCTTCACGCGAGCAGGCTTGTATTGCAGTTCTTCGGCCACCGCAAAAATGCGGCGACGCGTCTCTTCGCCAACCGATAATCCAGGGTCGTTATTTAACACTCTGGATACGGTAGCGGCGGAGACGCCCGCTTGCTCTGCGATTTGTTTTATCGTCGCCATCGTTACCTCTAAGTTTTAGTTAATAAATTTACTAAATTACTATTCTATTTTATCATAATTTTCGGACGGGCCGCAATATCCGATTGTTTGCTTTGACCTCTAGCGTGCTCGCAAACCGGCCGTAATATAAGCGCAGGTAAGCGGACATGCCAAAAAGAGCCGCTTCAAACTTGGAAGTTTGAAACAGCTCTTTTCTGGCTCAAAAGCGAAAACAGTGCTTGATTTTAAGTATGAGTAAGTGCACGGGGCAGAGGGTTCTTCCGATCTCAAATTAAAAATCTTTTTTATGAATCGACAGCAAGCCTGCCAGTATAAACACGACTGTAAAGACGGCAGCGTATATCAGAAAAGCGTTGGATGAAGGAGACGATACCATAAACAAACTGAGGATGCCGCCGTGGCCGACCAATCCGCCAAACTCCTTCATCGAGAAGAGCTCTGCGAGCATCCGCTGCTGCAGCGAATCGGCCGGCATGATCAGCCTAATAAGTCCGGTAATGACCTCCAGCGTCGCAATGCCCTCCGGCTTGATAATGCCAACATCTTTTACTTTTTCGATCATATTGCCCAACCAGCCGAGACTGAACAGCATCGTCATCGCAATGCCGTTGCCTAACGTAGACAGCCAGCAGGAGCCAAGCATCGTCATCGACACGAGCAGCGGAATCGGCGATGCAAACAAGAGATAAGAAAGGAACAGGATATCGAACGGAATTTGAAGCCCCGTCCGCAAATAGGCAATCCAAATAATTACCGCGAACAACAGTAAAGCATAGAGCAGCCCAAATGCCGTAAACCCAAACCATCTGCCTAAATAATAACGCCATCGGGGCAGCGGCCTTGCCAGAACAGACTGCAGAACGCCCTGCTCAGCCTCGCCTCCGACCGCCGATACCGAACTGAAAATCGAAAGAAAGGCGACCGCAAACGCGGCGAAAAAGAAACCAAGCGATAAAATGACAGAGCCGCTTTGAAACCGGCCTATCACTTCATAGAAATTCGACATATCGTTGATTGGCTGCTGTTCTACGGCAAAGGAACCGGATACGAACCAGAACGCGCCCAGAAACAGCAGCGTTAGTAGCACGGTCATTAGCGTTACCTTCTTGCGGAGCAGCTCTTTCCAAGTTAATTTCCAAACGGCGTTCATCGTCGCTCCCCCCTATGCTCCAGACCGGATACCGCCTTCACAAACCAGTCGTCGAGGCGTGAAGCGCTTTTCTGCGATTCGTAGATGGTCATTCCCAGTTCGATGAGCCGGTAATGCAGCAGGCCGATATTCTCCTCGCTATCGGTCTCCGCTGTCAGCCATACCTCGCCCGCCCCATCGATTCTGTCATCCCGATCGATGCGAACCGGAATTCCGGTCGACTCCCTCAGCCAAGGGAGTGCCTCCGATGCGAAGCCTCCAACCCTGATCCGCCAAGACGATCCGATGCGCAGCACTTCGTTCAGCGGTCCGTTCGCTAGAATGCTGCCGTTGTTCAGAAGGGCAATGCGGTCGCATAGCTGCTCAACGTCTTCCAGCAAATGCGAGTTTAAAAAGATCGTTTTTCCTCGTCCGCGAAGTTCGCCAAGCAGCGCCCGCACCTCATGCCGGCCAACCGGATCGAGCGCCGAAGCCGGCTCGTCCAGGAAGACGACATCCGGATCGCCGACTAGCGCGCAGGCCAGTCCAAGCCGCTGCTGCATGCCCTTCGAGTAGCCCTTGAGCCGATCGCCGCCGCGCCGTCCGATGCCAACATCGTCCAGCAGCTTGCGAATCCTCTTCTTCGCTTCGTCCGGACGTATGCCGCACAGCTCGGCATGAAAGCGAAGCACTTCCTCTCCCGTCAGCCAGTTTGGATAACGGAACAGCTCTGGCAAATAGCCGAGCAAACGGCGAGCTTCCACCGTCCCGACGGTCTGACCGAACAGCTTCGCTTCCCCAGATGTCGGGGCGATCAAACCCGCAAGCATTTTGACAAGGGTGCTTTTCCCCGCTCCGTTTGGTCCTAGAAAGCCGAACGCTTCCCCCGGTTCAACGCGAAGAGAGACGTCGCGAATACCGCGACCGTCTCCGAAATCTTTAGTCAATTGTTTAGTCTCTATTGCCGCCGTCTCTTTACTCATGTCCGACTATCTCCGATAACAGTTTTTGAATCTCCGCCTCATTGTCAAACGAGTAGTAATTCAGCGTCGCATACTTTCCGTTCAACAACCAAATGGCTTGACCGTACAGCGTGCCGTCTCTGTCCTCGCGCTGTTCCGTATATACGGTAGTCCCATTCACTTCTGACTGGACTGGAACGCCGCTCGTAATGATCGGAAGGGGTGCTACTCCTTGCTCAATTCGGGCCGATTGCACGATGGCCGAGCGAATGCCCTCCGGCATTCCCGGCAGCCGGACAACGGCTTCTAGCGCCTCTTTGGCGTCGATTGAAGGATCGATTTCGATGGTCGGCAAATCCGTGTACGAGACGGAAGCGCTCTTTCTGCGGCCGTCGTTTTCCGCAGAATAGTACAAGTGGAGCGTCTCGCCCGTATTCATGCGAATTTCCTTGCCATCAACCGAATCGGGAAGCAGTCTATCCGCGCCGAGCTTTTTCATAACGCCGTTAATTTCGTCAACGTTCAGCGTCAGCGTCAAGTCCGTAGCAGGCATGATAGCGGAGACCGAATACGTCAATTGCTCCTTCAACGGATGCGGAACGCGTATGCCGAACTTTGCTTCGACTTGCTGATCGCTCACATCATGCTTAGACTCTCCATGCGTCTCTCTAGTAAAGGAACCGAACGTATTCAGCAAGCTGCGATCTTTATTATCATTGAATAGATTCATTAACTGCTCTAGATCATTGGATTGAACGACGACGACTTCATTCATTTTGAATCGATTCAGCAGCGCTGCCAGCGCTTCATTCGTCGTCGGTACAGCAATGATCGTGAACAGAAGAACGGCGGCGCAGGCCGTTCCCAGCTTCCACGCGTGATGTCTTGCCCAACTGCGGCGAACTGGTTTTCTTGGCGGCGATTCCTGCCGGCCGTTCGCGCGGGCCGTCTCCCCCAAGCCGCTCTCGCTATCCAGAGTGCCGTGTTCAACGCCGGGATCTAACTCCGTTAATTCTGCTGCTCTACTATTCTCGCCTTTCCGCTCTTCCCATTGGGCCCATAGCGGAGAAGGCTCGACCGTTCTCAGCTTCGCTTCGAGCCGTTCCCATGCTTCCTGCGTATGCTGGCGCTCCTTCGCGTCTCTTGACTGTTGCTCCGTCATATCCGCTTCCCTCCTAATCTCTCGTCATTATCCCTTCGGCTTGTATCGCTTTCCGTTTAAACCGGTCTCCTGCCCGTTTCAACAGCGTGCCGACCTGTGGCTGCTGCACGCTTAATTTATCGGCGATTTCCGCATAGCTGTATCCCGAGTAGCGCAGCAGCAGAAGCTTGCGATCTCTGTCCGGCAGCTCTTCAAGCAGCCGCTGGACCTCTTCCCGTTCCTCTTGATCCATAACGGCCTGCTCATTCGATCGGGCCGCTTGAGGCTCGGACATGAGAGCCTGCTCTGACTTGCGGGCAAGCTCGCGATCCCTCGTCGCTTTATCGATATAATCATAGGCCTGGCGGGTCAGCACCCGGTGGAGCCAAGCCCCCACGGCCTCTAGTTGATCCGGCGGATTGCGATACAGCTTGAGGAATACTTCCTGCGCAATATCCTCAGCAGCCGCTTCGTCTCTAACAAGCGCAATCAGCTTGCGGCGAACCGAAGGATAATGCTGTTCAAACAAATTTCGAAACAATTCCGGCGCCGGTTGTTCCATTCCCGTGTCCTCCTCTTCTCGCTTAAGCTATAAGTAAGACGGACAATCGTCCTGATATGTAGCATAGTCGTTCAAAAAAAAACAGAAGGTTCTCCTTATGACAAGAAGAACCTTCTCATTATTATTCGGTTCCGGCCACCGCCTCATACAGCTCGGCAAACTTGTCCGGCGGAACTGGCGGACTGTAGAAATAACCTTGTACGAGATCGCAATCATGCTCGCGGATGATATCCAGCTCTTCCTGCGTCTCTACGCCTTCGGTCACAACTTTCATGTTCAAATTGTGTGCGATGACGACGAGCGAATGGAAGATCATTTGCTTGCGAATGTCGGAAACGATGTCGTGTATAAATGTTTTGTCCAGCTTCAAATAGTGCAGCGGTATGTTTTGCAAATAGCTTAATGAAGAGTAACCCGTTCCGAAATCGTCCAGCGACAATCTGACGCCAAGCTGCTGAAGATCGTTTAATATTTTCAGCGTATGCTCGGGATTGTCCATGAAAATGGATTCGGTCAGCTCCAGCTCCAACTGTTTTGGCGAAACGCCTGTTTCGGACAGTATTCTTTCAATCGTATAAACGATATTCTTTTGCTGAAATTGAATCATCGACATGTTGACGCTGACAGAGAAAGAAGTAATACCGAGCTTCTCCCATTTTTTAATTTGCTCGCACGCCGTTTTCAGCACCCACTCTCCGAGCGGAATAATAAATCCCGTCTTCTCGGCTAAAGGGATGAACTCGAGCGGAGACACCATGCCGAGCTCTGGATGCTTCCATCGGATTAGCGCTTCCGCGCCATATATCCGTCCTGTCAAAAGTTCGATTTTAGGCTGATAGACAAGCATAAACTGATTGTTTTCCAGTGCTGCGTACAAGCTGTTTTCCAGCACGATTTCTTTCGTCGGCACATCGTTCATCGAGTGCGTATACATCGTGCACGTATTGCGCTGCTTCTTCGCAACGAACAGCGCGATATCCGATTCCTTCACCAGCCGATCGGATGTCGCGGCAGATATTTCATGCTGAAGACTAATGCCGATACTCGCCGTTACATAGAACATTCGGTCCTTCAGCAAGATCGGCTCGGCAACGGAACGAAGCACGTCCTCGGCCATTACCAGCACTTGCGGCAGGTGAATGACGCCGTCCAGCAAGACGACAAATTCGTCGCCTCCGAAGCGAAACGCCTGACCGGAAGAGCCAACCACAGACTCGATTCTTCTCGCGATTTGCTTTAAAAGCTCGTCACCGATGGAATAATCCATCGTATCATTAATCACTTTAAAGCGGTCCAGATCGATATAGAGAAGCGCCATATGCCTTGCAATCGCCGGAGTATCAGCTTCTTCAATCAATCGATCAAAAAACTGATTAAAGCCAAACCGGTTCGGCAGTGCCGTCAGCAAATCATGCGTCGCTTGAAAATGAATGAGCGCCTCTGCTTCAATCCGGTAATCGAGCATTCGATTAAATTGGTCGGCCAAATGCTCAAACTCGTCGTTTGTCCGAATCTCTAGCCGCTGTCTGGAATTGCCCATCGCGATAGCTGTCGAAGCCTTGGCGACCTTTTCGATATTTTGCAGCACGATCCTCCGGAGCAGCAGCACCATCAATATAACGCTTGCCGCCAGCGCAAGCAGCGAAATGACAATGGAACGCAAGACGCTTTCGCGGAAGTCGACCAACATATTTTCTTTCGGAATAATCATCTCAAAATACCATTTGTAATCGTTAATCGGTATCGAATAGAAGAGCTGCATAACCGTTTCCGAATTGCTCGGGTCATCGGTATACAGCATCAACTCTTCCTTATCCCTTAAGTCGCCCGGGGCTGCTCCGTTCGGCCATTGCTCGTACGGCTTTGCGGCCAGCTCCGGCTTCAGGCTGTTTACTATATAATTGTTGCTCTCCGTAATAATATTCGCATAGCCGCCCAGCGGCTTTAAGCGCTCTACCCCCCGCTGTACGGTTGCAAGGGAAATATCAGCTCCAATAATGCCTAAAAACTCGCCGTTGTCGTCTAGAATCGGATAAACAAGCGAAGTCATCATAATGGACTGGCCATCAATCTCGTAAGTGTACGGCTCTAGTAAAGTAAACCGCTTCGTTTGCTTAGGAATTTGGTAGTAGTCGCCTATGCCCGCTTCCTCATAATGCTTTAAAGGTTCAATCTGAATCATGCCGCTATTCGTGCGTACAACATAAGGAAGAAAGCGGCCCGTTTCGTCGTCATAACTGCCGTCGCTGCGATGGCTCGTGTCTTCTCCGTCGAAAGCATCCGGTTCCCAAAGGGTAAATGCGCCTAACAAATATGTATTTTTGTGAACGATATCCTCCAGCAACTTTACCGTACGTTCCCGGGTTTGAACGCCGTCGGCTCGCATTTGGAGCGTCGTCGACCGCATCGTTTCGAGCATTGACAGCGTTTGATTCATCGATTGCGTAA
The DNA here is from genome assembly GCF_042885235.1 of Paenibacillus sp. NPDC058071. NCBI lineage: Bacteria > Bacillati > Bacillota > Bacilli > Caryophanales > Paenibacillaceae > Paenibacillus > Paenibacillus sp. NPDC058071. The sequence goes on from NZ_JBHVSK010000013.1 coordinate 58,661, forward strand.
AATGCCCAATATAACTTATGGACTGCTTCTGTGCAAGAAGTTCGCCTTGCTTAATGCTTGCGTCGTACAGCTTCATGAAATGAACCGTCATCAGGGAAGCGAAAGAGAGAAGCATAAGCGCTCCCAATGCTGTTATTACCTTTTGTGCGATACTAAGCTTAATCGACCTCAATTGTAACTCTTCCTCCCTTGCCACTTGCGCAATCGAAATCGACGAATTTTGCCAAAAAATGATATGGTCCTAGTATACTTGACAAATTAAGTAGAACACAATCCAAAAATGTCCTTTAAATTGGGAACTATATGGATATTAATCGACATTTTCCGCGTAAAAATGAATAGATTGTCCTTCTATTTCCCTCCATTATCACTATTCCTTCCGTTCGGCTTGCTTTGTTTTTCCCACTCTTTTCCTCGGAAAATTTTCGTGTGAATGCCGTTCATCATACTTCCGAACTAGTTACCATACTTTTTTTTAGCCAAACAAATTTTTTGTTTGTTTTTTAATGTTGTTCGGTGTACCATGTAGGTAGGAATTGAATTTTTTTGAGGGGGCTACTTTTTTTGGAGTCGATTGAACAAGAGCTTCCTTTTCTGAAGGAAATGGCAAAAGGCATTACGGCGCAATTCGGCGATAACTGCGAGGTTGTCGTCCACGACTGGTCTCGCCCCTACGACAGCACTATTGTTTGGATCGAGAATGGGCATGTAACCGGACGAAAAGTCGGGGATCCGGGAACCAATCTCGGCCTCGAAATTATGCGGGGCACAACCGAAGGAGACAATCGCCATAATTACGTGACGCAAACGAAGGAAGGGCGGCTGCTGCGCTCGACCTCGATGTACGTCAAGAACAAAGAAGGCAAAATCATCGGAGCCGTCTGCATCAATTTTGATATTACGGAGCTAACAATCGCCGAGAAGACGCTGCAATCCTTAACGGCCAGCGGCTTGCAGCCGGTACGCGAATCATTCGTAACAAACGTCGGCGATTTGCTCGATACACTTATTCAGGAAGCGCAAGAGCTTATCGGCCTCCCTCCTTCCCATATGTTGAAGGAAGACAAAGTGAGAATGATTCAACTGCTGGACCAGAAGGGCGCTTTTCTTATTAAAAAAGCGGGAGAGAAGATTTGCCAGTACCTCGGCATTTCGAAGTATACGCTCTACAGCTATTTGGACGAGTCCAAATCGACAGCCGGGGAAGCGGCGGGAGAGGCAGGAGCCAACGAATGAGCAATCACGAGAATAACGGAAACGGCGGCATTTCCGCAGCATCAAGCGGGTTGCCAGAGACGCCTTGCATCATCATTAATGGCGCAAAGGTCGCTGGCAACATTGCGGGCATGGCGGAAGCGGCGGCACGCAGCGGCGTTAAGCTTCGCCCTCACGCGAAGACGCATAAGCTTCCCGAGGTTGCGGCCAAGCAAATCGCCGCAGGAGCCGACGGGATCACCGTCGCGAAGCTCTCCGAGGCTGAAGTGATGGCGGACAGCGGTATCGATAATATTTTTATCGCTTATCCGATCGTCAGTCCGGCCAAGCTGGAGCGTGCCGTTCGGTTGGCAAGCCGCGGCGTTCGTCTGATTTTAGCCGTCGACAGCCTCGAGGGGGCGATGCTTCTATCGCAAGCGGCAGCAGCGGGCGGCATGGAGCTGGAAGCGCGCCTGGAGATCGATACCGGCCTGCACCGCACCGGGGTTTTGCCGCAGGATGCGGCCGAGCTCGCATTGAAGATCGACGCGATGGACGGCATACGCTTAAGTGGTATTTTCACCTATCGGGGAGCCATGCTGGACGGTAAATCGACGCTGGATATCCGGGCAGCCGGGCACGAAGAAGGACGTATGATGGCGGAAGCCGCCCGCGCTTTGCGTGATGCCGGACTGGACATCGCCGATGTCAGCGTCGGCTCGACGCCGACCGCCGCCTACGCGGCCGAGATCGACGGCGTTACGGAAATTCGACCCGGCACCTACATCTATCAGGACCGGATGCAGGTCGGATTCGGCGTTTGCGCGTTTGACGACTGCGCCGGAGCCGTATGGGTGACGGTCGTCAGCCGACCGTCGGCCGAGCTGATCGTCGTGGACGGCGGCAGCAAAACGTTCGCAACCGACGTACAGCCGAACAATCCGCCGCTCCACTTGCGCGGATTCGGACATATTATCGGCGATGAGCACGCTGTGCTGGAACGGATGAACGAAGAGCACGGCATGATTCGCATCGCAGCTGATTCCGCTTACCGGGTCGGCGATCGAATCGCGATCATCCCGAACCATATTTGCAGCACGGTCAATCTTCATAATTTCGTCTACTGGGAAGAGTCCGACGGACTACTCCGGAAGACGCCAATCGCCGCCCGCGGCATGCTGGAATAGCCGCAAGCTTTTCCTGTTAGACAACTAAGCGGAATCATTCGGGTTATTAGGAGAAGGAGGATTTACATCATGCTCGATCTACTACTGAAAAACGGCAAAATCGTTGACGGAAGCGGCAACCCTTGGTTCGGCGGCGACGTGGGCGTGAAGGACGGCGTTATCGTGGCCGTCGGCTCTGTCGATCTCGAAGCGCGTCAAGTGATCGATGTCGGACGACAAATTATTTCTCCCGGCTTCATCGACGGCCACTGCCACTCCGACCTGATGATCATCGACCATCCGCACAGCGAGATCAAGCTTCAGCAAGGGGTAACGACCGAGGTTGTCGGCAACTGCGGGCTTGCACCCGCTCCTCTCGTGCGCAGCCGTGCCGACATGCTGGCGACCTACGTCCAGCCGGTTCTCGGCGATACGACTTGGGAATGGCCTTGGGAAACGGTTGGCCAGTATATGGATTATGTCGGCCGCTCCAATCCGTCCGAGCATATCGCCACCTATGTCGCTCACGGCGCCCTGCGCATTGCCGTTATGGGCTTCGAGAATCGCCCGGCCACAAAGCCGGAAATCGAGAAAATGAAGTCTTTGCTTGAAGAAGGGCTGCGGGCCGGCGCAATTGGACTGTCGATCGGACTGCTGTACGCTCCAGGCAGCTATACGTCCAGGGAAGAGCTGGCCGAGCTGTGCAGCGTGCTGCCGAAATATAACGGCCTGCTGGCTACCCATATTCGCGGCGAAGGCAATAACCTGCTCCCTTCCGTCGCGGAAGTGATCTGGATTGCCGAGAAGACCGGCATTTCGCTGCATATCAGCCACTTGAAAGCGGCCGGGCGTGCGAACTGGGGCAAAGCGCTCGACGCGCTGGAGCTGGTTGAAGACGCCAGAGCGCGCGGCATGGACGTCACCGTCGACGTCTACCCATATTCCGCCGGTTCGACGACGCTGACGACAGTGCTGCCGCCTTGGGTGCTTGAGGGCGGTATCGAGAGGACGCTTGAGGCTTTCCGCGACAAGTCGTTGCGGGAACGGATCAAAGAAGAGCTCAGCCACGAGCAGGACAGCTGGGATAATCTCGTCTGCTCGACAGGCTGGCAAAGCGTTATTATTTCATCCGTGCAGACGGAAACGAATCGCGGGCTGGAAGGAATGTCGATTGCCGAAGCCGCCGAGCTTCGCGGACAGCATCCGGTCGATTGCATGATGGATCTGCTGCTCGAGGAGGACGGACAAATCGCCATCGTCTACTTCCATATGTCGGACGATGACGTGAAGCAGGTCATTGCGTACGAGAAATCGCTAATTGCCTCCGACAGCTTGAACTGTGAGACGGGCAAGCCCCATCCTCGCACGTACGGCACGTTCCCGCGCGTTTTCGCCAAATATGTTCGCCAAGACAAAGTGCTGTCGCTGGAGCAGGCGGTGCGCAAGCTGACCTCCTTCCCCGTGCAGCGGTTCAAGCTTGGCAAACGCGGCTTGATCGTGCCGGGCTACATTGCGGATCTGACCGTATTTAACATGGATACGATTCAAGATACCGCAACGTTCGAAAGTCCGCGCCAATATCCGACGGGCATCTCGCATGTCGTTGTCGGCGGGCAGCTAACGCTGGACCAAGGGACGCATACGCATAAGCGCGAAGGCCAGTTAATTCGCGCTCAGCATTGCTGTCATATGTAATTGGCATTGCGGCTGCTTCAACAACATCAAATCGCTTTAATTTGCCAAAACGGCACAAAACTAACGAAATTATTGGAGGAATTTAACGATGTCTCAAATCGAAAAACGTCTCGCTGAGCTTGGCATTACGCTTCCAGAAACAACCGCACCGAAATTTTCTTACATTCCGGTTAACCAAACTGGCAATCTGATCTACACGTCCGGCTTCGACTGCCGCATTAACGGCATATTGATGTACGAAGGCAAGGTCGGTTCGGACCTGACGATCGAGCAAGGCCAAGAAGCAGCTCGCCAAGTTGTCATTAACTTGCTGGCAGCTATGAAAGCTTATCTCGGCGACCTCGACCGCGTTGTCAAAATCGTTAAAATTCTCGGATTCGTCAACAGCGCGCCAGGCTTCGGCGATCAGCCATACGTAATGAACGGCGCTTCCGATCTGCTGATCTCCGTATTCGGCGAGAACGGCCGTCACGCCCGCTCCGCGATCGGCACGAGCGACCTGCCTTTCCACACGCCAGTCGAAATCGAGCTGATTGCGGAAATCCGCGACTAGTTAGGGCTGAAGCTGCCTCATAGGGCTGAAGCTGCCTCATAGGGCGAAGTCTCTCACGAACTTGTTGTCGCTCTTTTAGGGAAGTAAAGTAGTGGAGCTTCGAGCTTGTCACTGTTCCCTGAGCGAAATTGTGAGGCTATCATAGCTTGTCACTGCTCCCTTAGTGATATAGTAAAGGCTCTTATAGCTTGTCACTGCTCCCTTAGGAAATAGTGAATATTCTCATAGCTTATCGCTCACTTAGGAAATAACTGCTAAAACGCAGTTATTTCTCCCGATATCGGTCATGAATAAGGAAATAACGTCCAAAAGGACGTTATTTCCTTGAGGTCAAGCGCTAGAGCAGGCTCAAAGCGAGTAATAAATGCAAAAACGCAGTTATTACTCGCTGGTCGGCCTTTAACTGGACAAATAACTGCAATATTGCAGTTATTCTTCAACGGCAGCTTTGAAATGAAAAATCCCGACAGCTCGCTCTGCCGGGATTTTTTCTATGGAATGCTTTCAGCCAGCTGCATTGCCTGCGGCTGCTGAATTACGCCTTGCTTCCTTTTTGTTTTGGCGCTTGCTGCTGCTGCGGTTCCGTTGGCTGTTTTTGCTGCTGCTGCGGATTTTCCGGCGCTCCTTCCCGGCTTTCCTTTTCTTTACGAAGCTTGCGCAGCTCGTCCAGCAGTTGATCCGCCGACTTGCCTTCCGTCTGAATGCCATGCTCCTTCGCCACTCTCCGTAAATGCTCCAGACGTTTTGCTTGGTGCTCTTTCTTGAAAGCTTCCCATTTTGCCGCGTCTTTCGCTTTAGCTGCTTGCAGCTCCGTCTTTAACTGCTCGGCCGTTTTGCCTTCTGTGCTAATACCAAAGTACTTTGCCATGTAACGGAGCTTCGCCAAACGATGCTCTTCAATTTGGCTCGCCGATGGCGGCTGGCCTTTATGATGATCGTGCCCATGCTGCCATCCTTCTTCTGCATGGGAGTGAGCGCTGCCGTCATTTTCCTCCGGGGAAAGCTGCTCTGGCGTCTGCGCGTAGACTGGCAATGCCATTAACCAAACCGCTGCGGCAAGCGCCGCGACGAATCCTTTTACTTTCATCCTTTTTGCCACAACCCTTCTATTCGTTCTGGATACCGGAGCTTGGCCCGGATCCTTCTGGATTATTTTTCCCATCCATGCGAGCGAATAGACATGTGTTTCGAAATCAAGCAAACGGCTTCGTCTACTCTAGACGCTTTAGCCGCTCTAACAGCTCCTCCTTCGAGAAATGTTCCCCGATGAAAACAGCTACGTCATTCACATCTCCTTGCGGTGTAATGCGCATAAAGTCGCTTTCCCGGTAAGCGTACTGAAACAAGAAGCGGCTCGCCGTATCCGTGAACGTGACGATCCCTTTTGCCCGGTATATGTTTTCCGGAAGGTCCCGCAGCAGCGCCTCGAACGCCTCGCTATCAACTGGTCCGTTCAAATAGTGAGTCAAAACCATCACATGCTCATGCGAGTGGTGGTGATGAGAATGCTGATGACCAGCGTCATGACTACGATGCGAGTCCTGATCGCGATGATTCTCTTGATCGTGGTCATGGTCATGGTCATGGTCATGGTCATGGTCATGATCGTGGTCGTGGTCATGACTGGAATGATGCTCGTGACTGGCATTATGCTTTTGGTGCTGATTGTGCAACTGACCGACATCTTGTTCGTTTGCTGCTTCAAGCCCCAGCCCGTTCAAATCGTCGACTTCACAGCGAACGGTCGCTTTTATCGGCGCATGGCTGTTCAGCTCTCGCAATAGCTGCTGAGCCTCGACCAGTTCCTCCGCTTCCAGCTTATCCGACTTATTCAGAAGCAAGCGGGTCGCGCAACGAATCTGCTCCTGCATTAATTTAAATGTGCGGCCTTTGCCGTTGCGGCTTCGGCTAAGCAGCTCCGGCCCGTCGACTACCGTAATGATTGAGCGCAGTTCGATCCGAGCGTACATGGACGTTTCCGTAACCCCATCAATGATCTCAAGAGGATTGGCGGCTCCCGTTGACTCGATAATGATGACGTCCGGCTGATGCTCGTCGATTAGCGCTACGAGCTCCATGCTCAGGTCGGCGCGAATCGTACAGCAAATGCAGCCGCTCAGCATTTCCGACATCGGCACCTCTCCGTCCACAAGCTGGCCGTCCAGATTGATATCTCCCAGCTCGTTCATAATGACGGCGGCCTTCAGTCCTTGCGCTTTATAATGATCGAGCATTTTCGTCAGCAGCGTCGTTTTCCCGCTTCCGAGAAAGCCCGATAGTAAATGAATCGGAATCAGATGATCTTTTTTCGGCATGACCGTTATCCCCTTTCTAGAAAAGCTATGCGTCATGCTTCATTATATCGCAATCTTGCAAGGAAAAAAGAGCCGACGAACGGAGAGAGGTTAGTTTGTGTTAATAGGGAACTTTTACCTATCTATTTACGTCTGAAAGAAAATTGGAAGCTTAATAAAGGGGGCAATCGGTCATCTCATGATCATTTGGATAAATGGCGCTTTCGGATCAGGAAAAACGACAACGGCCTACGAGCTGCAGCGAAGAATCTCGGGCTCCACTGTGTACGATCCCGAGAAAATAGGCTTTTTTCTAATGAAAAACATACCGCCTTCCATTGCAAAGGACGATTTTCAGCATTATTCAATTTGGCGTGAAATGAACTATACTGCTTTAAAATATTGGTATGAGGAATTCAACGGGACGATCATCGTACCAATGACGATTGTAGACCCTATATATTTCGATGAAATCATAGGCAAGCTGCGTCGCGATGGAGTTGCGATCCACCATTTTGCGTTGTGCGCTTCGAAAGAGGTGTTGCTCAAACGATTACGGAGTCGCGGTCAAGGCCGGACAAGCTGGGCTGCTCTACAAATCGAACGCTGTGTGGAATCATTATCGAGCGAGATTTTCACAAGCCACCTCGATACGGACAAGCTGACGACGCAAGAAGTCGTTGAACTGATCGGCGCTCAACTGGATATCCCTCTCTTACCTGACAATAGAAGCAATCTGCGCAGGAGATGGGACCGGTTGATCACGAAGATCAAGCATATTCGTTAATCTTTTGCCGGCTTTTGCATGCGATGAAGGATAGTCAGTATTCGGTAAAGTACTAATTAATAGGGCCGTCAACCTCGCTTGATCAGCGAAATTGACGGCCCTTCTCTTATTCTGAAACAAGCTTATAGTAGCGTTTCGGCTCATCGAACGATTCGAATAGCCCGTTCTTCCCGTTGAATTTGATCCCGTTCCCGCTCCATGCCTCTGCTGCCTCGTTTACTGAATCGCTCTCCACTACTTGACCATCGATTTTATTGTAAATCATCAAGTCAACCGACGGCGATCCGTTGTAAGCCAGAATTTCACGGCGGCCGTCGCCGTCCAAGTCAGCAATCTCCAGCAGTCGATCGCTGAATAGAATGACTTCCCAGCTGCCATCTATGTCTTTTAGAAAGTAATTCACCGAGCAGGCTGCGCCGCAATAACCGATCGCCCAATAAAGCTGCTCATCGAACACTTCCGTTTCGTTCAAATCAATCACATTCAAATATGTATCGCTGCCGAATGTGCCAAATTCCTTTACCGTATTCCCGTCTCGCTGACCGAGATACATCTCGTCCGTTTCTTCGTCTTTTTTGGCAAACACGATCAGTCCATTCGGCCATTCTTTCTTCTTCGTCAACGCAGAGTAGGCTATGGAAGACGATGGATTCGGCTGGGCCACTTCATGATAGGTTAACGAAAACATCTTCGCGATTTCAGTCCGAGGTTGCGGCCTCTCCCTTTCGAGCGGCTCTTGTCTATATTGCTCTTTCTTCTGCTCAATTGGCTCTTGTCTGTACTGCTCTTTCTCCTGCCTTCCCTGTTCAATAAGTGCAATTGCTTCCTCAGCCCTCTCTATAATTGAGCAGCCGGTAAGAAGCAGACTGAACGATAATGCACAAATAATGATCTTATGCGTATGTCTCAAGCTTATGCCCCCTTCTCTCTGTAAAGGTAAGTACTCCCTTGATAGAAAAAGGTTGCGGAGGGAAAAACAGCAAGCTAATGAAACAAATCCCCCAGCGCGGCGGGCGCTGGAGGATTCGTTTCATCTATATCAGATTGTTACGGCTTCGCCTCGTGCTGACTAGCTGGCTAGGCAAGTAATCACCAGCACAAAGAGCGGCTAATGATAACTAGCAGGATAAAGAGGACGAGAATGACGCCGACGCTTGTGAAAGCGCCGCCCACGTGTCCGCCGCCGCATCCCGGACCGTATCCGGCGTTACCTACTCCATAGCTCATTTATTCATCTCCTTCGCAAAGAAAGATAAGAAGGGGATTTCACCCTGTACCTAACCGACTGTTCGCCGCTGCGACCGTTCCGCTGCCATCGGAACGCCTTGCAGGACTGCTGTCGTTACGGTACATTTGCATCTTATGTGAATCCACCTAATACCGTATAGGCCATGAACAAAAATGTGCTCATGCGTAGGTCGCCGTTCCAGTTGTACAGCATGTTACGCCCGACTATGCTCTAGCGGAAACCCGTTGACCCAATATTTCCGCAAATGCAGTCAGTCCAATCAAGTCTGTCTCGTCGAACCGCGCAAAGGAAGGACTATCAATATCGAGCACTCCTAGAATGCCGCCATCCTTCAGAAAAATCGGAATGACAAGCTCCGAGTTCGAAGCGCTGTCGCAAGCGATATGTCCCGGAAATTGATGGACGTCATCGACTAGCACGGCTTCCCGTCTGCTTACAGCGGTTCCGCATACTCCTTTATCAACGGTGATTCTTGTGCAAGCCGGTTTTCCTTGGAACGGACCGAGCACAAGCTCCTCGCCCTCCAGCAAATAAAAGCCGACCCAGTTGATGTCTTCCAAAAACTGTCCCAACAGTGCGGAAGCGTTCGCCAGATTGGCTAACAGGCTCGGCTCGTCAGCGATTAAACTATCCAGCTGTTTGAGCAGCAGCTCATAGCTTTGCTCTCTCGTACCCGTATATAGCGATTGCTCGAACATGTTACAAGCACCTCTTTTCTTTTTCTTTTACTTCTATTTCAATAGGATGGTATCCAAGCCTGTTCACTATTTCCGAATATGATATAGCGTGTCGTTCTCATAGAAAGGGGAATATCATGCCTAAAAACAAAACGGCCGCTTCCTCCGCAAGAAAAGTCCGACGCCGCTCTATATCGCCGTCTCGTCGGCCGGCAGTTCAGCAGCGCAAGCGTTTCAAGCCTACCGTACGTATTTTGGCGTTTGCGGATGATGTGTTCGACTTGACCAATCAAGCAAGAATTGCGGCCGGACTGCGACCTCTTCAAAAGCTGCTGGTAACAACGCAGCTTCCGAACGGCAGCAGTGTTACGGTTGACCAATTAAGCGAAATCGCAACGCTTAAAGCTCGGGATATGCGGGATCAGGGATATTTTGCGCACACTTCCCCGACCTACGGCAGCCCTGGCGAAATGCTGGATACCTTCGGCGTTGCTTGGACGGCTTATGGCGAAAATATCGCTGCGGGCCAATTGACGCCGGAGGCAGTTATGAACGCTTGGTTGAACAGCCCTGGACACCGGGCCAATATTTTAAACCCGAACTTTACGTATTTGGGCGTCGGCTACGTGCCCGGCAACAGCGACAGCGAGTATCGGACCTACTGGACACAGCTCTTCGTTCGGCTATAATCGCTTCAATTGCTCCGTGCGATTCCCGAATGCTGGCCGACGTATGACGTGTGGGAACAATCGATCGAGCAGGTAAGCCGCCGCAATGCCAGCCGCGTATCGTACAAGATCGACGCTAACAAACCCTTTCCCCAAAATCAAACCGCCGATGAGCGTAGACCGCAAATGATTGATCCAATCCGCTTGATACAGCTGGCTGAACTCAATTGCGAAGGAGAATGCGACTGCTGATAAAGCCGCAGCTCCAAGTCTCCCGCGTGGCTGAAGAAATCGGAAGCCGAAGTATATCATCGCCGCCCATAAAGCGTCTCCAAAGTGATGAACGACAAACGCTGGCAACCGATCGGAGAAAATGCGGCTGCTCAGCCCCAGAATAATCGCAGCAAGCAAGGCCGCCAAGTAACCGATTCGTTCTATTATCGGTCTAGCAGGCATATGGACCATCGCCCCTTCGGTTTTCTAATGAAAAAGGAAGCTTCCCTGCGCATCGGATGCACGGGGAAGCTTCTTTGCTTGTGTTGGACGTGCTAAGTCAATTTCACCAGGCTGTAATTTTTTTTGCCCTTGCGGATGATGATGAAGCGTCCGCCGATAGCATGGCCAGACGTTACTTCCAGCTCCAAATCGGTTACTTTTTCACCGTTCATCGACAGAGCGCCCTTCGTAATATCCTCTCGCGCTTGGCGTTTGGACGGCTCAATGCCGAGATCGACGAGCCAGTCGACGATGTTTTTCGATTCCTTGGTCGCTTCGAACGTTGGCATTTCTTTGAAGCCTTGCTCGATTTCGTCAGCCGTCAGCGATTTAATATCGCCGCTGAATAGCGCCGCCGTAATCCGTTTCGCCTGCTCCAGCATTTCATCGCCGTGCACGAACCGCGTCATTTCCTCAGCCAGCGTTTTTTGCGCTTCGCGCTTATGCGGCTCGGTTTTCACCTTTTCATCCAGCTCTGCGATTTGCTCTTGATTCAGGAACGTAAAGTACTTCAAATATTTAACGACATCGCGGTCGTCCGTATTCGCCCAGAATTGATAGAATTCGAACGGTGTCGTTTTGTTTGGATCGAGCCATACGGCTCCGCCCGCCGTTTTGCCGAACTTCGTCCCGTCCGCCTTCAGCATAAGCGGAATGGTTAGGGCGAAAGCTTTCGCTTCCGTTCCTTCTTTTTTACGAATCAGATCGAGACCGCTCGTAATATTGCCCCATTGGTCGGAACCGCCGACTTGAAGCTGTACGTCTTCGTGACGGTAGAGGTGCAGGTAATCGAGCGATTGAAGAATTTGGTACGAAAACTCCGTGAAGGAAATGCCCGTTTCCAGTCTGCTCGCCACAACATCTTTCGCCAGCATGGTGTTAATGCTGAAGTTTTTGCCGTAGTCGCGCAGAAACTCAATCACGTTGATTTTATGCGTCCAATCGTAGTTGTTCACCATCCGGACTTGATTGTCGCCCTCAGTCATGAAGAGCTTCTTCATTTGCGCGCTGAGTGCATCAACGTTTGCCTGTATTTGCTCCATCGTTTGCAGTGAACGTTCCGTTTGGCGTCCGCTCGGATCGCCGATCGTTCCGGTCGCGCCGCCGATCAGAATAACCGGACGATGGCCGGCAAGCTGGAATCTTTTCAATACGATAAATGGAATCAAATGCCCAATATGCATGCTATCGCCCGTCGGGTCGACGCCGCAGTAGAGCGATATCGATTTTTGTTCGGTCAATTCACGCAAGCCTTCCGAGTCAGACTGCTGATTAATGGCGTCGCGCCATTCGAGTTCGTCAATGATGTTCATTTTCGTTGGACAGCTCCTTGTATAAGGGGTTTTTAGTACGTTTCGACAATTGATATGGCGTGTCGTTGAAAACAAAAAATCGCCCCTTGTCTAACTTGTAGACATAGGGACGATTATATAACCGTGTTACCACCCAGATTGCACCAATGACATCTCACGCCGCATAAAGCACGCGCTGTCATTGTTGCCGCTCATTGGCGAGATATCGTTCGCCTTGCCGCCCGGCATTACCCGGGATACTCGAGAGATGTAATTCGCAGCGGTCATATGTGCCGGGTCTCATCGACCCCCGGCTTTCTGAGACAGGGATGAGGCTGCTACTGGGCTCTTTCAACGTATGCCATGTATAAGATTACAGTCATTATAGGGGTGTAAAATCGGAAAGTCAATGGAACGATGAAAAATACACCATAAATACTTGTGCTGAATTTGTAAAACCTAAGTCCCGGGGAAATAACTTAAAGGAGTGACAATGACCATGAAAAAATTAGCCATTATTGCTATGTCGGCATGCTTGTCCCTTACGGTATTCGCAGCATCTGCTTCTGCGGCAACCGCTACTACAACTACTGCTGTAACTAAAAAAGCCGAGCACCATCACAAAGTGCATGCCAAACATCACAAAGCAAAAGCGCACAAGCTGCATGCGAAATCGACTTCAAAAGTACACAAACTTAGCACGAAGGAGCATAAGCTTCGCGCCAAAGCATTGCCTAAATCGGGATACGGCGGCGTAAGCGAGTAACTTGGAAGGAGGAATAGGCTTCTTTTGCCTATTCCTCCTCTCAGTAAAGGATGGAATAACATGACCAAATATTTCAAGACGCTTTCCTTGCTGCTGCTTATACTATTGACCGCTTGCACATCCGGACAAGCAAGCAAACCGAACGTGCTTCATACTCCAGAAGCGCAAATCAGCCCTCTCCCAAATATACCTACACAAATCCCGGCTCAATCACAATCAACAAACAAGACAGCCGTTCCTTTTGCGCCTAAGAATCATTATATATTGCCCGGCAAAATTATTCCCAATACGCTCTGGATTCCTTCCGTTTCGATTAAAGCGCCTATCGAACCGGTAAAACTGCTGGAAAACGGACAAATGGGCGTACCGGAGTCCAGCGAGGTGGCTGGGTTATTCATCGAAGGCGTACTGCCTGGCGAGGAAGGAAACGCGCTTATTGCAGGACATGTCGATAATTATACAGGCCCTGCTATTTTTTATCCGCTTAAAAGACTTAAGCCCGGCCATCCCATTATTCTATCTGATGAAAATGGAAAATATCTCGTTTATATGGTCGATGCAGTCGAATCCTACTTAACCGCTGAAGCTCCGCTCGATCGCATTTTTGGAGATACAGACAAGGAGCGACTAAATATAATCACTTGCGCCGGAAAATACGATCGCAAAAAGAAAGAGCATGAAAAAAGGCTTGTGGTGTATGCCCACATGCTGAAATAAAAATGGGGTCCCTAATGAAGCCCTCAACCTTTAGTTGTCTTCTGAAAAGTACTTCTTCACCAGAAACTTTTCATACGTTATAGCAAAGATCACGAAAGCAGTTAAGGGTATGAACACATATATTCCCCAATGCTTATGCTCATGTAATATAGGCTGTGTTATCACGATATACAAAGTAGAAAATAGAATACCCGCAACCGTATAATAGATCCCTTTGTGAACTTTTGATACCCGTTTTTTCCTTATCCAAATCACTAAAAAGTTAATCAGATATAATCCTACAAATAAAAAATGTGAGTACAGCATTAAAAATGTAAAGTATTCAGAAGTTCTAATACCCATTGGAGGCTCGCTAATAGGTTTAGAAACACTAAACATGATGGTTTCCAAAGTAATGAGATACAACGTCAAGAAGACGTGCAAGCCTGTGAAGGGGAGAAAACCCGTTCCTTTTTCTTCAGAATTGCGCATAAACAACCTCCCTCCTTTAAACGCGCCCTCTATCGCTTTGGCATTGTTTGTAGCATGCGCTAACTCTAAAACGAACAACGCATCAAGAAAGTTACTAAATTGACTGTAAGTTGTAATGCAATTGTGGCCCTATTTCAGTTTCAACCGCCATTGTCTGCAGCATTCCATTTTAATAATAAAAGCCGGGGATGTATGTGCCCACGGCTTGTTTTGATGATGGTAGTCGAAACTATCGAAATTGCACTGACGCTTATTACCTCATTTGAAACGTGTTTTGAAGGTTTTTTGTCAGTACTATTCACTTATTAACTCAAGCTATAAACCTCATTCTTCTCAAACAGCCTCCGCACCTGATCTGCCATATATTGTGGAGGGTGTGGCATCTTATTGCGAATCCACCATTCCAAAATTCCGACGAAAGCCGAAGACATGAATTGGGCATTGAGCTCTTTATCGATGCCTGAGTTTACATCCTGTTTATCCTGCTTTACCTTCAAGCCAGCCGAAATAAACTCCAGCATGCGATCCCGGAACAAAGTGCTTCTATGGTTGGAGAACATGGCTGAGAAGAATAGGTAGTTATCTCCCACATACTCAATTACAGTCATCAAATCCTGTTCTACCACCATTACTTCCGGAGGCAGGTCATGCGAACTGCAAAAGGAAATCAACTTCCCCAAATGATCCTCAATACACTTATCCAACAAATCGTATTTATCAATATAATGCAAATAAATTGTCCCACGATTAACATTGGCCCGCTCTGCGATATCATTTATGGTAATTTGTTCAAGTTCTTTTTCAGTAAAAAGCTCCAGGAACGCCCGATTTATAGCTTCCTTCGTTCTGAGAATCCGTCTATCAATCTTTTTTTCCATCTCCATTTGCAATCCGTCCCCCGTTAATCAACACTTTCACCCCATCTGTTGCATATCGGACGAAAGCGCAAGTATTAGCGATTGAATTGATGAACCATCCCTATATAATATTAATCAACGGCCGTTAAATAATCAACAATTGTTCAATATCATGCACTAATTCAATTTAATCATTCATTTCTAGGGAGAGATGACAGATGGACCATACAAAAGGCAAAGTTGTGGTTATTACAGGAGCATCAAGCGGGATTGGAGAGGCTGCGGCCAGATTGCTTGCTGAAAAGGGAGCCAAGCTCGTGCTGGCAGCAAGAAGGGAAGAGCGGCTGCAAGCTGTTGTAAGTGAGATCAAGCAGGCAGGCGGAGAGGCGTCTTATATCAAGGCTGACGTCGTTTCTGCTGAAGATTTGCAGCAGGTAGCGCAGTTTGCTTTAAGGCAATACGGCCGGATTGATGTACTTGTGAACAATGCAGGTATTATGCCGGTTTCAAAACTGAGTGAGCTGCGAGTCAAAGATTGGGATCAAATGATGGAGGTTAATGTTAAAGGTGTGCTGAATGGAATCGCAGCGGTACTTCCGGTTATGCGTGAACAATTAAGCGGTCATATCATTAACGTTTCGTCAGTAATGGGTTATGAAGTGAGTCCAACATCAGCTGTATACAGTGCTACGAAGTTTGCGGTGCGTGCAATTCTGGAGGGGCTCCGCAAGGAAGAATCTGCAGCCTCCCGTATTCGAACAACAGTTATCGCACCTGGAATGACAGAAACGGAGCTATTCAACACTGTAACAAGCCCTGAGGTCAAAGAAATGGCGAAACACTTTGACGCTATGGCCATTTCCCCATACAGTATTGCAAGAGCTATCGCCTATGCGATTAATGAGCCTGAGGACACTTCAGTCAATGAAATCATCATTAGACCAACGCTTCAGCCATAATATAGTGAAAAAAAGCTCGCCTTCCTCGTGATAGCATGAGGAAGGCGAGCTTCATTTATGCAATACTCATTCCGTCTTTTATACCTTTTGAGACAGACAGCCCCATTGCTTTTTATGAAGGATTGAAGTTCTGCAACCCGAATCCGTACGGGAATAGCGGATTGCCGAAGTTCGTCGGCACAGGCTGATTGTTTTTAATATAATTACGGATTTGGGTCCGCTCCGCCTCAGTCGCACCAAGGTCGTAAGGCAGATCCCACTTCTCCAGTTGGTTCGATACGGCATCCGTTCCGACTTGATCAACAGAACGCGGCAATTGGAATGGCAGCTTGCCCGTTGGCAAATAATCTCCGAACAGCAATTGCGCTGTTGCTAATCCACCGCCGTTGCCAGGCCGATACAGCAGGACGATCGCCGAGCATTTGTCCACAATATTGGTCAACACGTACGGCCTCGGTGTAACGATGGCACAGATGACCGGTATGTTACGGTTGTAAAATTTGTCGATCACTGCGACTTGATCGGCAGGCAGCGTTGGATTTTTATCCGGCCACTCCGTGCCGTGAGTATAGCTCTTCTCACCTATGACCACAACTGCGGCCTTTGCTTGCGGCGCATCGTTCAACGCAACATTAACGTTCGCTCCCGCCCGATCCTTGATGCCCTGGAAGTAGGACTTGGCGGCAGGATTGTCGTGATAAATCGACTGCCAGACGACGTTGGAGATATTGTCCGTCGCCATGTCATCACTTAATGCACGCGGACCGGCAACAATAATCGTTTCACCATTGTTTGGCTTGAGCGGCAGGACGCCGTTGTTCTTGAGCAATGTGAGCGATTGGCGTGCCGCTTCATTCACAATGTTGTTGCTCTCTGCACTATGCCAGATTGTCGTTGGATAATCTGGATCCCCATACGGGTTCTCAAACATTCCGAGACGGAATTTAAGATCAAGCACTCTCCTCGCAGCTTCGTTGAGTCGCGGCAAACCGACGGCGGCAATCAAGGTATTGAAGTCAGTGCCAGAGGCGACTGCTCCGCCCATAACGTCGCTTCCCGCCCCGATGCTCTTAATCGAAATATCGGTAGCCGCTGCCAGCCAGTCTGTCATGACGACGCCCTTGAATCCAATCACATTGCGCAAATAATCAAGCGTTGGCTTGCTCGTTCCCGCTCCATTGCCATCCGGATCAAGGAATGGCGCCCCGCCGTAACCTGGCATGACCGTAGCCATATTAGCGTCCATCGCAGCATACCATGGCTTCATATGCCACTTAATCGTCGTTTCATCGTACACGATCGACTGCTCCCCGCCAGCGCCTTGACTCGGCCAGTGCTTGACGGTAATCAGCATCGATTTAGGATTCACTTCCGGTCCGCCCTGCATCCCTGCGATCAATGCGCGTAGCATCGCTGCAGAATAATCGGCGTTCTCGCCCGTTCCTTCTTGGAAACGAGGATAAAGGACCTTCGTATTCACTTCTGCCAGCGGAGACAGCGTACCGGTAAAGCCCCATGCCTTCTGTTCCCGGCGCTGAAGATCGCCAACCTGCCATGTTAAAGCCAAATTACGGGTAGCTGCCATTCCAAGCTCGGTCGGGAATACCGTCTTCCAACCGTGAATCTTATCACCGGTGAACGCAATTGGAATCCCGAGGCGAGAGGTGGCAGCCACTTTCTTCTGCGCGTCTGTAATGAAATTGGTCGTCCCGTAAGAGAACACGAAACCAGCCATCTCATTTATTCCATCAATCGACTCTGGCGAGAAGAAGAGCTGATTAATCTTCTCTTCGTTTGTCATACGCGACATCAAATCTTCGACCCGCGTTGCGATCGGATTATGCCAATCTTCATAGGGCTCGATTGTTCCATTCTTGTTCAAATCCCGGCTGCCGTTTACAATTTGAATGCCATCGCTAACTTGCTCGATATAAGGTAAATAAACGCTGAACTGTCCAATGTTGGACTGGCTCCGCTTGCCTGTACCGTCCACGGCGATGACATACCACTTATACGTCCAGCGATCGACGAGGGATGGCGAAACGTATGCCGTACTAGTCGTTTCGCCAACCTTCGTATAACGATCCAATAAATTGCCTGAGGCGTTCCAATCATAATCATTACGCGTCACATTCACCCAGACTTCGTACTTGACGGTACCTGCTTTTGCTTCCCAAGTCAGCTGAGGCGTCCGGGTCGTCGTCACCATCTGTTCGTTCGTCGGCGAAAGCACGCGGAAATCGGAAATGGTATACGTTGCAGTAGACACGATTGAATCGGTCATATCTGCCTTGATGGCAATCGCTTTGAGCGTTGTTGTTGCCGCAATATTGATAGCGCCATTATACGTTGCCGATTGGGCGGTTGGCGTCGAGCCGTCCGTCGTATACTTGATTGTCGCGCCCGCCGTCGCGCTCGTCAACGTCACGTTCTGAGCTGTCGTGTATGCTCCGCCCGCAGGTGTGAACGTCGGTGCAGCAACCTGCGGAGGCAATGGCGTCGGTTGTCCGTACACTTCGAATTCCAATAAAGAATAGCCAAAGCCTGTGTTGCGGACTGTACCGTAAACCCTTACGTATCTGCCTCTAGTTGGTGTAATATTAATGCTTTCAATGCCGCCTGTTCCGTTATTCTGCGTGTATACGTCACTCCAGTCCCTCTCGTTGTTTGACAGTTGAATTTTGTAGGACTTGGCGCTCGCAGCCTCCCAGTTCAACTTTACGCCGTCGATAGCGTAAACGGCACCCAGATCGACGTAAATCCATTGCGGATCTTCAAATTTCGATTCCCACCGCGTACCAACGTTGCCGTCTGTCGCTTGCTCCGCCTTATTCCCATTAATAAAACTCGATGCGAAGGTCGGTTTGAAGTACGCCAAATTCACAGCCGTTTGACCTATCGTATACGAAGCGGAAGCAACGGCTGAATTCGCAAGCCCGGCTTTGATCGCGATCGCTTTGACCGTCGTTGTGACAGCAACGTTGATCGGACCCGTGTATGTGGCAGACGCGGCGGTCGGCGTTGAACCGTCCGTTGTATACTTGATAACGGCTCCTTCCGTCGAGCTCGTGATCGTTACGCTCTGCGCCGATGTGTAGGTACCTGCCGCAGGTGCGAATACAGGCGTTGCCGCGGCGACCGGATCGGTAATATCAACGGTGATCGCCATGTTCGGCTGTACAGTAAACGTCAGTGGATTGCCTTGGATCGGGTTGCCATTTGGCGTGGTTGCCTTGAACAGCACCTGCTTCTGCTCAACCATGTAGTTAACGCCAATCGTCACCGTCGTGCCGACATTATATCGAAGCGAGTGGTTGACCGTAGTATTCTGCGTCTTCAGCGTCGTTTTCTGATCCAGATCAGCCTGCGCTAATCCCATCTCCAAATACTGCGCGTAAGGGCCTGTTACCGGAATTGTCACCGCTACAGGCGATGCATTAATGGTATAGACGGCTGTCGATATCGACGAATCGGCCATGCCTGCCTTCGTCGATATCGCCTTGACTGTCGTGCTCGTCGCAACAGTAATCGGACCAACGTACACGGCAGATGCCGCTGTAGGTGTCGAGCCATCCGTCGTATACTTGATCGCCGCTCCTGGTGTCGCGCTCGCGATCGTCACCTCTTGCGCCGTCAAATAAGTCCCTGTCCCCGGGGTGAACGTTGGTGCGGCTGCTTGTTGCTGCGAGGTACCCGTTCCGTAAACCTCAAAGTCCCATAACGAATAGCCGTATGCCGTTGCCCTCTGCGTGCCGTATATGCGAACATAACGGGCATTCGTCTCATTGAAAGATACATCGTCCACGCCGCCGTCGCCTGTCGTCGTCGAATAAACATCTGTCCAGCTTGATTCGTTGGACGATACTTGAATTTGATATGATTTCGCATAAGCCGTCTCCCAGTTGAGCTTCACCCGGTTGACGGCTTGGACTGCGCCAAGATCGACGGCAATCCATTGTGGATCTGAGAATTCCGACGACCACCGCGTTTCGCTATTGCCGTCGACGGCTCCTGCCCCGACAAATGGCCCTTCAGACGACAATACCGTTACCGGTTTGTTCAGGGCTAAGTTCGTCGCAACGGGCGCGCTCGCTCGCGTGATATTCAGCCAACTGAAGTTCCAGCCATTCGTCACCGCATACACCCGAAGCGTCTGACTGCCCGCCGTCAGATTGACGCTAGCGGCGACTGTCTGCCAGTTCTGAAAACCTCCCGTATTCGGCACATTAACGGTAGCGAGCACCGTGCCGCTTGTCTGAAGTTGTAATTGTGTATTTTCATAAGGGCTCGCTACCCGTAGCTCTACGTTATACGTTCCGGTAGTTGGAACATTAATCACATAGTCCATCCAATCGTTCCCGTCGATATATGCGATATTCATACCGCCTTCGCTGCAAACTTCCGTCGTAACACCGCTCATAGCGGAATAGCTATCCGCATTGATCTTGCCTGGATCGCCTGGCGCCGCGATCACCGGCGGCAAGGAGACAAACAGACTTGCGAGCAATGAAAGAATGAGCAGGCGGGTTACACCCTTTTTAAACATATGCCATCCTCCTATTCGATTTTTTCCGAGAGGCCGCTTCAGCCATGCCCTGCCTACATGCTTGCCTCAGCACAGCGAAGTCGGCCTCCGGTTTAATTACCAGCCTACCGTAATGATCAGTGCTGCCGGATTGTTATGCTCCAGATAAGCCGCTTGGTTATTCACATCGTCGTAGCAGAATCCGTAAGATAAGCCGTCGATGCTGTGGTCATGCCAAAATTTCGCATAGAAGTTGCTCACAGCAGATTTATAATAATAGCTTGGGTCGTTCCAGTGAGCCGGGTCCTCGAATACGCCCCTGTTGAGCGCCGCACAATCTTGCGGATCGGATGCTGCGCCGATACCTAACAGCACTTCCTGCGTTGTCGGCTTAGGCCCCGGCTTATTCCAGACACTTTCAATGTAACTGTCGAAGTAGTTCGCATAAGGTCCTCCCTCTTTAAAACCGCCCTTAGCCGGCGCTAAAATGCGATATAGCGCTTGAACAAGCGTCTTAAATTCCGCAGGAACTTCATTTAAATATGCAGCGAATAGCGCGGCGCGTGTCTCTGTCTCCCCAACGGTCCGGTCAAAACCGTCATGGGTGATAAGTCTATGTGTGATTGGGAATCCAAAGGCGTCGACGCGGGTTGTATTGCCATGATAGCCGCCGGCATCTAACGTGAATTCAACAAAGTCCCAATAGATGTCGTTGTTCGGATCCGTAGCATTGTTCACATCCGGACCTGCATAGCCGTCACTGTACAATTTGATGTACATTGGCGAACCGATGCTCAGGAACATCCGCCCGGACGAAATCGCAGGTGTCGATACGATCGGCACGTCACTTAACTTGTGGTAGATGTTCGCATAGTTCTGGCCATTCTTCGTCAGATGACCAGGCGCATCGTTCAGTGCGGTTGACGTCGGAACCAGATCGCCTTCTGCATTTAGGTAGCTCATCTTGTTATTGGAATCAAGACCCAGCACAGCCCAATAGATTTGATCATCCCCGAAGTTGCCCCTCGTGCCGTTTTGAATCTGGAAGTCCATGACACCTTTACCGGCTGAAATTTTATAGGTCGCGCTGGCTATCTCGGAATCGGCCACTCCAGCTTTTATCGCGATCGCTTTCACTGTTGTTGTAGAAGCGACGTGAATCGCCCCCGTATAAGTCGGCGAAGCCGCTATTGGCGTCGAACCATTCGTTGTATACTTGATCGTTGCGCCTGCGGTTGTCGTTTCCAATGTGACATTCTGCGCTGTTGAGTAAGTCCCGCCTACAGGCGTGAATGTTGGTGTCGCCGCTTGTGGCGCCGGCGTACCTGCGGTGAACTGGAGCCAATTGAGATTAAAGCCGCCTGACGCGGCGAACAAGGTCAACGTTTGGTTGCCTGCACTCAAATTCAATGTACCTGTGACCGTCTTCCAGCTTTGCCAGCCTCCCGTCGCAGGTACCGTTGTCGTCGTCAAAACCGCTGCCCCGTTCTTCAGTTGAATTTGCCCTCCGCCGTTCGGGCTGGCCACGCGGTATTGTACGGTGTAGGCTCCCGCTGTCGCTACGTTTACGTTATAGCTAAGCGAATCTCCGTTATCGATCCAGCCGACGTTCAATCCGCCTTCAGAAGAATTCTCCGTTTGAATGCCCGACATAGCATCATAATTCTCCGCTTCGATCTTTCCAGGGATCGCCTTGCCCGTCGGAAGGTTGATCACATACGACGCGGTTGTCACTGCTGAATCGGCCATACCGGATTTTATCGCGATCGCCTTGAGTGTAACGCTCGCTGCAACGTTAATCGGCGCCGTGTACGTAGGTGATGAAGCTGCCGGTGTCGAGCCGTCCGTCGTATACTTGATCGTCGCACCCGCCGTCGCGCTCGCAATCGCCACATTCTGCGGCGTTGCGTATGTCCCCTCCGCCAATGTAAATGTCGGGGCAGCAACTTGCTGCTGCGGCGCGATTGACGTGATGCTCAGCCAGTCAAAATTCCAGCCGTTCGTCAATCCGTATACCCGCAACGTCTGATTTCCCGCTGTCAAAGGGACAGAAGCGGCAACCGTCTGCCAATTCTGCCATCCGCCCGTATTCGGAATCTCGACGGTCGCGAGAGCGTCCGTTCCTTTGCGAAGCTGCAGCATTGTACCCGCATACGGGCTGGATACCCGAAACTCCACCTTGTAAGTATCTGTCCTCGGAATGTTAACTGTATAATCCATCCAATCACCATTGTCGATATAGCCTACATTTAGTCCGCCCTCCGAGCTTACTTCCGTTTGTATACCGCTCATCGCGGAAAAATTCTCCGCCTCGATCCTGCCCGGATCGCCGGGTGCGGCTGAAACGGAGGCGGTCGCCAGCAAGCTGACGAACAAAGTAAAAATAAGAAGGAGCGAATTCCCTTTTTTAAAGCCCATTAATGATCCATCCTCTCATTTTTTTTGATAGCGCTTTCATAACAATGCTTATCATCTTCCTCTCAAATTCATCATCTCCTTTCAAAGATGCCGCCTTGCGCCACGTGTAGCACGACCTCATGCCCTTCTGTCTTCATCACCTCCTAGCTCCTTTCAGATTTAATGTCATTTTATGGATTCTTTTATCACATTTAATATAGCACGATCTGAAAAGATAACTATGTAGCATTTTTTAGATTCTATTCGTCATTTTTATTCATTTTTAGGCTCAAAACTGAAATCAGTGCTTGACTGTAAGTGAGGGGGAAGCGCTGCGGGCCAGAGGGTTCTTCCGATCGCCATTAAAGCCAGATTCCTTCATTTTATTGATGTTTCGGTAGGAATCTTGCTTTAAAAGCGACCACTATCGTTTCTCCAGAATCCCTCTGCCCCTTCGCTGCTCTCTCTTATTCCGTCATGTACTGATTTTAAGGTTGATCCCATTTTTAATATTTTGGGATAAATGAATTCACAACAAAAAAAAAGACTACCTCCTTAAAATTAAGGAAGTAGTCTGTATTTTAGAAATTAGTTTTTTATGTCACTATTTCTCAAATGTAAGGTTTCAAACCTTACATCATGCCGCCCATACCGCCCATGCCGCCCATATCAGGCATGCCAGCGCCAGCGCCCTTAGGCTCTGGTTTGTCGGCAACAACCGCTTCGGTTGTCAGGAACATAGCCGCTACGGAAGCCGCATTTTGCAGTGCGGAACGCGTAACTTTAGCTGGGTCGACGATGCCCGCTTCGAACATGTTTACCCATTCGCCGGAAGCAGCGTTGTAGCCGATGCCGACTTTTTCGTTTTTCAGGCGCTCAACGATAACGGAACCCTCTTGGCCAGCATTCGCAGCGATTGTGCGAATCGGCTCTTCCAGGGAGCGCAATACGATGTTGATGCCCGTTTGCTCGTCGCCGTCTGCTGTAACAGACGCAACTGCATTGTATACGTTGATCAGAGCCGTGCCGCCGCCGGATACGATGCCTTCTTCCACTGCTGCGCGAGTGGAGTTCAAAGCGTCTTCGATGCGGAGCTTGCGCTCTTTCAGTTCAGTTTCAGTAGCCGCGCCGACTTTGATTACCGCTACGCCGCCAGCCAGTTTAGCCAGGCGCTCTTGCAGTTTTTCTTTGTCGAAGTCGGAAGTTGTTTCTTCCAGTTGAGCGCGGATTTGGTTCACGCGAGCCACGATGTCGGAAGCTTCGCCGCTGCCGTCAACGATGATCGTGTTTTCTTTCGTTACGCGCACTTGGCGAGCGGAGCCCAGTTGGTCAACGGTTGCCGATTTCAGCTCAAGGCCGAGCTCTTCCGTGATCACTTGGCCGCCTGTCAGAGCAGCGATATCTTGCAGCATTGCTTTACGGCGGTCGCCGAAGCCAGGAGCTTTAACGCCTACGCAAGTGAATGTGCCGCGCAGTTTGTTCACAACGAGCGTAGCTTGCGCTTCGCCTTCGATATCTTCGGCGATGATCAGAAGCTGTTTGCCCGATTGAACGACTTTCTCGAGAACCGGCAGGATCTCTTGAATGTTCGATACTTTTTTATCCGTGATCAGGATGTATGGATTGTCGAGGACAGCTTCCATTTTATCCGTGTCGGTAATCATGTAAGGAGAAACGTAGCCGCGGTCGAACTGCATGCCTTCAACCACTTCCAGCTCCGTAACGAAGCCTTTCGATTCTTCAACTGTAATAACGCCGTCGTTGCCGACTTTCTCCATCGCTTCTGCGATCAGTTGGCCTACTTCCTCGTCAGCAGCGGAGATCGAAGCGACTTGCGCGATCGATTGCTTGCCTTCGATTGGCTTCGCGATTGTTTTCAGCTCTTCTACAGCCGCTTTAACCGCTTTTTCGATACCTTTGCGGATACCCATCGGGTTAGCGCCAGCCGTTACGTTTTTCAGACCTTCGCGAATCATCGCTTGAGCCAGAACGGTAGCCGTCGTTGTGCCGTCGCCCGCAACGTCGTTCGTTTTGGTCGCTACTTCTTTAACAAGCTGCGCGCCCATGTTTTCGAATGCATCTTCGAGTTCGATTTCTTTCGCGATCGACACGCCGTCGTTCGTGATCAGCGGGCTGCCGAATTTTTTCTCCAATACAACGTTGCGGCCTTTAGGGCCGAGCGTTACTTTAACCGCATTTGCAAGCGCGTCAACCCCGCGAAGCATCGAGCGGCGAGCGTCTTCACTAAATTTAATGTCCTTTGCCATTACCGGTTACCTCCCAGAAATATAATAATGTATGTTTGGTCTGTCCATATATCCCGCAAAAGGGCTTATCCAAAGATCGCGTGAATGTCGCTTTCCTTCATAATCAAATACTCTTTACCATCATATTTGATTTCCGTTCCCGCATATTTGGAGAAAAGAACGCGGTCGCCTTCCTTTACTTCCAAAGCGACGCGAACGCCGTCTTTCAGCGTACCGCTGCCAACGGCAACGACTTTGCCTTCTTGCGGTTTTTCTTTAGCCGAATCCGGCAGCACGATGCCGCTGGCAGTTGTTTCTTCTTTTGCGATCGGTTCGATCAATACGCGTTCACCCAAAGGTTTGATCATTGAAAATAGCCTCCTTAAAAAAATTGTCGCTTATTGTTTTTTATTAGCACTCGTAAGCATGAAGTGCTAACAACCATTTTTATCATACTTTTTTTCGGACATAATTTCAAGTGCCTCGGCTCAATTTACAGCAACTTAAACGCCCGCTGCGCCTTAGAGCAAGCTTCGGATAAAATCGCCGCCGATACAGGCCGTTTAGGCCGGCCTCGAACACTTTAACCAGTATAGCCCTGAGAAAATAATCCTATAAGGAGGCTGCTTTAAATTTTCCTGCTAGTCTTGAACCGTAACAATGAACTCGGTCGTAAAGTGATACTTCTGCTGCTCGTCCCCCTCTTCCGTGTAAAAATCGGTCCATCCCTGCACCCGATACTTCCCTTTCGGAAAGCCGTCCCCTGCCAGGAACGTTTTTATAAAATCTTTATGCGGGTCGTTCTCGCTGTACCCTCCTGACTTCTTGAACGGAAAAACGTTCCATTCATTCTGCTTCAGAATCGAGCTTTTAAGCGGCACGGGCATAACTGCTTCTGTCTCGATCCCTCTTGTCAGCTCCTCCACAACAGGCATCGCAACTGGCTCCATGCCGTGATAAATTTTAATTGTTTTTTCCGGACCATCGTATTTGAGCAGCGCTCTCATCTTGATCTTCTCGCCCGGCTTATAGACGTTCTTCTCGGACTCGATCCGCAAAATGAAATCGCCTTCCCTCTTCTCTTCAGATAAGGCCTTCTCTTGCTCATCCGACATGTCCGGCGCCGGAGTAACCGACGCTACAAAATCGTTATCCGAGCTGCTGCAGCCTCCAAGCATAATCGCCGCTGCGATCAATAGCTTCGCCCCAGCCATTCGTCTTCTCATTGTTTTTCCCCGCTTCCTGCCCCTTTTCGGTTATTGACGTTTATTACCCTCATCTAGTTACATATTCAGGAAATATAAAACGGCGCCCCGTACGAGTACGAGACGCCGTTAAGCTTCTTCTATTCTACGCTTCCGAAGCGCCAAGGCCACCTAAAATAAACGAGGTTAGATCTTCGGCCAATTGTTCAGCAGTCCCTTCCCCTTCATCCGTAATGGCACGCCAGTATTCCGATTGACGGTGGAAAAGCAGCGCTCCGACAACCGACATAAACGCTGTATCCAGCGATCGATAATGGAATAGACCTTGATTCCTTCCTTCTTCGACCCAACGTCGCAATAAGAACCACATCGGCATGACATACTCGCGAATCTTCTGAATGCGAGCCGAATTCGTAATGATCTCCTGCTGGATTATCCGAATCAGTTCTGGATCGTTATGACGGAAAAGCGTGATTTCACGAATAGCAAGCTTCACGCCTTCCAAAGGCTCCATATTCTGATCAATTGAAGCAATCAAGTCATTCGGGAAAAAAACTTGAAACAGCTCGCCGAACATATTTTCTTTGCCGCCAAAGTAATAAGAGACGAGAGCGACGTTCGCGCCGGCCGCTTCGCAAATTTGGCGAACGCTGGTACCGTCGAATCCCTGCTCCGCAAAAAGCTTTTTCGCGGCCAGCAATATACGCATCTTAATGTCATTATCGGGTGTTTGCATGACCGTCGATTGAGCCTCCAATAATAAGATGAATTATTGTTGTTTGGCAAGCGCGCCGACAGGCTGTGCCGTTCTTTGGCGTTTAACCGCGACGGCAATAGCGCTGACGACTAGGCCAACAACTGTAAACAGAAGCAAGACAGCGATATCTTTTCCCATTCCCGGACCGCCGAATAACAGGTTCATACCGCCTTCAACCGCGTAGGTCGCAGGCAGCAGATCGCCCAGACGAACGAAGAAGCCGGATAAAAGCTCGCGAGGAACGATTGCTCCAGAAGTCACAAGCTGCGAGGACAGCAAAATAATATTGAAGAGCATTCCCGCCATTCCGAACCAATATAAAAACATTTGCGAAATAAACATAAACGTAACTAACGTCACGAAGAGGAATAGCCACAAGTTCAGGAAGCCTTGCTCCATTTGTCCCCCGAAGGCCGCAATGAGTGATACGCCGACCAGCGACACGAAAACGGCAGAAACAATATTTATTACGCTTCTGGCGGCAAAACGGTTCCATCTTGTTGTGCTGCCCGAGACACCCATTGCCGACTGCTCCAGGTTCATGCCCATAATCATCGCGCCGACGTAGGATGCGAGTACCATCATCATCGGCACCATCTGATTATTCATGCCGCTGACGACGTTCGACGATTGAATATCAGCCTTTACTCGTTCGGAAAGCCCTTGAGCCACAGCAGATGCCTGTTCGGCCGGCAATTGCGCCGCCACCTGGCCAAGCGTCTGTTGGATGCCCGCAGCTACAGCCTGTTTGTTGACCTCTGCGGTTACTTGGTTTGCCACGCTGCTCATCATGCTTTTTATTAGGGCCGGATTCGACTCGTTTAAGAAGTATTGCACAGAGGCATGCCCCTCAGGCGAAGAAGCCTTCTGCGTAAAATCGGCCGGCAAATAAATGACCATCTGCAGCTCGCGTTCATTTAATTGCACCTTAGCTTCCTCTAACGAATTCATTTGCGACATTGAAAATGGCAGTTCCTTCTCCAACTTGGGCGCGATTTGCTGACCAAACTGCTGATCCTCGTTCACAATCGCAATCTTTAAATGATCGATTCGGTCTGTCACGCCGTTATATCCCGTCATCCATACGACAGAGAAAATAATCTGAAACATAAGGGCCGTTACAATACCGACAATCGTTGTCGGCCGTTTAAAGAAGGCTTTCAAAGTAGATTTCATTCAAGCTCCCACTCCTTGTTTATATACGTTAAACAAATGTTTAAAACGATTGTTTAAATCATACGAGATGAACTTCTATTTTGTCAACCATATGCTTTAAAGCAAAAAGAAAGATCGCCTCTTTTACTCGAATGATACTCGAGTAAGGAGACGATCTTATTGTTCGTTTGATTCGCGGCAGCTGTCGCTTGTCGGTTCCGAACCGATCCAGCGAGCGGACCATTCATAAATGTTATCGAATAACGGAGACAGCGCTTGTCCTTTCTCCGTCAGCGAATATTCGATTCGAACCGGTATTTCCGGGTAAACGCTGCGTAAGACCAGCCCTTCCGCTTCCAGCTCCTTCAAGCGCTCGGATAACACCTTGCCGCTTAAATTCGGAATCGCATTCTCAATATGGGCGAATCGGAGAGGACCCGGCAGCAGCGTGAACACGATTAACGCCGTCCAGCGCTTGCTCAGTAATTCTAACGCCTTCTCGAAATGCGAGCATAGCTCCATATCATGTTCCGGCATTGGCATCACCTCTTAGTTGTACATTATACCCGCTGCCGAATGTGTTCTCAAGTTACAAAAGGAAAACAAAACACTTGACGATATTAGGTGATATGAATAAACTAAATTACATAAAGTAAGTAGATGAGTTGAAGTAACAAAAAAAGGAGAGGTAATCATGAATCTTACGTTATGGATTTTGCAAGCTCTGTTGGCCGCTATGTTCTTAATGGGAGGTGTAACGAAACTCACTGCTAAGCCGAAAGCCGATCAGCCTTATTCCAGCGGGTTGCAGCGCTTTATCGGCATCGCGGAGGTGCTGGGCGCCGTAGGTTTGATTTTACCAGGCGCGTTAGACATCGCGCCTGTCTTGACTGGCATCGCCGCGATTGGCATCGCCGTTATCATGGTGCTTGCAGCCATTTTCCATGCGAAGCGCAATGAGAATAAGGCTATCATCATGAACGTTGTTCTGCTGTTGATTGCTTTGTTCGTCGCTGTCGGCCGTTTCGTTATCGCACCCTTCTAAATGAAAAAGAAGCAGGTCCCCTGTATTTTTAATCCTACAGGGGGCCTGCTTTTGTTTTAAGCATCTATTTCTTCATCCAAATCTTGATTTCGCTCGGCTGCTGCAAGCTGCTTGCGATACACAGCGCCGGATAGAAACACGCTAAACTCGTACAGCAAAATAAGCGGTATCGCGACCGTTATATCGGAGATGAAATCAGGCGGCGTGACGATGACGCCGATAAAGATCATGATGAAATACGCCAACCTTCTCATTTTCCGCAAACGAATCGGGTTCAACACCTTGATCGCCGTCAAAAACATAATGACGAGCGGAAGCTCGAAGAGCAGCGAGATCGGGATCAAAATATTGAACATAAACGTGAAGTATTGGGTTATGCCGATCGTTTCCTCCAAATTCAAACTCGCCGATACGCTTCTCGTAAAATGAAAAGCAAGCGGGAACACAACGAAATAGGAGAAAGCAAGGCCTACCAAAAACATTAGCAGTGCAAAAGGAACATATTTCAAAGCGGCGCGCTGCTCATTTTTCTTCAACGCCGGTTTCACGAACGCCCACAGCTGGTATGCGGTGAACGGAATCGCCAGTATCAACGCAATAATAAACGCAAACTTCATGTACATCCCGATGCCGTCCCAAAGTGAGAACGCGTGCAGCGGCATCGTTTTGGCGGGCTCTTGCGCCATTAAATAATCGTAAGCCGGTCCGGCGGCGATTAGACCCAACACTAAGCCGATCACAATGACGATTAATATGTATATGATCCGCTTCCGTAGCTCGCCCAAATGCTCCAGTATAGGCATCAGGCCTTCTTCGCGGATGCGTTCTCTGTCGAAGGAAGTTCCGCTTCGCGACGACGATTCCATCTGCCTAGCCTCCTTTTCAACAAAAAAGCGGGCCCGGTGATTAGTCCGGAAGCCGCTTATTATTGGACTCGTTATTTGACGGGCTTACGTCGACCCGTTGGTTGTTGTCTTTCGCTTTCTGATCGTTGTCGTCCATTAAATCTTTCGCACCGGCTTTAAATTCTCTAAGCGTCCGTCCAAAAGCTCGTCCCAATTCAGGCAGCTTATTCGGTCCAAACAGCAGCAAGGCAACCAATACGAGCAAAATAATTCCCGTAGCACCAATGCCTCCCATATTTCATCCACCTTTCAAAAAATAGTGTATATCAAAATACTCAGCTACGTGAGAAGCCCTCCGTAACCCATGCTGACGATATCGTCCTTCACAATCGTCTGACCTGCTAATATACGGGGCAGCAACGCGTCGAATGATGTATACGGATCATGCATAACACAGCCCGGCAGTCCTAGTATCGGCACATTGTGCAAGTACCCCATCAGCAGCATTGACCCCGGCAGCATCGGCGTACCGTAGCTGACAATAGCGGCTCCCGCTTCTTTGATCGCACCTGGTGTGCGGTCGTCGGGATCTACCGACATACCGCCAGTTACCAATATCATATCATATTGCCGCTCTAGCAAATAGTGGATTTCCTTGACAATTATTTGACGGTCGTCGGGTACGAACCGTTGTTCCGCGATTTCCGAACCGAACGCCTCCACTTTTGCGCGAACGGCCGGACCGAACCGGTCTTGAATACGTCCAGAAAATACTTCTCCGCCGGTCGTCAGCAAACCAATGCGATGCTTGCGGAATGGCAGCACCCGTATCGGCGCTTCTCCACCGTGGCTCTCGCGGTACGTCTCCGCCGCCAGCTCGACCGCTTTGATTGCCTTCTTCGATACGACAAGCGGTATGACCCGCGTAGCCGCTACGGCTTTGCCGGGCTGCATCACTTTATGCGCAGGAACTGTCGCCAGCGCAATTTCTCCCATGCTGTTGATCGCATCGACAACCTCCCTGGCTACTGATGCAATTCCGAGACCGGTCGATTTCATCGCGACCTTTCCTTCATGCGGCTCAGTCAGTTCGATACCGCTGCCGTACAAAGCTTTCGCCATCCGCATTGCTGCGTCATCCTCGTGCAAATCCTCTTCTCCGAGCCGTAGAACGTAAATATGCTCTTTGCCAATGTCGAGCAACCGCGGAATATCTGCCTCGGTAACGACATGTCCTTTTTTAAAAAGACGGCCTTTGAACTGTCCCGGCAAAATTTGCGTCAAGTCGTGGGCAAGCCGCAGACCGATCGCCTGACGGACCGGCACCTCTTTCAACTCGGTAATGCCACTCATTCCTCATGCTCTCCATAACTGCCCGATACGATCTCAAGCGCATGCGGAAGCTGATCCATGATCGCCATCAAGCCTTCGTGCACGCCCTTTGGGCTGCCCGGCAAATTAATGATCAGCGATTGTCCGCGGATACCGCAGACGCCTCGCGACAGCATCGCTCTTCTTGTTTTCAACAATGCGCCCATCCGCATCGCCTCAGCAATGCCCGGTACGATGCGATCGACCACCTTCAGCGTCGCTTCCGGCGTAACATCTCGCGGCGCTAATCCCGTTCCGCCGGTCGTCAGCACCAGATTAGCTTGGTAATACTCCGTCATTTCAATAAGGGCAGCCATAATTTCATCCTGTTCATCGGGTACGATCCGGTAATCGACGATTTCCCCGCCAAGCTCTTCTTCCACCAATTCGCGAATTACTTGCGCGCTCGTATCCTCTCTTTCACCGCGGGAGCCCTTATCGCTTGCCGTCAATATCGCAACTTTCCACTGAGTCATCGTCATCCTCCTATCCCAGCTTTCCTATGATCGTATGAGGGCTGTCTATTTGTCTATTTATTCTTTACTTATCGATCCGGTAGTCGCCGCTTTTACCCCCGTTTTTGGCGAGGAGCTGCGTTGGACCGATCGACATATCCTTTTGCAGCGCCTTGCACATGTCGTACACCGTTAAGGCTGCGGCCGAGACAGCCGTTAAGGCTTCCATCTCCACCCCGGTTTTACCAGTCGTTTTCACTGTTGCTTCTATATAAAGCTCGTCCGTACCATTGTCCTCGAACCGAACGTCGATTCCAGTCAACGGAAGCGGGTGGCACATTGGAATCCAATCTGATGTTTTCTTCGCCGCCATTACAGCAGCGACCTGCGCGACAGAGAGCACATCGCCCTTACCGATCTTTCCTTCTTTTATACGGGACAAAGTGTCTGCTTCCATTCGAACTGTCGTAGCAGCCGTTGCGCTCCTGGCCGTAACCGCCTTATCACTAATATCGACCATTCGCGCTCTTCCTTGCTCGTTGAAATGCGTCAGATCCATTAGCAGTCGCCTCCCTTCCCCGCAACGTTCGGAGTGCCGTCGAACATCAGCATCCCGTTTTCTGTCACGAGACCGTCCATCCGCTGATCATGCGGCTGCATTGGAATAAGCTCTTCAAGCTGTATCCCATACGCTGCTCCAATCCATAACGTCTCCTTGCCGTTTCCCTGCTGCATGCGGTTTAGCCTCTCAGCGAAGCGATCATAATAACCGCCGCCATAGCCCATTCGTCCGCCGTATTGGTCAAAGGAAAGTCCGGGTGCAACTACAACGCTAGGAGCAAAAGCGATCGACAACGGCGGACATTTCTGCAGATCGGGCTCTAAAATACCGTATGCTCCCTCGGTTAAATCCGACCAGTTCCCAATTTGGTGCAAGGACATCGAATGATCCCTCATATCGCTTCTCGGCATAATAACGGCGATGCCCGATTGCCAAGCCCAATCAGCGACAGACTTAATATCAAGCTCACCTCGGAAAGGCGCATAGCACATCAGCGATTCGACTTCTCGATTTGAAAGCCAATTGATCAAATGGCGGCATGCGGCCTCCGAATACGCCTTCCTATCCTCCGCTGACAGCGAATCCCGCTTTTCTTTCATCCGTCGGCGAAACGCATGCTTATCCGCGAATGCCTGAATCTGTTCTTCCTTCATAACCGCAACCCGCTCTGCCTTCCCGTTTGTTCCTCTATGTTACTTGTAGTTTACCATTGTTATGCAACTTTCGCCAATGCCGGCGTCGGTTTGTGGTAATATAGAATGAAACGGCAACCGACATCGTTTGCTTGCCATTATTTGTTGGAGGTATCGTATGCTGCTTCAAGTTTCAAACCTGAATAAAAGCTATGGCATTGACGTCATCTTGTCCAATATAACGCTGCAAGTGCTCGAACGCGACCGGATCGGCCTCGTCGGCGTAAACGGCGCAGGCAAATCGACGCTGCTGAAAATGATCGCCGGCGAACTCAGCTATGACTCCGGCGTTATTCATAAAGCAAAAGAAACGAAAATCGGCTATCTCGCCCAAAACAGCGGCCTGCAATCGGATCGCACCATTATGGAAGAAATGCGCGCCGTGTTCTCTCATTTAATTGAAGCCGAGACCGAACTGCGGGATCTCGAAATGCAAATTGCCGATCCGGCTCTTCACGACAATCCGAAACGATACGAAGAAGTGCTCGATCGCTATTCGAAACGTTCCGATTGGTTCCGCGAGCAAGGCGGCTTTGAAATCAATACTCGAATCAATAGTGTGCTTCATGGCATGGGCTTCGGCTCCTTTTCGCCGGACACGGTCATTTCGACGCTCAGCGGAGGGCAGAAAACGCGTTTGGCGCTGGCCCGCATTTTGCTGCAATCGCCCGATTTGCTTATGCTGGACGAGCCGACCAACTACTTGGACATCCCTACCCTGACCTGGCTCGAGAACTATTTACGCAGCTATTCCGGGGCCATTCTCGTCGTATCTCATGACCGCTATTTTCTGGACGCGCTCGCAACTACGATTATCGAGGTCGAACGGCATGCGGCCAGAAGGTACACCGGCAACTACAGCCGTTATATCGAGCTGAAAGCAGCCGAATACGAAGCGAATCTGAAGCTGTATGAAAAGCAACAGGATGAAATCGCAAAGATGGAACAATTTATTCAACGCAACATCGTTCGCGCTTCGACAACGAAACGGGCACAAAGCCGCCGTAAAGCGCTAGATCGAATGGAGATGGTCGACAGGCCGCAGGGCGATTTGAAAAAAGCGAGCTTTATGTTCGAGATTGAGCGCCAAACCGGCAAAGACGTGCTTGATGCGAATGAGCTTGCCATGCGCTTCGACGAGCCATCCGGCAAACTGCTATTCGAGCACGTATCCTTCAAGCTCCAACGCGGAGAAACGATCGCCTTAATCGGCCCGAACGGTATCGGCAAGTCAACGCTCCTGAAAGTACTTGTCGGCGAACGCCATCCTTCCGGCGGCACGGTCAAATGGGGGGCGAACGTCAAGCTTGGCTACTACGATCAGGAACAAACGGGACTTAATCCGAGCAATACGGTACTGGAGGAAGTTTGGAAGTCCTATTCGCATATGGAGGAAGCCCGCATCCGTACCGTTCTCGGCAACTTTTTGTTTAGCGGCGAGGATGTGTTGAAAAAGATTTCGTCCTTAAGCGGCGGCGAGAAAGCCCGCGTATCGTTGGCCAAGTTGATGCTGCTTCAAGCCAATGTGCTCATTCTCGACGAACCGACCAACCATTTGGACCTCTTTAGTAAAGAAGTGCTCGAAAGCGCGCTGCTCGACTACGAAGGCACCTTGCTCTTCATTTCCCATGACCGTTATTTCCTAAATAAAATGGCCGAGCGAATCGTCGAGTTGACGCCTAACGGCACCGAACATTTCCTAGGAAATTATGACGATATGATCGAGAAAAAGAATGAGCTCGAAGAAGCCCGTTTGGAAGCTGCCGCGAAGCTTGTCTCCGCTGGTAAGACGCAATCCGCAGAAGCGCCTACTACTTACGAGAAGGATAAGCAAGCGAAGCGTGACGAAAGATCTCGTCAACGAAAGCTTGAGCAAACGGAACAGCTCATTTCAACGCTGGAGGAAGAAATAGCCGCTTTCGAAGTGCAATTGACTGACCCTGCCGTTTTCAACGATTATATGCGAATCCAAGAGATACAAGCAGAAATAGAGAAAAGACGTGCTTCCCTCGCAAGCGCCTATGAAGAATGGGAGCAGTTGAGTGAATAGCCGAATAGCGTGATAAGAAGACCGGGCATCGTCGCATGCCTGGTCTTTTTTTTGGCTCAAAACCGCAGGAGCTGCGGGTCAGAGGGTTCTTCCGATCGCCATTAGAAATCAACCCTATCCTTGCTTAAAATCAGGCTCCCCTTACATGATCACTTTTCATAAATAAAAAAAAAAGATGCTTACGCCGATGAAAACGTAAGCATTGAGAGGGAAACCATCGTTTGGGACTTGCTTGCGCAAGCCGTTTCCGGCTGCGTTGGGATACGAATCGCAGGCGCCGATATTGGATTAGTCCATCCATTGCCTACGCTATCCTATATTAGTAAAAATCAATAATCAAAATAGATATTGATTCTATACTCAAGGGGTAAATTGCTCAAGCCGGATTAATCCGAGCCTCTTCGCCTCCACGATCGCTTCGGAGCGGGAACGCACGCTAAGCTTCTCGAAGATGCGGGTTAAGTTATATTCGACCGTTCTTTGACTCATATGAAGCTTGGCCGCGATATCTTTATTGCTGTTGCCATTTGCTACTTCCTGCAAAATATCCTGATCCCTTTCATTGATCGATACCTCTTCAATCGCCTTTTCCGCACGTGTAATTTTCACCTCGTTGCGTCGAAGCTGCTTCAGCAATGAAATCGGAATAACTGCCTCTCCGCGCAAAGCGCAGCGAATCGTATTATGAAGTTGCTCGCGGGATACCGTTTTGGAGATAAACCCCGATACGCCGCATTCAATAAGCAAATTGTAATGACTGCTAATCTCATACCCCGTATAGATCAGAACTCGCCGATCGGGATCTTGTAGAATAAGCCGTTTCGTTAATTCCAAGCCGCTAATGCCAGGCATGTTCAGGTCGCATAAAATGATGTCAAACGGTTCATTATTTACCGTCTCCAGAGCCTCCATTGCAGAGAGCACGACCGTAACCTTCATTTCGGCGTCCTGCTCGATCATCGTCTTCGTTCCTTCGCCGACTGAAGGATGGTCATCAACTAATAAGATACGAATCACGCAATAGGCCCCTTTCCCTGCCGGCTGTCATCGTCTCCGGCAAACGAATGACGACTTCTAGGCCGTTTCCGCGCTTAGAACTAAAGATGACATCACCTTCAAGGCTAGCTACTCGTTCCTTGATGCCTGACAGTCCCATATGCTCAAACGACGCTTTCATATAGTCGACATCCATGCCTATACCGTCATCCTGATAACGGAAGTAGATTTCAACCTTGCGCTGCTCAAGCTCCAGCGTAACCTGTTTCGCTTGCGAGTGCTTGGCCGCGTTGCGAAGCAGCTCTTGTACGATCCGATAGATCGCCGTAATCTGCTCCTCGTTTAATTCTCTTTCAAATACCTTCGGACGGAAATCGATCGCGAAATTATCTCTCATTTGCGAGTGCTCCACAATGGATTCGACCGCTTCGACGACGCCCATTTCCTTTAACAAAGGAGGACGCAGCTCATTGCAGGTTTCGCGAATTTGATGAATAACGTCGAGCAAACCTTCCTTGATCTCTTCCAGTTCCTGATCCAGCTTATCCGAAAGCGGGTGGTCCATCATAATTGATTCCAGCTTGCGGTACCAAAGCAATTGATCCTGCAGAGCGGAATCATGCAAATCAGCAGCCAGCTTGCGGCGTTCGTTCTCCGATAAGCAGAACAGCAGCCTTAACACCCAAGGGGATGTCGTTTGCTCTTTGCGAACCTCCGATTCCAAATCCTCGATCAATCCTTCGATCAAGTACAAGTTCTCGAACACAATACTGGCGTAATTGGCCATTGTCTTCAGCCACCGCAGCTCGTCCGAATTGAAGCGGGTATGATTGCTCTTCGAACCGATCCAAACGACGTGATAGCGGGAACGCTGTCTTCCAATGACAAGTCCGAGGCCGTGAGGAAGCTCGACCATCTCGCCAACCTTAAACGTGTCGACCACTTGCAGGAGGAAAATCGCCGTGCCTTGTTCCTCCAACGTAGTACCGATCGGTGTAACAACCGCGTCCGTCGGATCAATTAATAAAAAGTCGATTCGATTGACCGGAAGCAGCTCGTTTAATTCTTGTCGCAACACGGCTTCCAGATCAGCTCTCTTCATCACGCGAGCGATTTTACGAGAAAACCGGTCCAGACTATCTTGGTAGCTATACATCGCCTTGAACAGCCTTGGCCTAAACTTATGGTCAATCTGTTCCTTCAAATACAAGAGCAGCGTAATCGACGCATAGACGAGCACGAACACTTGCAGGAACATAATCCAGTTGATGCTGGATTGACTCTTCATAATAGCGGCCACGCCCAGCGCGACGATAATCGACGGGATTAGGGCCAGCGACGTATAGTACTTGAATCTCGTTAAAATAAAATCGATGTCGAACAATTGGTTAGACATCAGCAAGTAGAAATAAACAACCGGCAATACAAATAAGAACGGCGCGGTAAAAGCGGCCGGCAATACTTGCGAGCTGCCGAAAAACAACGGAAGCACGTTCATCAGCGTGAAAGGTGTGAACGCAACGATATGAGACGTTAGCGTAATCTTGAACAACGAGTTCAGTTTCGTACGCCTATGATACAAATACCGTTTGACCAACAATACGATGCAAAGGAAGTTGCCCGCCAGCAAAGTACCGTAGTACACCATCCGAATATAGATGAATACTTCGCTTGGAATGAGATCTGTCCACACATAGATGAGACAGCCCAACTGAACAATGCCCGAAATAACAAATAGAGCGTTCAGCCAAAATTTACGTATAAATTCGACATCATACCGTCTAAGATAATTGTTCATAAACAACAAAAATAAGGACGGAATGAACGGAATAGCGACATAGATCATCGTATAGCCTACCAAATCGCTTCGATAGGAGGCAGCCGATGAATAGTAGCTAAGTCCGATAATGACGAAAAATAGCATTAAGATAAAAGCGGCGCGATCATCCTTGCGCTTCCGATACAAAAAAAAGGACAATCCCGAAAATAGCAGCAGCGAACTTAACGGTAAATAAAGCTGAATTAGCAATTCCGATCCGGAATGCTCTCCGTTCCACCCTTTGCTGAATGTTACGAGATCGTAATTCGTTGCATCATGCCTGACGAGGATCGACTCGGCCTTTTCCACGGAGAAAAATTTGTTCAAATTGTGATAGTCGGCGGCGGGAGCGCCGTTAACTTCGACAATTTCGTCGCCAGCCTTAATACCTTTCACAATGGCTTGTCCAGCAGGCTCAATCGCCTCAACAAAATATTTCCCATCCTGCGCTCTGACCTCGAGACCGATGAAAGGCTCTCGAACAACGGTCAGGGTCATGTATAACAAAAGGGCGACCAAGATGAGCAGGAAGAGAGAGGTTAGGATGTTCTTTGTATGTATGTTTCGCATAATTCTCCTCCTGCCCGGCTGGTCCTACATGGCGGGATTGATTAGCCCCAGAATGCCATTTGGTAACCGTCTTTTTTCTCTTGTTGATTCTTCAACGCATCTTGGAGTGCGCTGTGCTCAGCAGCGGATGCGCCAGCGAGTTGAGGCTGAGCCCCGAGTACAAAACCATTGCTTGCCAAAGAACGGATTGTTTCTTTCAACATAGATAATCTCCTCCTGCTATATTAGAATCAACTTCTGATTCTAATATAGCAGGATTTTCTTCGACAGCAAACGCTAATCTAGTTCGTATTTACCGCAATGGTCATTGCGGTATCCCTGAATTTTCCAAGTTACCCGACACGATGCGCATGATTTCGTCTGCGCTTGCCGCAGCTTCCGGGACTTCCCGAAGCAGTTCCTGAAACCGATTGAAGTGCAGGTTGAACAGCGCCGATCCGTATAGCAGCGCTCCGCTTTCCTCGCAGATACGGGCAAACTCCTCGAACCTGTCGTCCAGCTCCTGTATGCTCAGGCGGCCTGCGAAATAATCGCCGATCCACCCATGATGTTCGCTCAAATCTTCAAGCAAGTAGAGCGTCAACGCCGTTTTCTTTCTTTGAGCAAAGTCGTTCTTGTCGTCCCGCCGAACTAGATCTCTTCGATCATTTTCAATTTGAGCCGCCATACCCAATTCCAGCGCATAGTCAGCCACCCCAGGGTGCCAGTCCCTACCGGTAAGCATGACGCCGGTCATACAAGCCATAACGAGCAACGCGGCCGATTTTTGCCGAACAACATCCAAGTAGTCGCTCTCTTCATTTACGAGGTTCATAATATCGGTCATTTGCCCGTTTGCCGACTGCAGCCACTGTCGGTTCATCATATCGGCTGTCCGCAGCACGGCAAGCGAGTCAGTGCCGCAGTCCAACAGCGCTTGCTGAGACAAGGACATCAACGCGGCAGCCAGCTGAAGCGAGACCGGAAGCGGCGCGCGGCTCCATGGCTGATGCGGGGAATCCTGATCCTGAAGATCGTCGATAATGTCGGAAGCTAAAATAAACAGCTCTACGGAGGCGGCCGCTTTGTAGATAAGCTCGTCCTTTCCGCCAAACATACGGTAATGAAGCACAGAAAGCATGCCGAACCGCAAAGGTTCGGCATGCTTATGTTCGATAAAAGCGGATGCGTATTCCGCAAGCGGCTTCGCCGTGAAATAGGTTTCCGACAATCGCTGCATTTCCTGCTTCAGCTGGAGCAAATCGTTGTTCACCGCAAAAACCTCCATCGCATTAGTTGTTTCTATTTTACACGATGGAAGAAAATGCCGGCAACCCGGCTTGTCATCGTTTCGCTCTTCTTATTTCCCCTCTTTCTGTCATTGGTCTCCTCTTGTTCCTGTTGTTGTTCGGCATCCGCCCCCCCGTTGAATTTATCAAGAAGCGCCGCCAGCATTTGCATGCGCTTCTCCAAGACTTTGCTGCGTTGCATTGACGGACTTTTGATGTCGTTGCCATAATTCATATTCAAAGCCCTCCTCCAGGATAGGAAGCCGTCCGTCATACCTCCGCATAAGCAAAATGCATGTACACGGCTTCCATTGTTAAACCGCCTGCAGGGATTTGCGATATCAATTCCAAGGGGGTATCGCATTTCACGACGCCTCCCTTGCGCAAAACCGCAACTCGATCGCAATTACGCTGCATTTCCCCCATGTCGTGAGAGGAAATAACCACCGTTTTACCCTGCCTCTTCAAGTCCAATATCAACGACCAATAATCGGCTCTTGCCTGTGTGTCCAAGCCTGTCGTAGGCTCGTCCAGAAAAATAATTTGCGGGTCGTTGACGAGCGCGATAGCGAGCGCGACGCGCTGCTGCCACCCTCCGGACAGCCGTTTTACCGTTTTATTCTCGTACGGCCCAAGTCCGAACCGCTCGATCAACTCATTCAAATCGCATTTTCGCGCATAAAACGATTGGAACAGCTCCAACGCCTCGCGCACCGTCATTTTATCGAACAGAGAGGTGCTGTGCAGGTGAATGCCGATGAACTCCTTCAACCTCTCCGCTTCCATTATCGCATCGATTCCAAGCACTTCAATCCGCCCATTGTCCGGCTTTCGAAGCCCCATCAGCATTTCGAGCAACGTCGTTTTTCCTGCCCCGTTAGACCCAATGACGCCAAACAGCTCGCCTTCCTTCACATAAAAGGACACTTCTTCGACAGCTACTTTGTTTCCATAGTTTTTGCTCACCGAGTTGACTTGAATGACCGTTTGCTTCCTCATCGGCAGATATCCTCCATTCAATGTGGAATACGCACCATTGCTGTCGTAATTCCCACTTGAAAACTGATTACTTCAACCATAAACCATTATGCTGCCGGCCGCACCGAAAACTATACTGCATAATCGCGCAAAGTTTTTGCGGCACCGCAACGATAAATTGCAGGAAAAATACTCGCAATTACATCAAATAAAAAATGAGGAACAGCACCCACAAAGTGCCATTTCCTCGTTAAAGGATTTAATTCCTAATAATAGAAAAAAGCTTCTGCCTCCATATTAAGCGGAGGCAGAAGCTTTTTTCACTCTGTCCACGATATCCACAGCTTTATCCACAGCATCGGTAGAATTGTTAGTTAATTCCGAAGAAAGGCTCCCCCGTATTAAAAGGATTTGTAAAGATTAATGTCGCTAATAATTGGAAATCACGACTAACCCCACTCACTTTTCCCCATAATCCACATTTTTGCTGTGGAAGATTGAAAAAACGATCCACTTTCCGCCAACAGTTTTATAGACAATCCGAATGCCTTAAAATACGACATTTTTAACCTGTTCTACACATCCGTCAGGCGTTTTGAGGGCAATTAAACGCCCTCGCTCCGAGACTGCACTTTTTTTCCTGCAGCGGACATCATCGCTTGATTGCATGCAGCAACATAGGCTCTGGCGGCGGCAAAAATAATATCCTCATGAACGGACGTCCCCCGGTAGCGTTCCCCGTCGCTCACTACGGTAACGACAGCTTCTCCATGCGCGTCTTCCCCTGTCGATAGCGAGTGAATCTCCAGGTCCTCAAAATCGGCGGCGATCGGAATTGCTTCCCGAATGCAATGAATAACGGCTTCCAACGGCCCTTTGCCGGCGCCGGAGTATGAGCGCTCCTCGCCGTCTGCGCTCGACCTGATCGTGACCGTTGCGGTACGCGTTTGACGACTGCCTGCCAGCACCTGCAGATCGACCAGCAAGTAAGGGTCCGGCTGCGTATCGGTCGTTTCGCCGGCGATGCGGATCAGCTCGCCGTCGGTTACGATTTTTTTCGTGTCGGCCAGCTCCTTGAACCGATCGTACACCTCCGTCAAATGCCGGTCCGCCACGTCGATGCCGTATTCAGACAGTCGGTGCTTGATCGCGTGACGCCCGGAATGCCGACCGAGTACAATCATGCTGCGCGAAATCCCCATCGCTTCCGGGTCCATTATCTCGTAGGTGCTGCGGTTTTTCAGCAGCCCGTCCTGATGGATGCCCGATTCGTGCTGAAAGGCGTTTCGTCCAATAATCGGTTTATTATAGCCGATCGGATAATGCATCGCTCTACTCACCTTATGAGAGGTTTCGTATATTTCACGGCTATCAATGTCCGTTTCCAGTCCAAGCGCCGCTTTCCGGGTCTCGATAATCATCGCCAGTTCCTCCAAGGCGCAGTTCCCGGCTCGTTCGCCAACGCCGTTCACCGTTACCTCTACCTGCGTCGCACCGCCTCGGATAGCCGCCAAGCTGTTGGCGGCGGCGAGCCCCAAATCGTTATGATTATGTGTGCTGTAGCGAACCGTTTCGCCGTCGCGTGCGCCTATACGGACCGAACGGAACATCTCCTCGATTTCATCCGGCAGCGCGTAGCCGAGCGTGTCCGGCAGATTGACGATCGTCGCTCCTTCCGCAATGGCCGCTTCAACCAATTCAATCACAAAGCCGCGGTCGGAACGGCTCGCATCCATTGCTGAAAATTCGATCTCCTTCACGTACTGCTTGCCGTAAGCGATCATTTCGCGCACGATCTGCACAACCTCCTCCCGCGTTTTGCGCAGCTGGTACTGAAGATGTATGTCTGACGACGAGATGAACAGATGCAGCCTGCGTCTTGCTGCGTCCTGAGTCGCCTTGACAGCTGCGTCGATATCGACTTTCGTCATACGGGCGAATCCTGCTATCTCAATGCCTTGCAGCTCGCGGGAAATTTGCTGCACAGCCGCGAATTCGCCCGGACTCGAGACTGGAAATCCCGGTTCAATGACGTCTACACCCAGCTTCGCCAGCTGTCGGGCAATAATAATCTTCCGTTCTGGATCTATCGAAGCCCCCGGAGACTGTTCGCCGTCCCTTAACGTCGTATCGAAAATTTCAATTTTTTTCGTTCCGTTTTGCATAGGCCATACCTCCAATAAAAGGTTTTATTTGCCGCAAGTTAAGAAAAAGCAAAAAGCCTGCCGTCTCTATTCAAGAGACGACAGGCTTTTTCATAAAAAACCGCCGCGGTACCACTCTAATTGACCGTTCCCGCTCCGCTCGCCTTTACGTTCCTATATCAAACGAAAAGAGCGAAGGAAGAGTCCCGGCCCGCTCGGGCGCCGATAACGGCGGCATGCCGTGGCGAAGTACTCGCAGCGCGAATCGCGCCCTTTCCTTCGTCCTGCTCCCGGGCGAGTTCAGACGAAAGGCTCGGCTGCGTCGCACCGACCCGCAGCTCTCTGCCGTTCCGCTTTTCGTCCTACTGCTCCCGATCAACGCATTCCTGCTATGGAAATAAGAAAGACCTGCCGCCTCTTTATTCAAGAGACGACAGGCCGTTAACGTCCTGCGCGGTACCACCCTTGTTAACCTGCACTGCTCGCCCGTCGGCTGCTTGCGCGCGGTTCACCTTAAGTCATCGCCAATCCCGGAAACTGGACGATGCGCACCCGATTACGGGGGTTAGCCGTTATGACGTACGCGCTCTAGGCCAGCAACAAGCCAATCGGACAGCCTCCGTCATTCCGCTCCCAGGCGAGCTTCAGGCATCCATCGGCTGCGTCGCACCATCCCGCAGCTCTCTTGACCCGGATTTGAGCCTTACTGTTCCTGTTCATC
This sequence comes from Paenibacillus sp. NPDC058071, assembly GCF_042885235.1. Lineage (NCBI taxonomy): Bacteria > Bacillati > Bacillota > Bacilli > Caryophanales > Paenibacillaceae > Paenibacillus > Paenibacillus sp. NPDC058071. The sequence goes on from NZ_JBHVSK010000013.1 coordinate 102,302, forward strand.
GCGTTTGATCCTGATTCTAATTAGAAAAGCATTGGATAGCTGTTATTATATTCCACTGTAAATTGACTGTCAATTCAAAATACTCTCACTTTCAAAATTTTCTCGCGTTCGCCCTCGTTACCGCGCCGTTCCGCTTTCCGCCCAGCCCTCAAGCGAGAAATTCGGCTCCGCCTTCATATCAAGCGGCGTAAATTCTCCCTTGCGCCATTTCAAGTATGCGGCAGCTCCAATCATAGCTGCATTGTCGGTGCACAGCCGATGCGGCGGCACGAGCAACGGCACTTCTTCCTTCTCGCAGCGTTCAGATAGTGCAGTCCGCAAACCACGGTTGGCCGCTACGCCGCCGCATAGCAGCAGCTGCTTAGCGCCATGTTCCTTAACGGCACGCAAAGCCTTCTCGACCAGAACGTCGATAACTGATTCTTGAAATCCTCTCGCCAGCGCAGCCTTATCCAATTCCTCGCCTTTCATGCTTTTCTGATTAATAACGGCGAGAACGGCCGATTTCAAGCCGCTAAAGCTGAAATCGTATGAATCGGCTTCCAGCCAAGCCCGGGGCAGCTCGATCGTTTGCTCCGCCTCCGACGCCAGCCGATCGATATGCGGACCGCCCGGATAAGGAAATTTCAGCGCCCGAGCGACTTTGTCGTAAGCTTCGCCCACCGCATCGTCTCTCGTTCTTCCGATCATTCGGAACGAGCCCTCATCCTCTAGCAGCACCAGCTCCGTATGACCGCCCGAAACGACTAGCGCAAGGCAAGGATATTCAAGCTCATGCACAAGCTGATTGGCATAAATATGACCTGCGATATGATGCGTCCCGATAAGCGGAACGTCAAGCGCCATGGCCAAGCTTTTCGCAGCAACGATGCCGACCAGAAGTGCGCCGACGAGACCCGGTCCTTGCGTCACTGCTACCGCCGACACATCGCCTAGCGAATAGCCTGATTCCGCCACCGCTTGCTCGATCATGAGCGTGATCACTTCGACATGTTTGCGAGAGGCGATTTCCGGAACGACGCCTCCGAACCTTTCATGCACATCGATCTGGCTAGAAATAACATTGGACGCTATATGCTTGCCGCCGCGGACGATCGCGACCGACGTTTCATCGCAGCTCGTCTCAATGGCGAGAATGATGCCTTCTTCCCTGTTCACCATGCCTGCTCCTCTTCTTCCTCGCGGGGGCCGCCGCGAGACAGCTCCGCCCACATAATAAGCGCATCCTCTTGATTGTCGGAATAATAAGCCGGCCTAATGCCTGACTCCTCAAAACCAAACTTCCGATACAACCGCTGCGCAATCTCGTTCGACACACGAACCTCGAGCGTCATTTTATTGGCGCCGTAATAAACGGCTCGCCGCTGCAGCTCCCGCAGCAGCTTCTCGCCGAGCCCCAATCCTCGCCGATCTTCCGAAACCGCGATATTCGTCACATGCGCTTCGTCGATAATGATCCACATGCCGCCGTAGCCGATAATCCGGTCATCCTGTTCCATCACGATATAACGGGCAAACATATTGTTCAGCAGCTCATTGCGAAACGCCTCTTCTGTCCACGGCGTTGCGAACGCCTCCCGCTCCAGCTCGACGATCCGGTCGATATCATCGAGTGTCATAATCCGGAAATGGACGGAGGGCGACGTAGCTTGTCCGCTGCTCATCGTTCCGCTTCTCCCGCAAGCTTTGCTTTCAGCTTGACTTCCGCTTCCGTCAGCTGCGTATAATTCGGCGTGAACGTGTGCGTTTCGTCCGTTTCTCCGTTGAGCATCCGGCGTCTGCCAAGCTGAGCGACCCACCGGCCTTCCAACTCATATGGAAGCGGCGTTGTTTCAATGCCGCGAGACTCGCACAATTGTTTCAAACGCGCAGCCTCTTCCTCATGCAATGACAGCTCGCCCGCCAGCCATATCCGCTTCGGCACCGCGCCGGCCGTATTCGAAAGCTCCACAATTCGGTCAACCCAATCGCGCATGAGTCTGACGCCGTCCGGCTCGAATCGGCTCCAGCCGCCTGCCGACAACGCGAATCCGCCTGTATAGACTTGACCTCGCCTAGCATCCATAATAGGCAGCACCCATTCCTCGCCGCCTTCTAATTCGGCATCTGCATTCCCGGCACTGGCTGGATGCTTATGCTGTATCGCGCCGAAGGCGATCGCCTCCAGGCTGGACACGCCAATCAGCGGCTTGTTCCACGCCCATGCGAGCGTCTTTGCCGCCGCAACGGCGATTCTCATTCCGGTATAGGAACCTGGCCCTCTGCCAACTGCTATGGCGCCTAGCTCCTCGCCCTTCAGTCCTGCCTGTTCCAGCAGCGCCTTTAAATGAACGATTATATGAACCGAGTGATTGCGCTCGGCCATTGATTGAATTTCGGCGATCGTATTCTCTCCGATCGTTATGGCAGCGGCAAGCGCCGCCGTCGACGTGTCGAGAGCCAGAATCGGCCGTTCTTTTGCTTCAGTCATCGTTGTCTCCTGCTCCTATCTCCTTTAAAGCCTCGCACCAGCGTTCGTACGTCTCCCCGCGGCCTGTGATCCGAAACCGGCGGATATCGCCGCCACCATGCTCGATATAAATGTCCAGACGGTCCGGCGGCAGCAGCTCCTCGATCAAGCTCGCCCATTCCACAATGGTCACTCCGCTGCCGTAAAAATAGTCATCGAGCCCGAGCTCGTCCGCTTCCTCCAGCGAAAGCCGGTACACATCCATATGATAAAAGGGCATGCTCTCCCCTTCATATTCCTTAATAATCGTAAAAGTCGGGCTGTTCACGATACCTTTTACGCCGATCGCTTTGGCAAACGACTGCGAAAACGTTGTTTTGCCCGCTCCCAAATCGCCGTCCAGCGCAAGCAAAGCGCCAGGCTGCGCAAGTGCTGCCAGACGCTCCGCCAACGCGGATGTCTCGCTCAAGTCATGGACGACAATCTCGGTTTGACCCGATTTGTTCATGCCGCTTTCACCCTTTACCCTTCCATACACTTTATGATTCGTCAAAATGATTATAGCCCTTTTTCGCCAGAAGCACACCTTCCGGCGCCGAGTCGGCGTCGTCCGCACCGATAAGTCTTGCCTCCGGCGATCCGGCTTGTACCTCGCCGATGATATAGAATGGCAGCCCCTCCGCCTGAAAAGCGGCTTTCGCCGCAGCCGCATCGGAAGGCTTCATTGTGCCAAGCAGCGCGTAGTCTTCACCGCCGTACAGCATCCATTCCAGAGGCTTAACGCCCGAGGCCGCAGCGAAAGCCGTCATGCTGCCGCTCCGGGGCAAGTCTCGCTCGCGCATTATGAGGCGTACGCCTGATGCCTCCGCAATTTCCCAAGCTTCACTGGCCAGCCCGTCACTGACGTCGTTCAGCGACCGGCAGCCGTGAGCGAGAAGCAGGCGACCTGCGCGGACGGAAGGCTCCGGTCTCTGATGCGCGCGCGCCAGCGCCGCCGCCTCGCGCGGCTGCTCGACCGAAAAGGCCGCGGACACAGGCGAATCCGGCGCGTCCAGCAGATGCAGACCGCCCGCCGACATGCCAAGAGGCTGACCGGCCAGCACGACAACGTCGCCAGGCTGTGCGCCCGAACGGCGCAGCGCCCTTCCTGCTTCGACGGCGCCCGTCACCGTTACGGCGACGACCAGATGCTGCGGCGAAGACGTCGTATCGCCTCCAATTACCGCCACCCCGTAGCGCTCGGCGCAAGCATACAGTCCGTCGTACACCTGACGCATCCGCTCCGGGCTGAACGAACGGGGCACACTTGCCGATACGAGCGCATGAAGCGGGATGCCGCCCATCGCGGCGATATCGCTTATGTTAGCGGCAAGCGCCTTATAGCCGATATCTTCGTCGGCCATCGTCCGCTCGTTGAAATGCAGCGTCTCGACCATTGTATCCATTGCCATGACCAACTCGTACGGGCCGTCCAGCCCGTCTATGCTAACAAGCGGATCGATCACAGCAGCATCATCTCCAATTCCGAGCACAACGCCGCGCCGCCGCTGCCATTCTTCCGTCTGCCGCTCCGCCGTCCAATGGCGGATGCTTGCAAATTCGTCCATGCCTTCTTCTCCCGCCTCTAGTGAATGTCGCGTTTCTTAAAGCGGCCGCCCTTTACGTCGTGAATATTGCCCACCGCCAGGAAGGCGACCGGATCGAGCTCATGCACGATCGATTTCATTTTCGCTTCTTCCAAGCGCGTGATAACGCAAAAGATAACCCGCTTCTTGCCTCCTGTAAAACCGCCTTCTCCGTGCAAATAGGTGACGCCCCGACCGAGACGGCTCATAATAGCCGAACCGATTTCCTGCGATTCCTCGCTTATAATCCAAACCGCTTTCGACTCCTCGAAGCCCTCAATCGTAATGTCGATCACCTTGAAGGCGATATAATAGGCGACTAAAGAATACATGGCCCGATCCCAACCGAAAACGAAACCCGCGCTGCACAATATAAATAAGTTGAAAAACATAACGATTTCGCCTACTGAGAACGGAAGCTTCTTATTAAACAAAATGGCGACAATCTCCGTGCCGTCCAGTGATCCGCCAAACCGGATAACCAGACCGACTCCGGCTCCTAGCAAAACGCCGCCGAAAATAGTTGCAAGAAAATACTCCTCCGTTAATGGAGGAACCGTATGCAGCAGAAAAGTACCGAGCGACATAACGCTTACGCCGTATAAAGTGGACAGCGCGAACGTCTTGCCGATTTGCTTGTAGCCAAGTATGAGGAACGGAAGGTTGAGTATAAATAGAAAAATGCCGAGGGGCATGCCCACAAGATGCGATACGATAATGGAAATGCCAACGATCCCGCCGTCGATAATGTGGTTCGGCACAAGAAAAATCTCGAGACCGACCGAGACGAGCGATGCCCCAAGCGTTATGAGCATCACTCTGCGAAGCACTTCCAGCTTCGGCAATTTCAGATGCTGATGGTGGCCTTCCATATAAGGCTCGTTCCTCCCCTAAACAACCGTTTAATCCTATTTTACCTGATGGAATTGGATATTCCTACTAAAAACAAGCGAGGACGGCCTCATCTTCCAATGCACTTCAAATAAGCCTCCTCTTAAAAGAATCCTCCTGCACAGGCGCTTGCGAAGCGTGCGTACAGGAGGATGACAGAGGAAGCCGAAGCCCTACAATTCTTTCACAATCATCAGGTGAAGCTCGTCTTTCAATTCCAATTCGTAAGGGGAGGCAGGCTCTTTCCCATCGGCCTCACGAATAATGCGCACACGGGGACGATGCAGCGCCAGCTCGCTGTTCGCCGACACAACGCCGACCTGTCCCGAGCTCAGAAGCAGCGTAGTCGATACCGGATAAATAGAAATATGGCGGCAGAACAGCTTCACGAGCTCAAAGTCGAAATACGTGTTGCCGGACGCAAACAGAAACTCGATTGCTTCCGTCGGCGTGTACCGTTTTCGATAAGGCCTTGGGGATGTCAGCGCGTCATAAGCGTCGGCAATACCTACGATCTGAGCGTACATATGAATCTCATCAGCTTTCAGCCCTCTCGGGTAACCCGAACCATTGTACCTCTCATGGTGCTGCAGCGCGCAGTGCGCGGATACGACCGAAATATCGTGGTACTTCCGTAAAATGTCGAAGCCGTCCTTCGTATGCTTTTCCAGTACCAGCTTCTCTTCCTTCGACAATGCTCCATCCTTTGCCAGCAGCGATTGAGGCACTCTCGTCATTCCTATATCAAACAACAACGCGCCGATGCCCAGCTCTTCGAGCTGAATGCGGTTGTAGCCCTTGGCAATACCCATAATGCCGGCTAAAACGGCGACATTGACCGAGTGCTGAAAAATATAGGCGTCTGTCGTATGTATATTAGTTAGGTTGACAAGAACATCCTGTCTGGTCGAAAGGTCGGTCATAATTTGACCAAAAACAGAACGGAACGTACGGCCCATATCCGGAGCGATAGCTCTGCCTTTAGGCGACAGTTCCTTAAACGAATTCATTGCGCTATACACGGCATCGACTGCGTTCTTGCGGGTTTCTTCACGGATGGTCTCTTCTGGTTCAAGATCCTCCGTTTTCCCGTCCTCAATAAACAATACGTCTATGCCGAGCGCCTTGAGCCGGGTGATAAAGCGATCGTTCAGTTCGACGCCCTCGCCGAGCAAAATACTGCCGTTATCTTGAAAGATAGGTTTTGCAAGCTTATCGCCGGGCTTAACCAGTTCGATGTGTACTTTTCTCATCTAGATTGTTCCCGCCTTAATCATGATTGCACTAGTTGCATTAACGTTACTATTTTAACAGATTCATGGGAGGCTGACTACATGACGATTCTCTCCGTTTGTTTCTGTTTTGAGTGGAATTCGGCAATAAAAAAAGCCCGTCTGATGTTTAGACGAGCTTCTCTTAAGCCAGCTTCCGTTTCACAATCCGGTTGCGGCCGTTATATTTCGCTTCGTAAAGCGCCGCATCCGCCTGAGACAGCAGCTCGCGTAAAAATGCCTTCGGATTGTCCAGCACGCTCTGATCGAATTGTTCGACCGAAACGACGCCCATACTGATTGTTACTGATACCGTCTCAGTACCGTTGCCAGTATAAATGTGATTATGCTCGACCGCCTCTTTGACCCGGTCAGCGATCAAATCGGCTTGCTCTCGGTTCGTATGAGGCAAATAAACAGTGAACTCCTCGCCGCCGTAGCGGGCGAGAATATCGGTAAGCCGCAGCGTCCCTTTGACCGCATCCGCCGTTCCGCATATGACCTCGTCGCCGACCAAATGACCGTGCTTATCGTTGATCGACTTAAACAAATCGATATCGAACAAAAAGATCGAGAACGGAATACCATATCGAACATTGACGGCAACCTCATGCTCCAACTGCTGCATCAAGTAACGGCGGTTAAAGCAGCCGGTCAGGCTGTCCGTTATCGTCATATGCTGAAGCTTCTTGTTCGCCTGCGACAGCTCGTCCTGCATTTCCATCAATTCGCGATTGCGGTCCTGAAGCAGCTCGTTCTGCACATTCGTTTCCTCAACAAGCATACGCAGCTCCGTCACATCATGGACGGTCAGAAGCCGGCCGATCGGCGTCTTCTTGCGGTGGGCCAATATTGGCGCAGACTGCAGGATGACATATTGAACGCGTTCGAAATCCAGCGCCAGTTCGACTTCCACCCGTTCGAGAGGCCGATCATTCTGCGCTTGGAAGAAGTCCGCGAGCTCGTCGGACACGCGCGGCAGCATCTCGCTTACCGTCTCCCGGTCGAAGCGCTCGCCTATACGCAGCTTGAGAAACGGCTTAATCGACTTATTCGTCTCGATAATGACGTCGTTCTCATCCAGGACGATAATACCCGTCGAGATCGTATTCATCACATCGCGTTGAACGACCTGAATGATGTCGAGCACTCGGTTGCGTGTAATCGCATTCACCAAATAAACGGCCGATACCGTCAATCCTACAGAATTAAACGGTATATAGTAAGGGAACTTTTCCACAAATACAATATTGTAAGCCGTGTCTATAAGCGCAAATAGGACAAGCATGAACATGCCGGTCATCGCCGTCTTGACGAGCGTTCTTTGCCGGACGGACATTTCTTTGCTTAACGTATGGAGCATGATAAAAACCGACAGCGTCAAATACAGCGTTAGCTGTATGACCATGTACCAAAAGAGCGGTCCGCTTTGCAGCTGCTTCTCGGCAATCAGCTCCGAATTGACGGAAACGAACCAGCCGTTTGGATTAACGGAGGCCAGAACGCTTGACATCAGCCCCGGAATCATGAGCAAAATAAGCCTTCCCTTGCGAATGAGGTTCGCTTGTCCCGTTAAAACAACGACAAACACAAACCATCCTACGCCTATTAAAGAAAGCGAGATGTAAGAGATCTGAAGGAACATAACCCTATACGTATCTTGAACGGTCTGTGCAATAAATTGAAACAGCGGCCAAAACATAAACACGATGTGAAGGGCCATGTAGATTTTATGCAGTACCGTAATCGTGTTCGCCGCAAAAACGAATAAAAACAAACCTAGCATCACAATGAACATTCCGAAGTCCAACCACATCATTGCTTCCAATACGGTTCACCCATCCGTTCAACAGCCATCTATTTCCATTGTATCAAATGTTTTTTGGCCTATCAATCTGCAATCTAGTTCTTTCCGATTATTTTTTGAATTCGCTAGGCCAAAAGTCGGAAAGCATCTTTTCAAGCGAGAGCGTCAGCCCCAAAGCGTCGCGGAACTGTACATATTGCTCCCATTTTTGCAACGACGGCTTCTGCTCGCTGCGAACCGCTCGAATCATTAAATTTTTCGGCGTATGCTCCGGATCGACGAACTCCAGCATTTGCACCTTGTAGCCCAGCGCCTCAAGCATATTGCCTCTGGCGGCGTCAGTCGCAAGCGCTGCGAAACGCTCCTTGAGCAGCCCTTGCGATAGAATCGGAGCGAGCGTGTCGTTGCGCACCTGCTTGAACGCTTCATGCTGACAGCAAGGCACAGACATAATGACCGATGCGCCCCAGCCGACCGCTTTGGCAAGCGCCGCATCCGTCGCCGTATCGCAGGCGTGCAGCGTCACGACCATATCGGCCGCCGTCACCGCGTTGTAATCAGCGATATCTCCGACTTGAAATGTAAGCCGATCGTATCCGAGCCTGTCAGCTAGCCGCGAGCAAAAGTCGATCACGTCGGCCTTCAGATCGAGCCCTATGACATTGATGTCGCGTTTTTGTTCAATAGCCAGCAAATGATACAACGCAAAAGTCAAATACGACTTGCCGCAGCCAAAATCGACGATGGTAAGCGGCTTGTCCTTGGGCAGATAAGGCAAAACATCGTTTACCGTTTCCAGAAAGCGATTGATTTGACGATACTTGTCCTGCTTCTTGGCATGTACGGCTCCGTCGGCTGTCATAATGCCCAGCTCGATAAGGAACGGAGCAGCCTGGCCGGCTCCAATCACTCGCTGCTTCTGCCGATCATGCGTCGCCGCCGCTGCTTTATCGGCCTTAGCCGTCGGCGGCTTTCTCAAGACGGCCGCTTTGCCCTTCTTATTGAACAGCAGCTGCAGATCGGCATCCGGCATCTTGACGAGCGCTTGCTTGTAATGCTCTGACAGCAAGTCGACAAGCTTCTCGCCCGCTTGTTCCGGCGGCAAATTCTCATGCGTTACTTTTGTGGCGTAATGATATTCAAATTGATAATGCAACCCTTGCTTAAGCTGAACGGGTCTTACGACCGTCTTCGGCGAAAGCTCCCCGTCCTTGCGGCGAAGCTGGCTAAGCGTTCCTTGCAGCAGCTCGCCGCTTCCGATCGCGCGAATCAGCTCTTCCTGCCATTGTATGTCTGTCATTGTTCGTTCACTCCTGATCGGTTTAAGCGCTAATCTCGTTTAAGCCTTGCTCCAGCTCTTCGCGCGGCAGACCGCCCGCTTCCAGCCTTTCGTCGTCCAACAGCAGCAGACGCCGGTAAAAATCGGCGATTTCCTCATTCGAAATGACGCCGTCCTCGTACAGCTCGTGCAGCACGTTCTCCGCCTGATCGAAGCTCCCTTCTCCTTCATGCCATTCGGCGCGCAGCAGCTTCGTCTCCGAAGGCAGCTCGAACGCATCGAGCTTGAGCAGCAGCTCCTCGGCCTCCTCGCTCGGCTTAACCAGCGTCGGCTTCGCGTCCAGCAACGAAAGTCTCATAAACAGGCTGAGCGCCTTCAAATAGCCGGAATAGCTTGCTTCGTCCTTGCCGAGCTCCACATACAAATCGGCCTCCTGTTTAAGTAACACCGCAATCGCTTGCAGGTTGTCGGTCTCGACGATGCCGTTCGTGGTCATCACTCCGATCAGATCCTTGTCCGACAGGGATCTGATCAGCTTGCCGCTCATACCAAATCCTTTATCAAGCAGCTCATCGATGACAAGAAGCGCTTCCTGATGTTTCAGTTCCCGCTTCAGCCCCATAATTTGGCCGACAGCTTCGGTCATCTGCTCGATAAGCCGCATGAAATAGTCGCGTTGAAACATGTTTCGCCTCCCTGTGCTCCGCTATTCGCCAGCTTTATCTATAAAATTGGAAACCGCCTGAGCGAATTCATTTGGCTGCTCCGCCATCGCCATATGTCCAGAGCCGCTCAACAGTACTTGCGCAACGTTTTCTCCGTCCGCAATAAGCGTTCTTTCCGTCGGCATAATCTGATCATGCTCACCTGCAAGCAGCAGCAACGGTTTATTCCAGCGCTTCAGCACTTCCGTTCGATCAGGTCTCTCCTTCATGCCAAGCGAAGCTCCTACAGCTCCGGCCGGACTTGTGCCGTATCCGATCCGTTTCCAGCGCTCCACCGTCTCCTCCATCGTCTCCAAGTGTCCAGCAGCAAACAGCTTCGGAACCAATCCGTCGATAAATGCTTCTATGCCATCTTTACGGATTGCCGCCGCCGACGCGTCGCGGTTCGCTTTCGCCGCCTCGCTGTCGGGCAGCGATGTAGAATGAACGAGTCCAAAGCTGCGCAAACGATCGCCGTAACGCTCCGCGAAGGCCAGCGTGATGTATCCGCCGAGCGAATGACCCAGCAGATGAGCTTCCGCGATTTCGAGCCGGCTCAGCATATCGGCCAAATCCGATGCATACATTTCCATCGTATACGCTTCCTCGGAGGAGCTGCTTGAACGACCGTGCCCTCTAAGGTCCGGAATGAGCAGCCTTGCCCGCCCAGCCAAGAGAGGAACGACTTTCTCCCAATACGAGGAGCTGCCGCAGAAACCATGCAGCAGAACAACGACCGGAGCTTCCGGTCCGGCCTCCTGGGAATCGTAATAGGCTAGCTCCAGACCGTTATCTATTATCATTTTTCTATCGGCAATCGACACAATGCTCATCGTTTCCACTCCTTTATTCTGCTGATGCGACGCCATTTGCCGCATGAAGCCTGTTGTCCTGTTCGCTTTGCAGCCGACCTGCGCTCCAAGCCTCTTCGATGGCCAGCGATAGTTTGGACGCCATGCTGATGACCCGATGAAGCGAGGTGGTCTGCAGCGTAAAATACGGTTTCTTGCTCATGGTGTTGACGACCCCTGCAATACCGTATCGGCCTGCGGCCGGCAAATTAGCACCGGTCGCTGCTCCAGGCCGGAGCGGGCCGTCCGAGCATACATAACCGCCGGCCGATTGCGGCTTACCCAAGCATGCATCGATCGCGATCACTGTCTCGAATGGGGTCAGCTCGCGCATGGCCTGCTCCACCCTGTTAGCGTCGCATGGATGTTCCAGCGTACCGACCACATTCGGCCAGCCTTGCTTCTTCAGCATCGAGCCGACCATCGGCCCGAAGCAGTCGCCGGTCGAGCGGTCGGTTCCAATGCATAGAAACACGATTTCTGCTCGTTCGGGATGCCGCTCGGCAAGGTTTGCGAGAAACGGCTCCAAACGCTGTTGTAAAGGGACTGCGGGCTGTTTGTCCCGGTTACCCGCCGTTAATTGTTTGTCCATTGCTTCATTGTATCCAATTTGCACGAACCGTTCAATTTCCGGCATTCGTATGGCGAAGTATGCTACAATGGCGAGAGTGAATCGCGCTGGCAGGCAACAGTAGAATGTGCGAAATCAAGGAGGGCAGCAAGCATGATCAATCTAGAAGAGAAAAACGAGCAAAATGTCGAGTTTATGATTGAAACAATCAAAACCAAACTTCGTATGGCGACGGCAGCCGCCATGCAGGCATCGCATTTCGACGTCGCCCAGTACGAGGATATAAAGGACCTGTACGAAGTTGTTGCATCCAAAGATAAATTCAGCATTAGTGAAGTGGAAGCGCTCGTGTCCGAGCTCGGCAAGCTTCGAAAATAAACAACTCCATTATTAATAGCCAATATCTGTCATTAACAGCCATTTAATTTCAGTATTCGACAAAAATTATTGTTTGCAGTAAAAGAGGGAGCCGATTGTTATCAAATCGGTTCCCTCTTTGCTTGTTACTCAGTTTCCTCGGATTCCTGCTTGCTGGCCGCCGACTCGATCGATAAGGTGATCGTCACCTGTTTTTGTTCGCCTTTCAGGAAGAAAGCGAGTCTTTCCAGCTTTTCGGCCAGCTCCGAGCCGCTTAGCGTCGTATTCAATTGATAATTGAACGCGTCCGCAGGCTGCGCTTCGTTCTGGAAATAAGCCGTACGGCCTCTCCATCCGCGATCCTGAGCGGCTCCGGACTGTGCCAGCATCTGTTCCGATACCGGGTAAAACTTGTCCGACTTATTGACAACACGCTCATAAATGCGAAGCTTCTTCAACAGCATGTAATACTGTGCGGAATGCTTGAAGTTCCAAGCTTCCCGAATATCTTTCAACGTGTAGTCCATTTTCCAACGTTTCAGTTTTTCGACCTGCTCATCCGATTCCAGCTTCAAAAAATCGTCCAAAGGTATAATTTGCTCCGGCATAGCTACCCCTCCGCTGCTTCCTATTTATTCGCAAAAACAAAAACATGTGTAGTAAAAATAATTTGCTATCCGTTTTTATTTTCATATAAAAAATACCATAATTTTAGGTTCGTTACAAATTAATTATTTTACAGATTGTGTCGATGGGCACAAAGAACCGCCGCAAGATCGTTAAACGACCCTGCGGCGGTTCTTTTCCAAGTCAACGGAATCTTTTTACTCGGCGCTTACCGCCGTCAAACCTGCGGAAATCATAAATTTACGGAACGCTTCCGCTCCTTCGCCGGTTCTCTTATAGACGCCGCAATCTTCAAGTACATGAAGAAATTTATTACCGGTCTCGGCTTCCGTAATCGCCCTTGCCTCCGTTATAGACAGCTCGGTGCCGTACTCAGCGATTAGCGCTTCCAGCCATTCGGCATGCTTGTTAAGCGGATGCGAAGCTTCTTGCAGCTCTGGACCGATCACGCGCTCGCCTGCCAGGTACCCCGCGATTTGCTCCAGTTCGTCTTTCAGCCGGCCCGGCAGTACCGCAAGGCCCATAACTTCGATCAAGCCGATATTTTCTTTCTTGATATGGTGCAAATGCGCATGCGGATGGAAGATTCCGCCGGGATGCTCTTCACTCGTGCGGTTATTGCGCAGCACCAGATCCATCTCGTACCATCCTTCTTTGATTCGAGCAATCGGCGTAATCGTATTGTGAGGCGTATGACTGCCGTCGGCGTTGTCCGTGTACGAGAAAATGTCTGCTTCGGCGTCCCTGTACTCGCGCCAAAGATCCAACAGTCGGCAAGCCGCGGCGTGCACCGACTGCTTCGATTCGCCCGTCACGCGCACGACCGACAACGGCCAAGCAACGGTTCCGAACGTAACGCCCGGCTGCGACGAATCGGTATAAGTCGTTTCAACAGCCGCTTTTTCCATCGCAAACGTGTGGCGTCCCGCTTGAAAATGGTCATGGCTTAGAATCGAACCGCCCACAATCGGCAGATCGGCGTTGGAGCCGATAAAATAATGCGGAAATTGTTCTACGAAATCGAGCAAGCGAGCAAAGGAGCTGTGAGTGATAGCCATCGGCTCATGAGCCCCTTTAAAGACGATGCTGTGCTCGTTGTAATACACGTATGGCGAGTATTGGAAAAACCACTGTTCGCCTTGCAGTTGCAGCGGCAATACCCGCAGATTTTGGCGCGCAGGATGATCTGCGCGGCCGGCATAGCCGACGTTCTCCCGGCAAAGCAAGCATTTCGGGTAGTGTGCTTGCGGCAGCGTCTTGAGTCTCGCGATTTCTTTCGGATCCTTCTCCGGTTTGGACAAGTTGATCGTGATTTCAAGACCGCCGTAAGGCGTAGGCTGTTCCCAATACGCGTTGCGCTGAATCCGATCCATTTGAATGTAATGCGAATCGATATTCAGCTTATAAAATTCATCGGTCGCTTTCACCAAGCCATCCTGATCAGCCGTCCTACGAAATTTGGCAGCCGTCTCTGAAGGCCTTGGCATAAGCAGCCCCATAATCCGGGCGTCGAGCAGATCGCGGTAAGTCGTCGTATCCTCTTCAATCAATCCGATTGAATACCCATAATCGATCAATGGCTCCAACAGAGGCACAGCGCTGTCAGACACGGAAGAATCGTCGGCCGACAGCACGCCTTCATACGGAGCGTCGAAGCGGAACAATTCTAGCAGCGCGTTGCGAGCCGCATCAACGTCGAGCTCCTCCAGCATGTCGCTGCGCCGCGCGAAGGCAACCAGCTTTTCAATCAGCAGCAGAACTTCCTCTGCCTTTGCGGCAGGTTGTCGATTGTGTTCAGTCATGATGCATTAATCCCCTTTCCTTGCAGCGCACGAACCGGCTTAGTCGTTATAGCCGTTCGGATTCGCTTCATGCCAGCTCCAAGCGCTGCGGATAATATCGTCCAAGCTTTCACGTTTCGGCTGCCATCCGAGCTCATTGCGGGCACGTTGCGAAGAAGCGACCAGAACAGCCGGATCACCGGCGCGACGCGGTTCGACAACAGCCTTAATCTCTCTTCCAGTCACACTGCGGGCGATGTCGATAACCTGTTTAACGGAATAGCCGTTGCCGCTGCCCAGATTGTACACGGCGCTGTCCTTGCCTTCGCGCAGTCGCAGTACGGCCAGCACGTGAGCGTCCGCCAAATCGCTGACATGAACATAATCCCGGATGCAGCTGCCGTCCGGCGTCTCGTAATCGTCGCCAAATACCGAAATATGCGTCCGTTGGCCAAGCGCTGTCTGCAGTACGATCGGCACCAGATGCGTCTCGGGCTGGTGGTCTTCGCCGATTTTTCCGCTCTCATGAGCGCCGGCCGCATTGAAGTAACGCAGCGATACGAACTTCAAATCGTGCGCGACATCGAACCATTTCATCATTTTCTCCATCGCCAGCTTCGTCTCGCCGTAAGCGTTCGTCGGAGAGGTGCGGTCGAATTCGTCGATTGGCACGTTGTCCGGTTCCCCGTAAGTCGCCGCGGTCGAAGAGAACACGATGCGGCGCACTCCGTGCTGAATCATTTTTTCAAGCAAGCAAAGCGTACCGTACACATTATTGTGATAATATTTGCCCGGGTCCTTCATGCTTTCTCCAACTAGCGAGTTAGCTGCGAAATGGATAACCGAGTCGATCTCGTTCTCGCTGAATACGCGTTCCATAAATTCGGCGTCCCGAAGGTCGCCTTCGTACAATTTGCCGCCCAGAAGCGCCCCGCGATGACCTTGCTGCAGATTGTCGACGATGACGATCTCTTCTCCGCGCTCCGCGAGCGCCGCTACTGTATGAGAGCCAATATATCCCGCTCCGCCCGTTACAAGTACTGCCATTGTTCCTTCACTCTCCCTATCAAAATTTGAAATGATATGAATATTGGACATGCCGCCGCTGTATTAGCCGAGCTGCTCAACACCGTTGCCGATTGTGCATACATAAAAATCAGCTTTCAAGCCAGTAGCTTCCGTATAGTCGCGTCCTACTTGCTCAGTAAAGGTATCGATGCTGTCTTCATGTACAAGCGAAACGGTGCAGCCGCCGAAGCCTGCGCCCGTCATACGGGAGCCTAGCACGCCCGGCACTTTGCGCGCCGCATCAACCATTGCGTCCAACTCGGCGCCCGTTACTTCATATAAATCGCGCAGAGAATCGTGCGAACCGTTCATAAGCTGGCCGAAAGCGGCAAGATCGTTCGCTTGCAGAGCCTTCATCGACTGCAGCACGCGGTCGATTTCTTCCACAACGTGTTGAGCCCGTTTGCGCACCGTCTCATCTTTAATAAGCTGCTTGTTCGCTTCGAACTGCTCCAGTGTCAGCTGGCCAAGCAGCGTCACTTCAGGGAAAGCCGCCTGAAGATCCGTTACAGCTTGTTCGCATTGGCTGCGGCGTTCGTTATAAGCGGAGTCGACAAGTCCGCGACGCTTATTCGTATTGCCGATGACTAGCTTGTAGCTGCCGGATTGGAAAGGCACAAGCTCATATTCAAGCGTATCGCACATAAGCAGAATCGCATGGTCTTTTTTGCCGTTCGCAACAGCGAACTGATCCATGATGCCGCATTGAACGCCGTTGAACTCGTTCTCCGATTTTTGCGAAAGCAAAGCGATTTGCACCGTGTCCGTCGGTTGTCCTTCCATCGTCAGCAGCGCATAAGCGGTAACGACTTCAATCGAAGCGGAGGAGGACAAGCCGGCGCCATTCGGAATTTCGCCGTGATAAAGCAAATCGTAGCCGTTGCCAAAGCGAAGCCCGGTTTGCTGCAATTCGTGAACGATACCTTTCGGATAGTTCATCCAGTCGTCCTTCTCGTCATACTGAATGGAATGGATATCGAATGCTTCCGAAGCCGAAAAATTAGTGGAAGCCAGTCCCAGTTTATGATCATCGCGTTTGCGAATAAGAAGCGTAGTCCCGAAGGTAAGCGCGGCTGGAAAAACATAACCGCCGTTGTAATCGGTATGCTCGCCGATCAGGTTGACACGGCCAGGGGCATGAAATGCTTGAACAGATTCGGCGCTTTCGCCGTAATGACGGATAAATTGCTCGGTCAGCGCTTGAAGGTTTGCCATATACGATCACGTTCCTTTTTTTGTAGAGTAGTCAGACAATTGACTGCTATTTCCACTTCAGTATAACCGATGAGTAATAGCAAACCAATGGCGGAATATGCCCTTTACATGGATTTATGTGACTTTAGCCAACAAATCCGACATAATGGAATAAGTACGGCTACAACAGCCATCCTAGCAAAATCGGAAAGCTAGCTTAGAAAGGAGGGACGTTTGTTGTCCGCTCAGGATTACTATAAAGTCGCTTCCAATCCCGTAATTGAAAGATCGGAATACTTAGACGTGTTGTTTTCGGGCGAAAGCCAGACAAAGCCGCTTCATAAGCTGGGGCCGAAATTTTATGACTTTTACCTGATGCACCATGTCTTGGATGGCAAAGGCGTCTTCGAGTGCGGCGGGCAATCCTATGGGCTTGAGGCCGGCCATACTTTCCTAATCGAGCCGGAGAGGCTTGTCAGTTATTCTTCCGACGAAGAAAACCCATGGCGGTATCGCTGGGTAGCCTTCAGCGGCAGTCAAGCGCCCCTGCTTGCTGCCGCAGCTGGATTTACAAGCTCCGACCCCGTCATCGCAGGTTCCGGCAGCAAGCGAATTCCGGCGCTCTTTCATCGCATATACAATGAATTTCGCCATGGCGATCCTTCCTCCGAATGGAGCGCCCGCGGCTATTTGCAGCTTCTGGCCGCTGAGTACGGCAAAGCTCGTTACCGGCAAAACGGCGGTCCGCTGCCGAACGGGCGAGGGGGAAGCGATTTGCTGCTACAGCAAATGATCCATTATTTGTCGACACAGTACGTTCAGCCCGTATCGATCGAGCAAATGGCCGAATCGCTCGGCTACAACAGGGCCTATTTATCCCGTATCTTCAAACGGCATACAGGCGTATCGCCGGTTACTTTCCTGCTGAAGCTGCGCATCGACAAAGCGAGACAGCTGCTTCGCGAACGGGAAGAATTGACGATCGAGCAGATCGCCGCTTCCGTCGGGCTGCAGGATTCGCTTTATTTCTCTAAGCAGTTTCGCCGCTTTTACGGCATGTCACCGTCGGCTTACCGCGAACAAATGCACCGGCTGTAGTCCGCAAATCGCACTGCACAGCATCTTCTTTCGCTGCTTGTTTTCAAGGCAAATGGACATAGTATAGGGGTATCCCTCATATAGCCGTTTGCATGATGATGCGAGACGAAAGGACGAACACAAGATGAAACTGCTGCATGCCGGAAATTTATATTGGCCGTCCACGATTGCCGGATTGGATAAATCCTACCCTTCGCTGAACCGCGATTTGAAAGTAAACGTCTTAATTGTAGGCGGCGGCATGTCCGGTACGATTTGCGGCTATGCGCTCGCTGAAAGCGGCGTATCCGCCGCCGTTGTGGAGCGGGGGCGAATCGCAGGAGGAAGCACATCCGCCAATACCGGATTGCTTCAGTTCTGCAACGATATTATGCTAACCGACCTAATCGATCAAATCGGAGAACGCGATGCCGTCACCTTTTATGAAGCATGCCGCGGCGCGGTATTGAAGCTCGGCGGCATTGCGGGGGCGCTTAACGAGGACGTCGGCTTTATTCCGCGAAGCAGTCTTTTTTACGCAAGCTCCGAAAGCGATCTCCCCAAGCTCCGACGCGAATACGAGTCGCTGCAATCGCACGGCTTCGACGTCTCCTTTCTCGATTCGAAGCAGCTCTCGTCCCAATTTCCGTTCAGCAAAGCAGGCGCAATCGTCACGAGAGGAGATGCGGAAGTCAATCCGCTGCAATTCGTGAAGGCAACCGCGCTTAAAGCGGCTTCCATGGGCTTGCAAATCTACGAGAATAGCGATGTCGTGTCGCATGAGCGGGATGAGAAAAGCGGCATTCATCGTCTGCGCACATCTGCAGGGTGCAGCATTGAAGCCGAACACGTCATTTTTGCCGTAGGCTATGAGCCTGAGGAGCTTCGCACCCGGCTCGTTAAAGCCAAGCTGAATCGATCCTTCGCTGCGGTCACCGAAAGGCAAGATCCGGATAGCCTTAGCCGGAATTGGCCGGACCGCTGCCTCATCTGGGAAACCGCCCATCCTTACTTATATATGCGAACAACAGTTGACAACCGTATCGTCATCGGCGGCTTGGACGAAGATCCTCAGCATCCCGTCGAAGACGAGCAGGCCTTGGATAAAAGAATTGATCAGCTGCGAGAAAAGCTGCTGGACCATTTCCCGGCCCTTTCAGGCCGTATGGAGTATAAATGGAGCGCCACCTTCGGCGAATCGCAGGACAATTTGCCGTTTATCGGTGAAGATCCGGCCATGTCGGGCGCTTATTACTGTCTGGGCTACGGCGGCAACGGCACGGTCTACAGCGCAATCGCCGGTTTTTTGCTGCGCGATAGGATTCAAGGAGTGAACAACCGGCAAGAGGATTTGACCCGCATCGTCGGCTTGAATCGAAACAATCTGCAAAAGGTATGAACCTATTATGCAAGCAGGGCGGCAAGGTTATTTCAAACCATGCCGCCCTGCTTGTTCCTCCCTGCTTAAGAGCCCGGAAAAATCCGTGAGGCGCCGCATTCGCGAAATATCCCTTCCGCAACGCCAAGCCGCGACAAGTCGGGACCTCCGTCTTTATCCAGCAGCGATTTGCTTTCATCGGTCTCCACGACGACAACGGTCTGGCCCGCCCGAATAACTTCCCCGCACAAATGTGACTCTTGCGTATCGAGACCGAGCGCATCCAGTGCTCCGAGCACACCGTCGTCAACGGAGCTTGATACGATGCCGAACGGAACCGCATTCCAGCCGGCGGTACTCATTAAGCCTCCGGCGAACACTACCGGAGGAACCCATGTATCGCCATCGCTATCGATATGCTCGAGCGTCTCCGACAGTTCTCTCGTTTCGTCGACATGCATGCCGCTTTCGCGCTCAATTCGCCTGGAATGCTCGGCATCCTTCGCAATAATCTTTAGCTCTCCTGTCTCGAAACCAGCTTGTTGAAGCGCGGCAACAGCGTCAATTACCTGCTGCTCAGTCGCGAAAGAGCCGATTTTTTTAGCCATATCCGTATCCTCCCTCTTCGGCCTCCTGCCGTCGTCCTATGTAGTTATACCCTTTCTTCGGTTTCTCCACTCCTTCTCATTGCAGACAGGTTGTGTAAGCTGTTCGTTACAGGTATGATGGAGGGAAGCAATAAAGGAAAACGGACAAGCAGGAGGCAAATCGATGATTCATCGGGTGCTTCGCTATCCCGCCGAATGGGAATGGCATGTGCTTCAGCAAGAGAGACTGCAGAGCGAATGGGCAGGCAATTTGCCCAGCCGCAAAGGGAATTCCTCTCTTCTTTCTTCTCCGCAAACGGTCGAGGCGCTGGAAAAAGCGATAGAAGAAGCGGCGGAAGAACAAATTAGGCAAGAACAGCAATGGGACGCCCTCAAAAGGAGCATGCCGGAATGCGCGTCCTGGCTAGACGCCTGTTTAAATCGTTCCACCAGCCAGATTGTGGTCGCCAGCTCATTGGAGAACGGGCCGCTTGTATTTGGCACGCTTATGTACCAGGTGTCGGAGGATCAGAAAGATATCCATCCGTTCCACTTCTGGCTGTCCTCTCGCAAGCTGGTTACGCTGCACGACGACTTGCGGATTACGGTCCGCTTGCAGGAGGAAACAGTTCTCTCCCGCATTGAAGCAAGCGGCTCCGCCCCGGAAGCGTTGTTCGTTATGCTGGCCGTTATGCTTGAGCCGTTTCACCAAGGATTGGATGGCTTCGAGAATCGGCTAGGCGATTTGGAGCGGGCGATGCGCCATTCCAACCGGACGGACCTGATGGATACGATATTTGAACGGCGGTACGAGTTGCTGCACTGGAGCCACTTGTTTTTACCGGTGCGCGAGCTTCATGGCGCGGCTAAGGAAGCATTCATGGAAAGTCTGATCGAAACCGACGGCTTCAAACGAATCTCGCATCGCCTGGACCGGATCGAGACGCTGCTCAAGCATTACGCGCTTGAAATCGATACGCTCATTTCGATGGACGGCGCCATCGCCAGCTTTCGCGGCAACGATATTATGAAGACGCTGACGATTTTTACAGTCATGTTTACACCGGCGTCGGTACTCGCGGCTTTGTGGGGCACCAATCTGTACCCGCTCCCTTGGGATGGAAAAAGATGGGGGTTTACGATACTCTGCTCCATCGTTCTGGCTGCAACGATCGTCATCTACATTTGGCTGTGGAGGAAAGGCTGGACAGGCGATCTATTGACGGGGAGAAAGACGAAGCGCAAGCGAGAGGAATCCAGTTCCGCAACACCGGCTCCAGACGAAGAGCTTGCGGTATGGAAAGGAGAATCTTCGCTTGTTCCGGCGAACGAGCCGATTCCGCAAAGAAGAGCGAAGCGGAGAAAGACGGCCGGAAGAAAGCGTGAGTCGAAGCATTAAAGGGACATGTGATAAGGATAAGGCAGCGCTGCATTTTGTCTTGGCCAATGATTTGGCCGATTCATGCAGCGCTGCCTTTTTGTTTGTTGTAGCTGTTAGAAGCGAACCGGCAACCCAGTTGCCGCGGAACGGTTGGCAGCCATCGTAACTTGATGGGTTCGCCACGCATCGGCATAGGACGACCGAATGAGGCTGGCGTCGCCCGTTCTTACTGCATGGATAAAGGCTTCATTCTCTCGCAGATAGGGATTGGTACGATTGCTGTATTCTGTCCTACGATGAGCTTCAAAATCGTTCAAGCCTTTATCATTTAACTCCAGTACGCCTTTATCTGTATAAATATGAAGCCCCGACCGGTCTCCGCCGTCGATTGCGCAAGTGTTATGGATCGTCGCAATCGCGCCGCTCTCTAGCTTCAGCGTTACCGAGCCGATATCCGGGACGGTTACGCCTTCTTCCTTGCCCGCCATAATCCGGCTGCCGTATACCGCATACACCTCGGTAACCTCTCCCAGCAAGTAACGCAGCAAGTCAACAATGTGCGTCGTTTGTTCCACAAATTGACCGCCCGAGCCCTCAATCTTCCGCCACCATGAAACGCCCGGCATAGAGCCCATCCAATAGCCAAGCGCCATTGCGATTTGGCGTTCCCGCAAAACTTCTTTCGCTCTATCCGTTCCGTCCATATAACGGAAATGATATCCGACCGACGTCAGCAGTCCGCTTTGTGCAATCTTCTGTGCCAAAGCGGCAGGCGTTTCCTCATCCAAGCCGATAGGCTTCTCGACCAGAAACGGAATGTTACGTTCTACAAGCTGTTCTTCGATTGCACCGTGCGCGAACGGGGGTACGCATATGTAAACGGCATCCAATTTACGGTCGTCAAGCATGTCGGCGACGGAGGCGTAGCCCTTGGCATCTGAGAACGGCCGAGCGGCCAGTTCCGCCTTCTCTTTTGCGGTCGCGCAAAAGGCGGCTACATTTACGCCTTCCATTTCCGCCAGCATGTTGGCGTGCATATTCGCGAACCATCCGGTGCCGACAATGCCGATCTGAGTCTGCTGCTTTGTCATTTTCTGTCTCTCCTTTTTCTGGTGATGTCATTTTTATTATAGCGATTGGTAGCCGATTCGCCCATCCTTTCATACAATACATCAGACTGGAGGGGATCGGCATGGCAACGCGGACTAAACCGAATAAGCAGATGCAGAGGCAGCAGCGCCAGCATAAGCAGTCGCAATCGCTGGATATGCGAACGGCCTTGTTTTTGGCTTCCGTTTGCGGACAAACCTATTCGCAATTCGAGAATAAAGACGGGTTGTTTCTCGTTCCCCGCGATTACAGCGTCGTCGGCTCCTTCTCCGCCAATTTGTACGATTACCCCGATCAGCGGTTCGGCTTTTTGCTGCAATCCGACCTTTGCGCCATTCTCGCATTCCGCGGCTCAGGCTCGGCCGTCGATTGGGTTGCCGATTTTATCGCTCAGCAAACGCCGTATCGGCATGTGAAGAACAGCGGGTTGGCGCATAAAGGATTTTCCGACATTTACGCTTCGCTTCGGCAGCAAGTACTCGAATTGATCGCAAAGCTCCCGCCAGATAAGCCGCTGTTTATTACAGGACATAGTCTGGGCGGAGCGCTCTCTACGCTTGCCGCTTTCGATATAGCCAGCAACACATCCGTGTCCGA
Source organism: Paenibacillus sp. NPDC058071 (assembly GCF_042885235.1). Lineage (NCBI taxonomy): Bacteria > Bacillati > Bacillota > Bacilli > Caryophanales > Paenibacillaceae > Paenibacillus > Paenibacillus sp. NPDC058071. Next base: position 124,907 of record NZ_JBHVSK010000013.1, read on the forward strand.
TCCGATCGTCTATACGTTCGGCGCTCCTCGCGTCGGCGATCCCAAGTTCATCCGCGCTTATAATCAACAAGTCGCCACGCACTGGCGCTTTCAGAACGAATACGATATCGTGCCGCATTTGCCGCCGCTCGTTTACCAGTCCCCTCAAACGAAAAAAACATACTACTACATGCATGTAAAAGGCGAAGTAAAGCGCTCATTCCGCATGGGCTCCGTTTCCGGCAACCATATTCTCAGCAGTTACTTCGCCGATCTGACCCGTGAGGAGCCGCTGTTCGCAGGGGCCGTTTGCGCGGAGCCTCCGGGCTGGTGTCCGATTGCTGATTAAGGCACAAAAAAATCCCCGGCTTCGTTCAAGAAGCGAGGATCGTCAACATTCCATCGTTAGGCAAGCTTATTTTCTTTCATAAGTTCAACGCGGTAAAATATAGAGCAAAATGGCAAAGAAGTGTACAATGGAGCCCCCAAGCACAAACAGATGCCATACCGCATGATGATAAGGAAATGCGCGCCACACATAAAAAATCGTTCCGATCGTATAGAGCAGACCGCCCGTTATAAGAAGATGCAAGCCACCTGGCGCCAAATGAGCAGTCAGCGGCTTCCAGGCAAAGAGGATCAGCCATCCCATCGCAATATAGACCAGTGTGGACGTAAACAAAAATTTAGAAGCAAAAAACGACTTGAACACAACGCCTACCAGCGCGCATCCCCAAACAATGCCAAACAGCACCCAGCCGAGCGCTCCTTGCACGATATGAAGGACGATCGGCGTATAGGTTCCCGCAATAAAAATATATATGCAGGAATGATCGAGCGATTCGAATACTTTCTTCGCTTTTCCTTCTGGAAAACTGTGGACAAGCGTCGATGCTGCATACAACAGAAGCATAGCGCTGCCGTATATCGTAAAGCTGACGACGTGAAAAGCTGTGCCTTTGACGGCGGCGAACACGATAAGCAGCACCAGTGCCGCCACGCTAAGCCCCGTGCCAATGCCATGTGTGATCGCATTAGCGAGTTCTTCTCTTTTCGTAAATGTATGCGTACTCGCCATTGTTCAACCTCCTGCACTTTTCCTTCGCGGCCAGAAACTTGGCAAGGTACAGCCAGCGCTTCCGTGCACCAGAGCTCTCTCGCCAAGACGAGCGCTTTCCGGTAATTGCCGCTAAGACCAGTGTAACGGATCAGGTCCAGCCTTTCAACCAGACGCGCACGCGGTCGATCGTTTTGTCCAGATTGCAGACGGAGTCTTGATCGATGTAGGGCTGCTGATGGCGAAAATAGTGGGCATGCCCTCCAATCAGCGGAATGCCCTCCACAACCGAAGGAGCATACTTCATTCGATTCCATCTGGGAACCGACTGTTCGACTAATTTGGACCAGCCTCCCCAACTGCCAAGACGGCTAATGGGATCGTTCAGATTGCCTTTCCCGTCGACGGAATGGAAATAGCTCACTTTGTCGCGAAGCTCCGGCTGCACAGCTATCCGCGGCGCTCCTACCTGAACAATGCGGAAATTGCGGGAAAGCTTTTGCGCATGCACCATTCGAGCCGCTTGGTATGCGGCCGCTCCCCCGCCGCTATGTCCGATCAGCAGCAACGGATCGTCCGGTCCAAGGAGCGTCTCTTTTATTTTGCGAAAAGCAAATCGTCCTCCGATTCTACCCATGCCGACCCGGTTGCCCAAATCGCTGCTGACTTCCGCAATTTGCCTGTACAAATTCCGGCTGGCGTCCCCATACGGATACAAAATATGAATAAATGGCTCCAGGCCGTCAGCCCGAAACAGCCGGTCCAATTTACTTTTGCATTCGTTGAAAGCGGTTTGCGTTGTAGCCACGCCGGCAAGCAAATAAACGTTTATAGCCGAATGTTTGATCGCCGTCATCATTATCCCTCCATCATGTTCAATAAAATTGGCGTATGTACATTATGCGAGGGGATCGCCGTATTCATTCCTGAATGGTTATGTCAGTTCCGTTTGTTTTTACCTTATAACCGAGTCTTCTTGCCGTTTCCTCGAGCGGAAAAGCGTTCAGCTCGCGCATAATGGGCACTCCAATGTCCTTGTAGCCGCTCCAGATACGACGCTGAGTCGACGGCTCCTTTGTCGCAGCGGTACGAAGTAGACGGGTAAACAACGTTTCATCGCTGTAAAGGATGCCGTCTTTTTTGAACAGGTAGGTGCGATAAGTAAACGTTTCGTTGACCGGCATAAGGCTTCCGTCTCCAGCCGCAGGGGGAACATCGCTCAAGTAATACTCGCCAGCCGTCCCAAGGCGGTAGGCGTCCAGCAATTCCGGTTCCTTCGTAATGGAATAGTCATTGACGCGTCTTGTCTCGTTATATTCCGTTAAGTTATTGACGTTAAAATAATAAATCGCCTTCACTCGCGGATAATGCTTCGGCAGCATCGTATACAGCCGGGCGATCTTCTCCGAAGCGAAAGCGACGTCTTTTATGCCATCCGTAGCCGTATAGTGCGTTGCACCGAACTCTGATAGCTGAATCGGCTTCGCACGGCTGTAACGATTATAGACATAGTCGAGCAGCAGCAGCGGATCTTCAAAATCGGCTTTCTGCTGCGCGTTTCCATTGTGATACTTTACATTATACACGTTCACGCCGACCCAATCGACATAACGGTCTCCGGGATAATACGATTCGATCGTTTTTTCCGGCAGGGAGAGCACGGTCCATACCATCGCCGCTTTCGGCGCTTCTTCCTCGAGCACGTCGTGCACCATTCGGAACGCTTCGATGTATCGCGCCGGATCGCCGCTGTAGCGAGTCCAGCTTCCGTTCATTTCCGACGCGAAGCGGATAAACAGCGGCACATCGGCTTCGCCTGCGGAGCGGGCAAACATTCGCAAATAAACGTCATCCCTTACCTCGTCGAGCCCGCGATTTGGTTCCCAGGCGATATGGGGAAATGCTCCTTCCTTTTTCACCTGCTCCACCCATTCGGCAGGGAAAGGCTCGCCGTATCCCACGTATTTGAAAAAGCTGGCATGCTTTTTGCCGGTAAGCCGATTGAATTCAGACATGCTGAACCCGATCATCCGGTCTTGAAGCACGTAAGCGCCTAAATAAGCGCCGGATGGAGGCTCCAGCTTGGCAAGAACATAATTCAGGCCGCCGGATTGAACAGTAACCGACCAAGGCGCAATTTGCATCTCCGTTACTTCTGAGTTTGCAGCACCTCGAGCGGCTTCTTCAGTTTGCAGGCCTAAGCTGACTGTTGCCACTTCCGTACGTTTCATTTCGGGCAGCAGTAAAAAGAAACAGCAAACCGCAATAAGCCCATGCGTTTTTCTCCTCCAGCCTAAAGGCCTTTTCCGTTTTTGTTTACGCGTATTCGGCAGCGGCAATGCCAGTCCCTCCCTATTTTCCGGCTCGGTCGCCTGCCTGAGCTGACAAGCGTGAACAGTAACCATCTTAAGGCAATTGCCGCTTTTTTATACGCTTAGCTGTTATACGTCTAAACGAAACAAAGCCTCCTTATCCGCTTGTACAACAGCGAACTAGGAGGCTTATGGTCATTTTGTATGGCCGGGCGGCATGTTAACGTTACACGCCCATTTTTTTGCGTTGATTATTCACTTTCTTCGTGTTCTGGCTTCTCATTTCCTGCGTGTTGGTTGATTGATGCTTCTGACCCGGAATTCCGTTCTTCCCTTGCTTCTTCTGAGCAAGCAATTGCTTTGCCCTCTCTGCTTGAGACAGCTGCTTCGGCTGCTCTTCAGTACCATCTTGATTTTGCTCATTGGCGGACATACGATCACCTCGCTTTTATTCCACAACAGTAATAGATCGGTTAAAAGACCTTTGGCGCAAGCGGCGTCGATGCCGAACGTTACGGCGCAGAACAGCGCAAGCCCGGCAGGCCAGTCTTCTTACACTCCCAGCATAACAAGTCGGCCGGAAATCGGCAATACCGAACGTTGCGAATTCCGTCTGATTGGCTGGAGCGGTTTCACCGCTCTGCTGTATGCTGCTCCGCCGATGCAGAACCTGGCGCAGCTTCTTCGTAAAACGCTTCGGCAGCGGGGGGCGAAGAGAGCTCCGCAATTTTCTTTTCCAGCGTCTTCACCGTACGCTGCAAACGAAATTGCCGAATAAAACCGAACAGAAACGCTGTCACTCCCCCGAACAGCGTCGATGCCAGAATAACTAAAATAAGCGGTATTTGCGTCTTTGTGAACATGAAGTTCACCTGCACCTTGTCGACGTTAATGACGGCGAACCAGGCGATAACGAAAGCGAACACCAGCCCCGATATCAATAAGCTTTGGCCTTTCATCGCATTGCCCCCACCTTTATATCCGATTCACCTCATTTTACCATAAAAAAAGGAATGCCGCGCATTCTGCCGAATGCAGGCATTCCTTCGATTTATTCAGCCGCAGCCGTTCCTGCAGGAGCATGGCTTTTTCGCACTTGAATCCATAGCAGACGTCCCAAAATAATAACCAGCACAGCAAGCTGCGGCAATGCCGTCTCCCATGTCGGGTAGAAGCCCAGTGCAGCAATCGTCGGCAAGTTTGGCGAAGAATGGGACGGTATCCAAGCGGCGACCTGAAGGGAATGAATGCTCTCTCCCAGGAAACGGAATACCAGGTAGTAGATCAGCGCGGACGCTGTCAGGAAAAACGGCCGAATCGGAAGCTTGGCGCTGAATCGAATCAGGATAAAGCCGAGCACGACCAGCAAAACGAAAGTAACCCCAATGCCGGCGACAAGACTAACCGTATCGATCGACGAGGCCATGCCGATATAAAAGATCGTCGTCTCCGCGCCTTCCCTTAAAATGGCGAGAGCGGCGACGGCGAAGAGCGACCACAGGCTGCCGCGTGCAAGCGCGCTGCCCATTTTGCCATCAATGTAGCGATTCCACGACTGCAGGTTTGCCTTATTGTGCAGCCAGTTGCCAACCGTCAACATAAGCACTACCGAGACAAGACCTGTTATACCCTCCATCGCTTCTCTAGCACTGCCAGCCGTTGCCTGTGCAATGAGGTTGGACAATACAATCGCCGCGGCGGCGCTAAGCGCAAGACCGGTCCAAACGCCCGACCAAATCCATACGCTTTTCCGCTCGTTGCCCGTCCGCTTCAAATACGCGAGCAGCGCAGCAAGCACGAGAATCGCTTCCAGTCCTTCGCGGAACAAGATCATACCGGCATCAAAGGCGGTGTACCTCGTCTCGGCGGCAAGCGGCTCCAGCCTGCTCCTAATCGAAGCGACAACAGCTTCCGCTTTATCAGGAGCAGGCGGATTGGCGAGCAAATACTTAGATACATCAGTCATCCGTATTTCAACCTTGCTGTACGTTTCAGGAGAGCGCAGCTGCACCTCTCCTTCTACCGCGGGCCACAACGAGATAAAGTCTTGCATCCGGGCCTCCGCCTCTTCGTAGCGCCCCGCTTCGATTTCTTTCGAAACATTATTCAGCATAGCGATCGCGTCTGCGACGGCAAGCTTATCGGAAGCCGCTTGTTCGCCAGCTTCTGCTTGCAGTGTTCCATCCTTGTAATCGGTCAGCAGCGATACGAACGCAATCGTCTGCTGCTCCGCTTGTTCCGCACGAGGGGGCTCCGCCTGCAAAGCGATGCGAATCATGCTCATCGCCGTTTCCAGCTTGCCGTAAACGGAAAAGTTTTCGGCGCGAATCGATTTTTCGATCGGCGGCCAGCTTTCGCTAATGCGCTTATAAACCTGGTTTGCGCTTTTCCAATCGCTAGAGCGGATATGACCCAGCAGCAATTCGGCGTTTGGCAGCAGACTTGCTGCTGCTTCCCGCCCGTTATGCACCTTTGCTTCTTCGCCATTCTTCACATAAGCATTAAGCGCTTTTGCCAGTCTAGATAGAGAGCTCTTTACCTCTTTCGGCTCCTTCTCGGCATTCGTAAGCGATGCCGCGGCGAGCGCCAATGCGGCATCGACCTCTTCGGACAGCCGATCAGCCGGAACGGCCAGCTCCGTCCAAAGCTTCTGTGCTTCCTCGACATGGGATTGCGCAGAAGCCCAGTCGTTTTGCCCTGCGGATGCGAGCGCGCCGCCAACAAGCGGCAGCAGCTTATCGAGCTTCGCTTTTGCGGCAGCGTCGGAAACGGTAGCTCCTTCTTCCGCATAAGCGGTTGAATTGACGCCCGGAGTGCCTGTTATTGCAACCAGCACTATTAGCAACAAGCAAAAGAGCCGCTTCATTCGAAGCGATCGATCGCTTGCATCGCCTCTCATCGTCCACTTTTCGGTCATCAGGTTCGAGTTCTCCTCTCTTAAAGCAGCGTGTCGCCGATGTACCCGCCGGGACGAACGCCGGGAAAGCACGCAAACAGCGCGCTCCCGTTATGCACGATGTATTCGTTCAGCAGATCGCTCTTGCCGAGCTTCTGCTGCATCGGGATAAATTGCTTGCGCGGATCGCGATTGTAACAAATAAACAATAGTCCGGCGTCCAGCTGTCCGGTGCGATGATCCATTCCGCTCGAATACGAATATGACCGTCTTAGTATCTGGACGGATCCGTCGCCTTTCGCAAGAGCGATATGCGAATCTGCCGGTATTACCGGCTTGCCATCCTCGCCCTTCCGTTCAAGTTCAACGGCATCGAATTCTTTATCCTTGCCAAGAGGAGCTCCACTGTGGCGATGTCTCCCGAATGTGTTCTCCTGATCGGCCAATGTAGAGCGATCCCACACTTCAACGCGAATGCGAATTCTCCGAACGACCATATAACTGCCGCCCGCCATCCACGGAGCACCGTCTTCCGGCTGCGCCCATACAACCTTCTCCATGACGCCGGCATCGTTCACGTCGGGATTTCCTGTTCCGTCTTTGAAGCCCATTAGATTGCGGGGCGTTCCGCCTGAAGGATCGGTTTTTCCCGTACGCTGAAAGCCTTCCTGCGTCCAGCGCAGCACCGCTTTGCCCCGGGCAATGCGGGCCAAGTTGCGAATGGCGTGAAAGGCGATTTGCATATCGTTCGCATTCACTTGTACGCCGATATCGCCGCCCGACCATTCCTCACGAAGCTCGTCGCCGCCGAACGGCGGTAAATCGGCCAGCGCGGCGGGGCGCTTATCATTAATGCCGAGCTTATCAAAGAACAAAGCTCCGACGCCGAACGTAATCGTCGTCCGTGACGGAGTCAGTCCCGCCGCTTCTCCGGTATCCGAAGGAGGAAGGTTCAAGTTGTCGTTGTTCTCTCCGATCATACGGCCTTCGGCCATATCGGCGGAAGCCTTCGTCCAAGATTGAAACAGCTTGCGTACCTGATCTTGCGAAGTTACGGTCAGATCAAATGAGGCAAACAGCAAAAAATCTTGTGCCGGGGTTGTGATCCCCGCCTGGTGATCGCCGTAAAAATCAACGATGTCGCTTGTTGGATCGTCTGCAGCCGTCTGCTTGGCAGACGATTTACCAAGCGCGTTTACGACTCCATAAGCACCGGAAGCGCCCAGCAATAGCCCGGCGCCTCCCGCTCCAGCAAGCTTCAAAATGTCTCTGCGGCTTAACGGTTTCTTCAATATATTGTCCGGCTCTTCTTCTCTATTCCGTTGATGAAGCCCGGTATCCTTACGATCGTTTGACATCGATGTTCTACGCTCCCAATATGGTGCCCATCTGAGATAGTGGCTCAGCTAAGGCATCCAGCAACCGGCTCAGCTTCTTCGTATCCTCTTCCTTCAGCTCCGTATAAGAAACGTATCCTTCACCGTTCTTATAAGTAGCGAGCGCCTCTTCGAGGCTGGCGAAGCTCTCGCCGATTTGACCTTCCAGCTCAGCATCCTGTTTGTTCAGTTCAGCTTTGAGCAGCTCATATATTTTTTTCGCGCCTTCGACGTTCGCGGCGAAATCATACAAATCGGTGTGGGAGTAACGCTCTTCCTCTCCCGTTACTTTCGAGGAGGAAACTTCATTAAGCAATTCAACCGCTCCGGTTACGAGCAGGCTAGGTTCCACTTCGACCGTCTCCATTAGTGCGCGAAGCAGCTTGACGTCCTCAAGCAGCGTATCCGCATAACCTTCCATGCCTGTCGTGGAATTTTGTTCCCAAAGCGATTTCTCGATGCGATGAAATCCCCGCCATTCTTTTTCCTCGACATCGTTTTCACGTGCATCGATATGCGGGTCGAAATCTCCAAGCGCTTCCGCAATCGGCTCGATTCGCTCGAAGTACATCCGGGTTGGCGCGTACAATTGCTTTGCCTGCTCCACATCGCCTGCCTTAACGGCTTCTGCAAACTTGCCGGTTTCGATTACGAAAGCGTCGGCCTGCTCAATCGCAAATTGCCGGTACTGCTCGGTAATCTCATCCCAATTCTCCACTTTCACGGAAGCTCCCGCAGGCTCATTCCCCTTGTTCTTATCTTTGTCTGACGGGCTGCCCGCGTCGTTCGAGCCGCAGCCCGCAAGCGCTACTGACAAAGCAATAAGTACGGCTGACCATTTCCATTTCATTTCGCTATCCCCTTGGTTCGAAATCGTATATATTTTAGTGCTAAACGGAGTTTACTCTGAATGATAATCATTGTCAATTAGTTTTTTTTACACGAAATGTCTCTTTTTCAATAGATGGTAAAAAGGGCGAAGCATAGTATGAAGACGGCTGCGTTATCCCACACTGAAACTAAACCATCTTATCGATTGGAGGGCATTTCGCATGACTCAACCGAGTGAGAAAACAAAGCAATTTCCGCCGCAGCGTCAACAACAACAGCCAGGCATTGAGTCCAAAATGGAGCCTCTGCCCGTTTTTCGCAGCGACAGCTATCGGGCCTCGTCGAAGCTGCAAGGAAAATCGGCAATCATAACCGGAGGAGACAGCGGCATCGGCCGTGCCGCCGCCATCGCTTTTGCTTTGGAAGGCTGCGATGTCAGCGTGGTCTATTACAATGAGCACGAAGACGCCAACTTTGTGAGAAAAGAAATTGAGCATGCCGGCAGAAGATGTCTGCTGCTGCCCGGCGATATCGGAGACGAGTCGTTTTGCCGCAGCGCGGTCGAGCGCACGGTGCTTGAATTCGGCAAGCTGGACATCGTAGTAAACAACGCCGCTGAACAGCATGTGCAGCAGCGCTTGGAGGATATTACGGAGAAACAGTTGGAAGCGACTTTCCGAACCAATGTGTTCGGCATGTTTTTTCTCACGAAAGCCGCGCTCCCGTATTTGAAAAAAGGAGCTTCGATTATCAATACGGCGTCTATTACCGCCTACCGGGGCAATCCAACCTTGATCGATTACTCCTCAACCAAGGGGGCAGTCGTCTCCTTAACAAGAGCGCTCTCCGCCAATTTGGCCGGCCAAGGCATACGGGTCAACGGCGTCGCTCCCGGGCCGATCTGGACGCCGCTCATCCCAGCAAGCTTTGACGAGCAATCCGTTTCCACCTTCGGTTCGGATACGCCGATGAAACGGGCGGGGCAGCCTTATGAGTTGGCCGCCGCTTACGTTTACTTGGCTTCGGAGGATTCCAGCTATATGTCAGGCCAAATGCTGCACTTAAATGGCGGCGAAGTCGTCGGCAGCTAGACGGGGGCGCGCATAACGAGAATAAGCTGCATTTCGCGCTATCGTTCCGAATTGAATCGGTCGACCATGCGTGAAACGCAGCTTTTTAGTACTCGGTATTCAAGGCAATAGCATTGCGCCCCTTAACGCAATTTAGCCCGTCAGCGCAGCGGTGCGTGAGGCATCCAAGGCGGCAACAGACAAATTCATATAAGCTTGCACCGTTCCAGAATATACCAGTTCAAGCAAAGACGTATTTTCCAGATCGCTTGGCTTTACAAGGAAAGGCGATTTATTAACAAGATCGACGCCGCTTTCGGCAAAGACAGAAGCAACGAACTGAGAACAGAAATAAGCATGCTGGCGCTTCATCTGGATATTAAATAATACCCCGACGACGCCGAGCAGATTATAGCGGTATCTGTCCCGATTTTGCTCCATCGTTTCAATTAAGTTTCGCATTTTCGAATAGGCCGCCTCATCGACTCTCACGCGATACAGCGCGCATGAAGCGTGGCGGAAGAGCTGGCCTCTTAAGTTTTCTTTCACGAAGCCGCCGAAAAAAGGGTTATGTGGATTTTTACGTCCAAAGCTATATACCTCGTTCAGTTCGCTGTCAAATGCGATAGAGGCGTGATTAAGAGGGTCCCTTGTGAACAGTTTGATTGTTCTTGTAAACAAAGTCCCTGTATCAGTTAATAGTACATATACATCGATTGTGCTTGTCATGCCTAAACTACCTCCACATTAAAGAGCTAATCTTCATGGTATTACTTTAATGCAGGAGCACGGCCTCGCATAACCTGCTCAGGTATTAACAGCTTCCTCGACTCTAGTCCAGTATCAAGCCCGACTCTCAACCCTCAATAAGCAGATTCCAGCTTTACATACTCTTCATTCTAATGGAATTTGCATGCGTTCTCAACCAAAACTTAGTAATTCCAACCTTTACTAGCTAGCCGGCTCCTGCTGTTATTCTATTTCTAGAATAGGTCTATTGTGCTATATTAGATTTGGAATTATTTGAAGAAATTAGAAGAGGTGAGAGCGCTATATCTCGTAAAACGGAATTATTCGATAAAATGTTGCATGCGACCTCCGCTTTATTTTTCGAAACGGAGCGCAAATTGTTTTTCGAATTTGCCGAAACACTCGGGGAGCGCGACGGTACGGTCGTCGATGTCGGCTGCGGCAACGGCGCTTATCTCGCCAAGCTGCATGGAGCCTTTCCCAAGCTTCGCATGACGGGACTGGAAATCGATCCTGCCATCTATGACATAGCAGCCGCCCGAGAAGCGCCTGGCCTCTCTTTCCAACTGACCAGCTACGAAGTCAGCGACGTAGAAGTCGGCAGCACCGGCGCGGTGCTCGCTAGACTCGTTCTTCAACATATTCACGACAAACGGCATTTTGGGATATGGGCTTGCGAGCGGCTTACTGCTAATGGACGGCTCATCGTGGTGGATATAGACGAGGATGCGCTGCAGCTTAACGAACGGCTTCCTCTATTCTCCCAGCTGTATGCGAGGTCGCGAAGCGTTCTCCCGTCGACCGGCTGGCTCACCTTCCGCGACGCGGTCCGGCTTGAGCTCATGGCATGCGGCTTTGCTGTGGAGCATACCAAGCGGTACAGCATTGCAGCAACAACTGAGGAAACCAAACAACAGCTCTATCACTATATGCGCTGCGTAAGCGAGCTTTACTTAGGAGCCCCTCCACCTGAGGAGATGGAAGCGGAATGGTCCGCTTGGTTAGACGACCCGCAAGCATCTCATGAAATCTATATGTTCGGACATGTTTTTATAAAAAAATAAGGCTCAAGCTTTAAATCAGTCTTTGATGGAAAAGGTGAGTAAAGCGAAGGGCAGAGGGATTCTGGAGAAACGATAGTGGTCGCTTTTAAAGCCAGATTCCTACCGTAAATATTTATAAGATAAAGGAATCAGGCTTTAACGGCGATCGGAAGAACCCTCTGACCCGCAGCGCTTCCCCTCACTTATAGTCATGATTTCCGTTTTGAGCCAAAAGTAAAGGAGAGCTTCCAACACAATGGAGTACTTCAAGCCATACGAAGAAGACGTCCGTACCGTATTTGAAGAGGTTCGAGCAAAAATCGGACGTTTCCCGGAGCCGTTCTCCACACTTGGACAGCAGCAGTTGGAGCATTACGATCCGTTCAAGGCGGACAGCGCCAAAAACTATATCTGCTACCTGCTGCCGTATTGGATGACGGACGCGGTCCCTTTGAGCCGCAAACAAGCCGGTCAGCTTACAACAGCTGGTCTTTTCTATATGCTCTATTATTTTATCGTCGACGATGCGATGGATGCGGACAGGGAACATACAGGCGACTTGCTGGCGCTAGGCCATTTGTTTCATATAGAATCACAGCTGCTGTTTCAGGAACTCTTTCCGGGCGATTCCCCCTTTTGGTCCTATATGCGCAAATATGTTCAAGAATGGGCGGTTGCCGTCGTTTCTGAAAAGAAGGACGACTACTTTCAAATCGACCCGCTTCTGCTTGCGAGAAAGGCGGCTCCCGTCAAGCTATACAGCACCGGCGCTATGCTGCTGACGGGCCAGCCCGCTTTTATCGATATTGCCGAACAATGGGTAGATCGCGCGCTGACCGTTCTCCAGATGGCGGACGATTGGCAGGACTGGCGGGAGGACTTAGAGAATGGCAGCTACAACAGTTTGTTGTCGATGTTAGGACACTATGAGCACGCGCAGGATTCTGATGCCATCATGAAGGAAATTCATTTACATATGGCGCTTGACCGCTTTCTGGAGCGTCTGGCTCTATGGCCGCCACTTCCGTCTTCGGCTTTAAAGCTCCCATATCTGAGTACATTTTCTGAAACTATCGTTAACCAGCTTGTAAATACAGCTGCTCGTATACGGGAAAGAAAAGCGGATCTGCTGGCCGGCGGATTGCACCACTATTTAAAGCACAATTAACTTTAGATATACCCTTTATTTGTTTATTGATATAAAATTTACTAGTTTCCTAATGGGTAGTAAGGTATACTAATAAAGTATAAATATACTTTAAAGGAGTTGCTACCTATGACAAACGCATCATTAAAAGAACAGTTAATTGAAAAAGCTTGGAACGATGAAGAGTTTAAACAATTGCTTTTAACCGATCCCAAACTGGCGATTAAAGATGCGCTAGGTATCGATGTCCCTGAACACATTGTTCTTAAAACGTTGGAAGAATCCTCCTACGAGATGTTCATTGTTCTTCCGCAAAGTCCTGCAAAACCTACTTCAGACGACATCACAATTAAGCAAGAAATGTGGTAATCTAAGCCTCAATTAAACGTGTTATTATTTATAGATTGATTAAAAAGAGAGGCTCTAAACAGAGTCTCTCTTTTTTTGAAAAATATTGTAGAAATATGTAATTAATTATGTTAAAGTTAGTTATAAAGTCTTAGGTAACTATTCTCATAAAAAGGGTGATCGGGTATGTCCGCTGAACAAATTTTACGCAATCAAATTATTCAGAAAGCATGGGAAGACGCTGAATTCAAGAAGCAGCTTCTTGCCGACCCTAAAAAAGCGCTTGCAGATTCTTTTGGAATTGTTGTACCTGACGATATTGAAGTTGAAGCTTTGGAAGAGAAGAGCAATAAGTTCTACCTAGTCATCCCGCCAAATCCTGCTGAAGTCATCAATGATCCGAGCGTTAGAGCTCCAATGTGGTAGAAACGAAAATAACGCCTATGCAGGCGTTATTTTTGCGTTAAGGGCAGTCGAAGGATGACTTCCGTACCCTGACCCTTGCTGCTTTCAAAATGGATGAATCCTTGCATCGCCTCAACGATTCGGTAGGTCACCATCAGCCCGAGTCCAGTTCCTTTCGACTTCTTCGAGTAATAAGGCTCACCTAACCTCGCGATTGTTTCCTCGTCCATCCCTTCGCCATTATCCTTAATATGAATAACGGCATATTCGTCATGACTGTACGCCCATACTTGAATAACCATCTGATCGGAGCAGGCTTCCACGCCGTTTTTAATCAAGTTAATCAATGCTTGCTTAAATTTCGAGGAGCTCCCGCGAATAAACAGATTATCTTCTGTTTTAATCTTCAGCTCTCCCCCGTGCTGCGTAACCATTGGAATGAGGATTACTTTCAGCTGCATGAGCTCTTTCGTCAGATCCAGCAGTTGAGGGTGTTCAACCTGAGGCTTCGCAAACGTAAGAAAATCGGTTATGATTTCGGATGCCCGATCAAGCTCGGTTATCGCAAGATGAATATAACCTTTCTCCGCGCTGCTATCCTCCGTTTTATTGCCGAGCAGCTGCAGAAAACCTCGAGTGACTTGAAGCGGATTGCGAACCTCGTGGGCAACGGATGCAGCCAGTTGGCTAATAATCTCCATTTTCTCCGCCCGCTGCAGCTCATTATTGAAGACATCGAGCTCCCTGGAGTATTTGATCATCTGCTCATAGTTCATAATGGTTCTTCTTAAAAGAATCGTAATGAGCGAGACGATGAATGCAAGAAATCCCCACTTCCAATAAAACAAATCATAATTTTGATGATTGTAGTAATACCATAAAATTTCGCAAATCGCGATAACCCCAAACATTCCAAATCCACAGGCGACGATAATCGACTCCTGGTTATTTTTCGAACAATAATAAATCAATATAAATAAAAGAATTAGAATGCCGACCAAGAGCGAAAGTCCAAAGGCCAATGAAATGACCAATTTGTAAGCTTGCTCTACCGCTCCGCCCAGCGTAATTCCGAGAATCAGCCAAACAATGCTGATGACGGAGATGGTAATTTGAATTTTTTTGTACCTTGAGATAATAGAACGCGGTCCTTTTCCAAACAGATGCTCAAAGAATGTAAAAATAAACGGCAATACAACAGTAGAAGCGACATCGAACATATAGTAAGTAAAAAATTCAAAGTCCTCAAAGAACATGTAGCTGTACGGAGAATATGCTACGACCATTACTCCGAAGCTCATGACGACAAAGCATAACGAACTCCATCCGCGCAAATAAGTCTTTCTGACGATAAGCAAACAAATCAACAAGCTCACCGAAATAAAAATTAATGCGGCGCCTAGGATCACATCAAGCATATCGTTTTGCATATAGCTTTTAATTAATTCCTGATACTCGCCTTCAACAAGCGTTTCTATCCCCATCCGGGTCGTCTGGCTATACAGTAAAATATAAATGTCTTTATAGGAATCGTCCGGCGAAAACTTTAAAACGAATTTATTTTGATCGTTTCCGTAATCCCGATAAGACTCGTAAACGATTTGATTGTCCATATAAACCCGGATATCTTGCGCATACACTTTTTTAAACAAGATCCCATAATTGACTTGGGAAATTTCCGGCAGCTTAAGCTTGAACCAAGCGGTCCGGTTGTCATCTAGCATCAATAGCTTCTGGGTAGCAAACCAATCTCTGTGGGCGAGATGCTCAGCAGCATGGCGAACATCGAATCCTTCCAATTGCTCCGTGTCCGTTTCCCAGCTTACTTGCCATTCTTCGATAGGGATATTCCTATAAGAATTGTGATCACCCGCGTACGCCGGTATTATTTGTGAAGAAAGAAAGGATAGGGACAACAAAATAACAGCAAAGAAGATAACTCTCCCTAACTTAGTTAGCAATTACAGCACCTCAAAAGCTAAATTTTTCATAGTTCTTTACGCTTATTAGTTCGACAATCTTCGTCACCTCCCTGCTCATAAATGACTTTATTTAGAAATTTTTTTAATTATTTCGGAAATCGTTCTCTTCCGCTGTGCAAAGCCACAAAAACAGAGAAGATTCTTGTCGAATTTGGTCGATATACACTCATGCTCTCACGGAATGAACGCGAATTTGGTTCTTGCCAGAGAGCTCCAGCGCATTGAGCTGATAGCCGCTGGAGCAGCCGCCGTCGATGCCGATTTTTCCATTGCCGAACCAGACGTCGGGCTTGCCATGCAAATCGACTGTTTTCGTATGTCCGAATACAACGGTTTTCGAAACGGATAGCTGCGCCGAATGAAAGGGCTGCTTGATGTACAAAAAATCTCGCTTCGGCTGCTTCTTCCAGTCATCATAATGAGGGTTAATTCCCGCATGCACAAAAATATAATCCTCATCCTCAAAGTAATAAGGAAGTCCTTTAAGGAAATCGATATGATGGGCAAATCGCTCATTTACTGTCTCCGCCAAAGACCGCAGCAGTTCTTCATCAGAATCTCGGCCGGTTGTTGCTGATGGCCCTATGTAGCTGCGGAGCGTCTCCAATCCCCCATGCTTCAAAAACTTTGCCTTTGCGGCTGCGCTTCCTCTCACCACGTCAACAAACCGTTCATCATGATTGCCTTGAATAACAATTGCTCCGCAATCGCGGACAAGAGCGATCGCCTGCTCCACGACAAGCCTGCTGTCTGGCCCCTTATCAACCAGATCGCCGAGCAGCAGCAATTGGTCTTGCGCCGGATCGTAGGCAGCTCGCTCTAACAGTCTATTGAACGCCTCGTAGCAGCCGTGAATATCGCTGACAACTAGTTTTCTTTTCATCACAGCTCCGCCTTCTTTCCTTCGTTCATTAGTCCCATTCTGTACTTATCTATGTAAGGTTCAACACATGGCATGAAATTCCTCTCTAGGCATCGCAATCCGCTGATTCACTCTCACCAAACGGACAGTCCTTCAATAGGATACTAGAAACAATATTCCTTTACAGAAAGGAGTCCTGCCACTATGGCTGTCTTTAAGGAAACTCCGCTGCCGCGGTTGCGTACCTTCATCAATCAAGCCGAGCGGCTTTGGTTTCAAGTATACGACTCGGCCAATACAAGCCAAATCAGAACGGTAAACGGCGACAACTATATGCGCCTTCCGCTTCGGTTCAGCACTCGATCCAAAGTAATCGACTATTTCGAACGCTATTGGAACGCAAGAATCAGCGGCAATATGTTTTGCAACCTGCATATCATCACGAATAACGGACGGCTCTATGTTCCCGAAGGCGATCCCGGACCCGTTCCGCTTGCCGTCGTTTCCCTGCTTGTCAAAAACGAATCCAGTCAGTCGCTGCTCATCAGAGCCTCTCTGTCCGGAGATCCCGACGGCAATTACATCGTTTACTACCGGATAAGCAAGCTGCCCGGCGGAAATCTGGTCATTACCAATCGCGCCGCTCTTTACACAGATTACCGTTATATGCCTTGCAAATGATGCGGCTTCCCCTCATCGGCGGATTCAATTATAATGAAGCTGTACTTGACGTTAAAGGAGGCTCTATGCCGATGGCAACAAGCAAAGCGAAAAAAACGAGAAAAAAACTCGAACAGCAAGGTCTGCTTAATCCGGAACGGCTTCGGGGAAGCTGGAACGGTACGAATCCGAAAATGAGAACGACCCCGCTCCTGCACCAAACAGCGGAAAAATGGCATAATAAACATAAAAGGAATCACGCCTACGAGAGCGATGATTCCTTTTATGTTATACCGATTTATTTAAACTCGCGCCAATTTTGCTTGCTGTTGTCCAGCAAATAAGACATGTCGTTCTCCAGACGCTTCTGCTCTCGTTTCCGCTCGTCCTCGGCTTTAGCCAGTTTCGCCTGTCTCTCCTGCTCGGCAGCCGTTTTCAGCTCGTCCGCCTGCTGCCGCAATTTGCTCAATACGTCGGCGCCAAGCAGGTCTTTTAAGGTAGGCGCTTTGTCCTCCTGCACTTTAACGCCATGTCTTGCTGGGCCGTTAGAGACCCCCTTCTTATTTTTCGCCATCTGCTATCACCCCGCCTCGTCATGCTTCGATGCCCTTCATTATTCTTTTCGATCCGTTGGATCGCTTGAATCTGCACTAGAGCTAGCTTGCTGTTCCAGCAAAGGCTTCAACACCGCATCGGTCTCATCGGACTCGATTGTCATGCCTTCCGATATAAACTTGATTTCCTTCAAGTTATGTTCAATCTCGTCTTGAAGGCACTTGATCCGGTCGAAATACGGTTTCATCTCAGGGGAATCCACCGCTTCTTCAGACTGAGCAAGTCCCGCGCTGTAGACGATTTTACCGATTTCTCGGTATTGAGCCTCGATCTCATTCAACTTGGAATGATTGGCCAGCTTCAACCGGTTGACCTCCACTAGCGTCTTCGCCTTGCTTCCCGCCTCGGCAACGCCAGCCTTTACTTTGTCGCTCGCTTCGGCAACACCGGCCTTCACCTTGTCGCTCGCTTCAGCGACGCTTGCCTTTACTTTATTAAGAAAGCTCATCGGTTTCTCCTCCTCTGATCTAGGGTCTGGCTCGCAGCGTACCGCCGGCTGCAGCAGCTATGAGCCTTCTTTATTTAGATCGCCCAATTTCCCCCGCGGAAGATCGGTACTGCCGTTCCGTCCGCCAGAATACCGTCGATATCCATCTCCTCGGAGCCGATCATGAAATCGACATGCGTAATACTGTCGTTAACTCCGTTTGCCGCCAGTTCTTCCGCCGTCATCGTCTTGCCGCCTTCTACGTTAAAAGCATAGCCGCTGCCGATAGCCAGATGGTTGGAAGCATTCTCGTCGAACAGTGTATTGTAGAACAAAATGTTGGACTGTGAAATCGGCGAGAAGTGAGGTACCAGCGCCACCTCGCCCAAATAATGCGAGCCTTCGTCGGTATCGACAAGCTGCTGCAAAATCGCTTCGCCTTCCTCGGCTTCAACCTTCACGATCCGTCCATTCTCGAACGTCAGTTTGAACCGGTCGATAATGTTGCCTCCATAGCTTAGCGGCTTCGTGCTCGATACATACCCGTTAACGCCCGTCTTGAGAGGTACGGTGAACACCTCTTCCGTTGGCATATTCGCCATAAACGGAACGTTTTGCTCATTGATGCTGCCGGCTGCTACCCACAGATGCTTATCGGCCAGCTCGATCGTCAGGTCAGTGCCCGGAGCCGTGTAATGCAGCTTTTTAAACCGCTTCTGGTTCAAAACATCGCCTTTCTCATGCAGCACTTCATTATGCTTCTTCCATGCTTCTACGGGGTTCTCCGCATCAAGGCGAACAGCTGCGAAGATGGCGTCCCATAACTGCTCGACAGATTCCTCTTGAGAGACTCCAGGGAACACCTTCGCGGCCCATTCCTTGCCTGCCGCCGCAACGACCGTCCAGCTCACTTTATCCGCCTGCATCGCTTTTCTGAAGTTTTGCAGCGCTTGGCCGGATGCTTTCTGGAAGCTTGAAATCCGTTTCGAATCGATGCCTTTCAGCAAATCCGGACTCGAGGACACAATCGAGATGAAGACGGCTCTTCGAGCGACGAAATCGTCGCGCTTTGCCTTTTCCCATTCCGGATACTTGCTGAACAGCTCCTCAGCGCCTTTCTCGTATTTCAGCCTGGTCAGCGTCTCATCCGACCAATCCACATGTACGTTGCTTGCTCCGGCTTCGTACGATTTTGCCGCGACTAACCGTACCAATCCGGCAATTTCGACAGATCCGTTAATAAAAACCTCTTGGCCTTCCTGCACATTCGCGCCTACTCGAACGATGAGCTCGGCATATTTATTCAATTTGGCATCCTGTTGTGTTGTCATGTTTGTTACCTCCCAATGCATCTCATTTCTAATTGTTTCTAGACGTAATTATAACAATAAAGACTTTGCGAATAAAGCTAGGCCCACAGGATCACCCAATTGTATCCAAACATTCCGAATAATGCTTATCCGATGTTATGGAAGCGGATTTATGGTATGATAGTATTTTACTGCAAAAATTTATGTCAGAAGGAGCACGAAAGAAGTTATGTCTAAGTTGGGTAGAAACGAGCTTTGCCATTGCGGCAGCGGAAGCAAGTACAAAAAATGCTGTATCGCCAAAGACGAGCAGGCAGCACGCGAAGAACGGGAAGCAGCAGCCGCAATCGGCAAAGGAGCCCGTGTCATCGGGATGGAGGACCTGCCTCTGCTGATCGACAAGCAGATGGAATGGAGCGTTCCTCTCTATGCAGAAACGGCGCATCAACTCATCGAAGCTTTAAAGCACGATTACAAAGCGGATCAAATTGCGATGGCGATTATGGTATGGCATGATTTTTCAACCACGACCAAGCCTTCCTACCGCAAACCAGGCGTCATTTGCGCCGCTCTGGAATATATGTTATGCGAAGTACACGACCTTCAGACGACTCAAAACGAGCTGGCTGAAAAATACGAGGTTTCTGCAGCTACGCTCTCCAAACGTTTCCAGGAAATTTCCGCTTTTTTAATGAAAGAAGCCACTCCCGAGTCCGCAGAAGCAGTTCTTGTAGGCTAAAAAACAAAAAAAGGGCAAACGTGCCTTTTGCGGTATGCATCGAATGCTTCCGCAGGCACGTTTGCTCTTTTGCCTATTCGCGATCAGCCGGGTAGGTTAGACCAATCTGCCTCCGCGCCTCATCTATAATTTCCATAACGGCAAGCGAATTGGCATAAGAATTGACTGTCGACTCCAGTTGACCCGCTTTCACCAAATCGGCGAACGCTTGTATTTCATACACCATCGTGTTGTTCGCTTGCGGCCGGCTCACATCCTCTACACGTCCATCGCGGTAGTGAATGCGAACGCCCGATGGCTGACTGATTTGATCGATCAGCATGCTGCCTTCTTCGCCTTGAATTTCAGAAGGCAAGCTGGAATTCGAAATTTTCGAATGATGCACGATCGCTTCCATATCGGGATAGCTAAGAATCAGCGTGCCTTTTCCGTCGACGCCGGAATCCAGCATCACCGCATTCGCCTGTACGCGCTCCGGCTTTCCGAACAGCGCTACCAGCGGATGAATGCAATAGGTGCCGATATCCATCAGCGATCCGTTCGATAACTCCGGCAAGAAGGCGTTCAACACTTCACCTTGTTTATACTTATCGTAGCGGGAGGAGTATTGGCAGTAGGTAGCGGAATAGCTTCTCACTTTGCCAAGCTTCGGCAAATGCTCTCTAATTGCTTCGAAGTTCGGAACGAATGTCGATTTCATCGCTTCCATCAGCAGCACGCCGTTACGTTTGGCAGCTTCGATCATGATGTTCAATTCCTTCGCATTCGAAGTGATCGGTTTCTCACAAAGCACATGCTTGCCTGCGTTCATAAATAAAACGGCATACGTGGCGTGCAGCGAGTTCGGGCTCGCTATATAAACGGCATCGATAAGCGGGCTGGCCGCCATCTCCTCAAGGCTTGTGAACGCATTCGGAATCCCGTTTTTTTCGGCATACGCCTCCGCTTTCTCCTTCGTTCTAGAGAAAATAGCCGTTACGGAAATGTCATTTGCCTGATTCACTGCATCTACGAACGACTCCGTAATAAAATTCGAACCGATAATGCCAAATCGCAACATAGCAGTACCTCGCATTTCTTATGTAGTGTTCTTCTATTGTAGCATAGCGTTCCTGCGGCAAAAACAAAAAAAGCCTGTACATCCGTTGGAAACGTTGTACAAGCTTCGATTTCATTCATGGTCGGGATGACACGATTTGAACATGCGACCCCCTGGTCCCAAACCAGGTGCTCTACCAAGCTGAGCTACATCCCGTTCTGAAGTAAAGATGGCGCGGCCTAAGAGATTCGAACTCCTGACCTTTTGATTCGTAGTCAAACGCTCTATCCAGCTGAGCTAAGGCCGCAAAACTATGGAGCGGAAGACGGGAATCGAACCCGCGACCCTCGCCTTGGCAAGGCGATGCTCTACCGCTGAGCCACTTCCGCATATGGTGCGGTCGAGAGGACTCGAACCTCCACGGCTGTTACACCACTAGAACCTGAATCTAGCGCGTCTGCCAATTCCGCCACGACCGCATGCATATTTTCTAAAAGTAAAGATGGTGCCGGCGATAGGAGTCGAACCCACGACCTACTGATTACAAGTCAGTTGCTCTACCAACTGAGCTACACCGGCGTATTTGGTTAAAAATGGCGGAGCTGACGGGATTCGAACCCGCGGTCTCCTGCGTGACAGGCAGGCATGTTAGGCCTCTACACCACAGCTCCGCATTAGAAGCAATTGCTTCCTATTTTCACTCGACCAAGCAAGTGATTGTAAAGATGGTGGAGGCTGAGGGGATCGAACCCCCGACCCTCTGCTTGTAAGGCAGATGCTCTCCCAGCTGAGCTAAGCCTCCATAATATTTAATTTGAACCCGGGTCCCCGAAAAGTATTCGGAATAACCTTCGAAGTACAACTTCACTTTTGGGGTAAAATTGGTGACCCGTAGGGGATTCGAACCCCTGTTACCTCCGTGAAAGGGAGGTGTCTTAACCCCTTGACCAACGGGCCATATGTATTCAGCTTTGTACGCTGAAAACTGGATGCGAAAGTTTGAAACTCTTTTAGCGTTCCCGGTCTTACCGGGGTCCCCGAAAAGTAATCGGAATGAGCTTCGTAGCCATTCTTCACTTTTTGGGGTGATTTTTGGATAAGCCCTCGACCGATTAGTACTGGTCAGCTCCACACATTGCTGTGCTTCCACCCCCAGCCTATCAACCTCGTCGTCTTCAAGGGGTC